>CBCSOX010000053.1:0-13930 GCA_965141735.1 uncultured Oscillospiraceae bacterium | reverse complement strand
AGGTGGGAGTTAAAGGTCTCGCCGGCTTTGTCCCAGTACTCCCACAGGGTGGTCGCGCCGTTGTCGATCATGTAGCCAAAGGAGCATTTTTTCGGGGTGATCGTCATGTCGAGCAGCGTCTTGTGCTCATTGGCCTCGCCGAGCGCGTTGTAAATCGATTTGGTGCCGAGCACGCCGGTTTTAATCGTTGTATCCGCATTGGAGACAGCGTTCACCAGCGTCTCGACGATCTTCTCTTTCTGGGAGGAGGGAACGAGCTCGAAATCGAGCGCCATCGCGTTGGCAGTCTGGGTCTCGGTGCTGAAATAGCTTTCTTTGTTGTAGGCCGCCTGGATCGCGTCGTACATGTGGGCGAGGTACTCGTCGAGCGCCGCGTGGTCCCGTCCGGTTTCCTCCGCCATCGCGGAGAGCAGCGCGCCGCAGTAGTAGAAATACGGCATGGTCAGGAACCCGCGGTCGAGCTTGCCTTCCTGGTTGTCGTAGCCGAGCCAGTCGCCGTAGGTGTTGCCGGTAAAGAGGTAGTCCCCGTCGGTGTCAAGGGACTTGAAGTAATCGAACACCCGCACAAGGGAGTCATAAGCCATATCGATGTAATAGCGGTCCCCTGTTTGCATGTAGGTCTGGTAGGGGAAGACAAAATAGGCCGAGGTCCAGGTGATGTCAAAGCCCGCGTTGGTGGCGATGTCGGTGGAGGGCCAAGGCACAACCACAAACGGCTCCCCTTCGCTGGTGATGTCCTGGTACATTGTCTTCATAAAGGCCTCAGCTGTTGTGTAGTCGTTGAGCAGCATGGCGGAGGATTCCTTGACCACCGATGCATCTCCCGTCCAGCCGTTCTTTTCGCGCTGCGGGCAGTCGGTGTAGTTGCTCATCAGGTTGGAACGCTGGGACTGGTAGTACATGTCAAAGACCTGATTGAGGCGTTGGTTGGAGGATGAAAACGTCCCGGTTACGTCGAGATCGTCGCTGACAAAGCAGGCGGTGTAGTCGTCGGGGTCAAACTCCCCTTGCACCCCCTGTACCTCGGCGTAGCGGAACCCGGTGTAGAAAAAGCGGGGCTCAAACGAATCCTGTCCGCCTGAGAGGGTGTAGCTGCATTTGGGGTGGTGGAAGGTGGTGCTGCCGTTGATCGAGCCGTCCTCGTTGAGGAGCTCGGCGTACTTCACCGCGATGGTCGAACCGGCCGGTCCAGAGGTGTCCACCTTGACATAGCCCTGCATGTTCTTGCCGTAATCGAGGATGTAGCTGGTGGTGGGCTCGATGAACCCGGTCCATTTAGAGGAGTCAATCCGGTCAAAGTTGTCCTCAAAGGCAACCTCCCCGTTTTGGATGACACGGACATAATCAATGCGGCTGTCCTCAGCCACAGTGATGCGGAAGCCGAGCGGGCCGGAGGTCGTCCCCTCGGGCGCGTCGTACTCGTCCACAAGGGTTTCCCCGATGTAGGTGGAGACGTGGTTGCCCTTGATGTCGATCTTCATCGGCACCCAGTCGTTCGCCGGGTCAACGCCGGGAACTTCAACAGCGACGCGCACATCCCCCCAGCTGCCCGGGCGGTGGAGACGCAGAGAACCGCCTGAGCTCTCCGCAACCTGCCACATGAAGGGATTCGGGTCGCCGCTGCCAAAGAGGAAGCCGCAGACATTGTTCGTTTTGGCTGCCCATTCAATGGTGTAGTCGCCCGAGAACGACTGCTTGGTGTAAAAGTTGCCGCAGTTTTCCGGCATGACGAGCTCCCCGTTTTCGGTGTAGGGGCGGGTCTTGTCCACTGCCTGGGTCGAGGTGGCGGAGACCGGCTTGACCTCCTGGATCACCTTGGTTCCGATGATCGAAGGGGAGAGCTTGGGTGAGGAGGGAAAGCTCCATTTGCCCCGGTCCGCTGTGTCAAAGTTGTCCTCAAAGGTGGTCACCCCGTCCTGCACCACCGCGATGCGGTCGAGGGAAAAACTCTCGTTGAGGGCGGCGCGCATACCGAGCGGGCCGGAGGTCTGTCCATCCGCGAGCTGCGCGGTGTGGATGGGGGTGCCGTTGACCGAGGTGGTCACCGTATTGCCCGCGACGTCCAGCGTGATGTCCATCGGCACTCCCTTTTGAATGCCGTCGCTGGCTACGGTGTCAACCGTGGTCCACCCGCCGGGGAAATGGGCGCGCAGCACACCCGCCCCCTCAATGTTGAACTGCCACATGCCGGGGTTGGGATTGCCTGATCCGAACACAAAGCCGAATGCGTTGGTGAGCGGAGTCACCCGCACCTGCACCGTGTAGTCCCCGCTAAAGGACTGTTTGCTGTAGTAGATGCCGCTGTCCGAAGGGACCTGCAGCTGGCCGTCCACCGAGATCGGCCCTGCCTGGACGGCGTCCGCCCAGTTTTCGTTTTCCACATAGCTGTTGGTGTCCCAACCGTCCCGGAGATTTGCGTCGACGTCCTCACCCGAGGAGAGGTTTTCCCGGGTAATTTCGGATACAGCGCTCGCCCGCCAGGTGGTGTCGGTTGAGATCACTTGGGTAGAGCCGTCCTTGTAAGTGATTTTGATCATTCCCGCCGCGCGGTCGCCGAGCGGGTTGACCGCGCTCACCATGACGCCGACGGTGTTCTGACCATCCTGCAAATAGGGCAGGATGTCGTAGGTATTGTAGTAGCATTCAATGTCGGGAACCGGTTTTTTCGGGGAGAGGACGAGGTCACCGACCTTGCTCCCATTCATCCGCAGCTCCATATAGGAGGTGCTGCCGATGTAGGAGCGCGCCCGCTCAATGTTCTCGATTCCCTGATCCAAGGTAAAGGTTTTGCGCAGCAGGCTTTTGGAGGCGATCCAGTTTCCTTTCACCTGGTCGGGGGCAGTTTCAAATGTTTTTTCCTCACTAAAACCCGATTCTACACCGTTTTGATCCTTGACATTGACCTTCCAGGTGTACACAGTTTCGGGCGCAAGTCCAGGTACTGCAATACCGGTCTGCTCGTCCGATTCGGTCCAGCCGGAATCCCAGACAGGACCGTTCTCATCCGACACGACAACGCGATATGCCGACTGTATGATCCCCCGATCAGCCGCATCCAGCTCCCAACTGAGGCGCACGTTGTCCGCTGCGATCCCGAGGTCGTAGCGCGATGAGGTTTGATAGGCATCTGATACTCGGATGCCGCCCTCCGCCGCCCCGACTGGCAGTGCAGACGCAAAGACCGATGCGATCATTGCGGCGGACAGCAGGGCGCATAAGATTTTTTTGAGTTTCATCTTTTCTCTCCTTTGATAAAATATTTGGATTGAAGGCTTTCAACCCGAATTCATAATAACATATTCACAGTTTATTTTCAATGCAATTGTATTAATCTATTGATTCTGTCAATTTTTAAAACTATTTAATAGGTTGGGTGGAACAGGCATCTCTTCCAGTCTCAAATAACCTACCTTGGAGATTCCCCACTTCTGTTAGGGATACATACAGGTCTCATTTTATTGTTTGGGAAACCATTCCTCTGCCGATACTATGCCAAAGTTAAAACTACTCGTAAGCGGGTGGTTTGCACAGACCCCTGAAAAAGGTACTGAAAAGTATCATCGCATCGCTCGCCCTGCAACTGGCAAACCAGTCTTACTTGGCTGTTGAAAGCTTACAGTGATCCTTACACTTCTGTATATCTCCTCTTATAAAATTATTTATTGAGGATAATAGATCCATTTCTTTTGCCTTACTACTGGCTTCAACCATTCTATTTGCCAAGGCTTTTTTCTTTCCCCCCGGTAGAGCCGAGGGTTTTCCTAAGTTCAATGGCAATCATAAAACACCCCTGCTGCAATTGCAGCAGGGGTGTTTGGGGGCTTTAGTTTTTCTTTCTGCGCTTTGCATACGCCAACGATCCTGCGGCCAGCAGAAGCACAACTGCTGCAACCGGAACCGCTTCCCCTGTTCTGGCAGAACGGGTGATGCCGCCATCCCCGTCTACACTCAGGCGGGCCAGCGTCCCATCCTGGTGTTGCAGACCCTGAATCGCTTCGGTCAGGTCACTGAGCGCCTTATCGACAACAGCCTGGTCGTCCTGGCTCAGCGCTTGGTTGTCAGCGGCCTGCTGGGCGGCATCCAGCGCCGCCTGGAATGCTTCGACACTCTGCGTGGAGTAGCCGCTCAGGTCGAGTGTCCGCGCCGATGCGATCACCTTGTTGAGCAGTTCCTTGTCCGCCTTGTAACGCAGTTCGAGCATTGCTTTGAGCAGCGCGTCGGTCGCTGTGTTGACCTCGTCCTGCGTCGCGTCTTTGTCTGCAAGGACGGCGTTTGCCGCGCTGCGGGCTGTTTCAAATGCATCCCATCCGACGGCGTAGCTGTCCTTTTCAAAGCCCAGCGTGCTGTCCACCAGCGTTTGAAGGGCACTCTTGTCGCCGCGCCGGGTCAGGGCATTGGCCGCCGCGACAAGGGCGTCGTTGACAGCGTCGACTTCGCTCTGCACTGCATCGTCGTTTCCGAGCATTGCCTCCGCATTCGCGAGAGCAGTGACAAAGTTTTCTTTGGTGTCGTTGTCAATGTAGAGGTCGAGGTTAAGCTCCTTGTACAGCTCGTAGTTCTCTCGCAGCGCGTCCTTGTTGCCCTGCTGGAGGCCGAGCTTGTGAATTTCGGTCATGAGGGTGATCCAGGCGTCCTGGACCTCTTTCTCGGTGGCAGCCGCGTCGGCGCTCACCTCTTTGGCAGCGTCGAGCACTGTGTTGAAACTCGCCTGCACACTGGAAATCGCGTTGGTAAATTCGTCCGTCCGCTTGAGCGCTTCCGCTTTTTCAATTACCTTGTTGAGTATGGTCTTGTCCGCATCGGAGGGCTCCTCCACCGGCTTGAGGGAGTCGATTGCTTCACGCAGCGCGTCGGCTGCAGCGGCGATCTGCGACTGTGTCGCATAGGGATTCTCACTGACCTGTTTCGCCTCTTTGAGTGCGGCTTCCACTGCCGCAAAGTCCTGGTAATCGCCCGGTTCCAGCGCTTGCGCCTCCTGGATCAGTTCATCGAGCGCAGTTTTGTCCGGCTGGAGCCCTTCCAGAACTGAAATCGCTGTTTCGAGGGCGCTGCACGCTTGATCAACCGCATCCTGTCCCGCGGTGATGCTGTCGCGCGCTGCGACTGCGGTGTTGTAGGCGGTCATAAACGCCCACTTGTGCGCACTGTCCACCCGGTCGGGTGCGCCCGCTGCGATCAGGCTGTCCGCGCGGTGAATTGCCTCGCTGAGCGCCTGCTTTTCCGCGTCCGTCCCAGAAGTTCTGCCCGAGACTTTGTAGGCATTGAGAATGGTGTACTGTCCGGCTTTGGTGGGCTGGCCCACTCCGCGGAGGATGTAGCTGCCCGGCTTGAGGGCGGGCGAGGTGTAGATGACCTGCTGATATGCGCCGTTGGGGGCAGTGCAGATCGCTTCGGTGGGGCCGGCCACCACATTCCCCTCGCTGTCGGTGATGGTGACAGAGATGTTCGCCTGGTCATTTTTTGTGCGGTTGAGCAGCGAGATCTGCTCGCCGGAGAACTCGATTTCAAACCAGGGCAGCTCGCCAGACTGGTAGTTGTAGGCGAGCACCTTTCCGCCCAGGTCGCTTGCATTTGAACTGTAGAACCACTGGTTGCGCACACCAGTTGTGCCGGAGGAAATCGCAGTGCTGTAGGTCACCGACGGGTCGTTGCAGAGATAGGTCTGTTCCTCCATCTGCTCGACCGGAACGGTGAGGGAAAAACTGCGCTGCGCGGTGGTACCGCCGCTGAGCTTGCTCACTTGGATGGAAATTGTCACCTCTGTCTGTTCAGACGGTGTTGTGATACGGCCGTCCAGCGCAATCACTTCGGGATGGGAGGAAGCCACAATATCTGCCCGGTAGCCTGCGGGCAGCACCGAGGTGAGCACCTGAGCGGAACCAACCGAGGGCTGCTGGACATACAGGGAGGCAGCTACCGACTCTGCGCTTTGCTCTGCGGGAAGCGCGGGGATTGTGACGGTGAGCTGTTTGTCCGCTGTGGTTCCGTCGGCATCCTTGGTGATGCGGTAGGTGAGCACAACCTGCTGCTCTGCCGCAGCGGGGGTGATGGTCCCGTCGAGGGCAACCGCTTCGGGGTTGTCCGACGCGATGAGGGAAGCTTCAAACCCGACTGGCACCGCGCTGGTCACCAGTTTGTCCGCTCCAATCGCGGGCGCAAACACCGTAAACTTCTCCGCAACTGCTGCTGCGGTGTTGTTGGCTTCGAGACTCATTCGCTCGCTTTGATAGAGTTCGACTTCCGAAAGGGTGACCCCCTGGGCAGTGGAGGTGGTAAAGTGAATCCGGAGCTGGGAAGCGGTGGTCTGAGGGAGCTCGATTTCACAGCTGGCGCCGATGCCGATGCCGCTTGCAATCTCTTTCCAGGCCCCGTCTGAAAACGCTTCCACTTCGTAATGCGAGACGCGGTTGATGAAGCCGGCGGCTTCCTTGACGATTAAGCGGTTGAAGGCCTTCTCCCCGTCCAAGTCAAAAATAAGGGTGGGAGAGGTGTTGTCCTTGGTCGCCCAGCGGGTGGAGCTGTCCCCATCCACGCATTTGTCAGGCTCGTAGCCGGGGCGGGAATCAAACGTCGCGTCCGCCGGATCGACTGACACGGAGGCGCCGCGCAGCAGGTTGTCCCCCAGCACAACGTTGCCCTGGTTGGGGGCGTCCACCTTGCACTGGTTGAGCACCACCCGCTGTCCGGTGGCGTAATTTCTTCCCCCGGCGTGCTGAACAGTCAGGGTGTGATTGCCGAGCGGCAGCTGGCGCGCACTGTAGAGTACGCAGTTGTCATTCCCGCTCTCAAAGGTATAGAGGTCCACTGTCTTGTCGTATTCCCCGTCGAGGTATACCTCAATTCTGCCGCAGTCGGTGTTGGCGCGACCGATCAGCTGGATGCCTTCCCCGTAAAACTCGACTGTCATGCTGTCGCCGGGTGTTGTGGAAACCAGCTTTCCTCCGCTGACATCCCAGCTCCCTTCGGTGGTAATGTTGTTTGAGGCCGGGGAGATGATTTGTGTCTCGTGTCGTGCGATGAGGCCTTCGCGGGCCATCCGCAGCTGCTCGCGCGCTGTGGTCATCTGTTCCAGCGAGGGGAGCTGTTCGCTCTCGATCAGCGCGAGGCTGTTTGCTTTGGCTGCCTGGAGCGTACCCCAGCTCGCGTCGGTGTAATCCCGGGCGAGCAAGCTGCTTGTGCGGTCGTATTCCTGGCGCAGCGAGGCGAGGTCATAGACGCTCTCCCCGGCTGTGAGGGAAAATGTACGGGTCACATAGGCTGCTTCTCCCTCGATGCTGATGGTGAGGCGGTAATTGCCCGAGAGGTTGGCAGGCACCTGGAAATCCGCCTGCAGGCCGCTGAAGTGTTCCACCGGAAGGATGCGGCGGGCGACCGGCAGTCCGGTGTCCTCGCTGATCACCTCAACCACCGCGTTCTTTTGCTTGGCGGGGAGCTGGTAAGCGACAAACGACAGCTCGCCGCGGTTCGCGTCGTAATACATCCGGATGTCCGCGCCGTCGTCGCCTGGCAGGGAGACGCGGGAAATCGGGAGCTCTCTCTCGCTCACGCCGATCTCTTCAAAGCCGGCGGGTATCTGGTAGGCGTTGGGGTAGCAGGTTTCCACCGGCTCGGGCCGGGGCTCAACCGCCTCCCGCTCAATGGTGGTTGGGGCGGCGACGCCTGGGGTGATGGTATAGGTTCCACCCTCCACTGTGGCAAAGGAAATGTTGTTGTCGTCAAGGACGGTAAACGGCAGGGGATTTCCCTGCGCATCGAGCACAGTTGCCTTTGCGATGCTGTTGTAGCGCAGCACTGCTTCGGCGCCCTTGTTGGAGACGAGCTTCATGCTGGTCAGGCTCCCGTCCGCCCAGGAGGCGTCGACGGTAAAGTTGCCGCGGGCCGAGAGGCCGGAATAGCTTCCGGTGCCCCACTCTTCGGGCAGGGCGGGCAGCGGCTGGATGTAGCCCGCATGGCTTTGCAGCAGCATTTCCGCCACGCCGGAGGTGAGGCCGAGGGTGCCGTCAATCTGGAAAGGAGGGTGGGTGTCGAACATGTTGGCGATCGTCCTCTCGGCGAGAATGCCCTGGTACATTTTCAGTGAGCTCGCCCCGTCGAGCAGGCGGGCCCACTCGTTCATTTTCATCGCGCGGGACCAGCCGGTCTGACCAAAGCCGCGCTTTTCAAGCGACACTCGGGCCGCTTCAAACGCCTCGGGGGTCTCGGGGGTGATCATCGAGAGGGGGAACAGGCCGAGCAGGTGGGAGGTGTGGCGGTGCTGCTCGTCCCCTTCTCCCTCCATAGTGTCAAGGCGGCTGATCTCCACAATATCCTCTTCCCGCCACTCCTTGATCTGGCCCTTTTCGCCGATGCGGATCGGGTCGAGGCGCTCCATCTGCGCGGACAGGGTGGCGATGAGCGGGTCGTTCTCGTCCCCGACGATTTTGCTCGATTCGATCACGTCTTTGAAGAGCTGATAGGTGAGCGACTGCTCATAGGTGGTGCCGACGGTAATCGGCCCGTGCTCAGAGGAAAAACTCGGCGCAATCACCAGACTGCCGTCGCGCGGGTCTTCCACCAGCAGTTTGGACAGTCCCTCAGCCGCCTCCTTCATGATGGGGTAAAGCTTGTCTCGGAGAATCTGTTCGTCCCCGGTGAAGCGGTAGTATTCAAAAATTGTCTCGCACAGCCAGGCGTTGGACGCCGCGTTAAAGGCGTAGTTGTAATTGTCGTGCGGCGAGGTGTAGCCAAAGATGTTGTTGGAGCAGTTGGTGAACCAGCCGCCGTCCTCAATGCCGTAGATTTCCCGCGCGGTGACGCGTCCGGGCGCGCGCAGGCTGTCCACATAGTCGATCATTGAGAGCATGGTGTCCGCCATGTTGGTACTCATCGCGGGCCAGTAGTTCATCTCAACGTTGACGTTCAAATGATAGTCTGAACTCCACATCGGACTGTTGTTGTCATTCCACACCCCTTGCAGGTTGGCGGGCAGCGCGCCCGGGCGGGAGGAGGAGATGAGGGCATACCGACCGAACTGGAAGGCGAGAATCTCAAATTCCCGGAACTTCGGGTCGGTCAGGTCTCCCGCCTTAAAGGCCGCCTGGTACTGCCGCAGCAGCTCGTCGGTCGTCAGCCCGCTTTGGGGCGCGCCCAGGTCGAGCTGCACCGTGCCGTAGAGGGAACGGTAATCGGCGATGTGCTCGGCTTTGAGGTCGTCATATCCCTTTTGTGCGGCGGCCTCAATCCGCTCGGTCACTGCGGGCAGCGGGTCCTCCCCTTTGTAGCTGGGGTACTCGTTTTTGTAGTCGGTCCCGATGGTCAGCAGGATAACGACAGAATCCGCGCCATCCACTCGGATTTCATTGTCTTGTGTCGCCGAGAGGGAGCCGCCCTGGTTGAGCACCTTCATCTGGGAGACAGCCTTCATATTGTTGCTTTTCAGGTTGAAGGTCACCGTCTGGGTGTCGTTGTGTTCCACTTTTTTCTCGACGTTGACCTTGGTCTCCTTGCCGCTGCCAATCTTCTCGGTCACCAGAGGATCAACCCCGAGGGAAAGGTTCATCTTCCCGGCCTCGCTCGCTGAAAGGCGGAAGGCCAGCACGTTTTCCGGGTAATTGGCGAGGTACTCCCGGGTGTATTTCACCCCGTCCTGGGTGTACTCCACCCCGCCGACCGCGTTTTCGAGGTCGAGGAACCGTCTGTAATCGCTGGGGGTGGAAGCGGGTGGATTATCGAACTTGATGTTGAGGTCGCCGAATGCCTGGTAGCTTCCCCGCTCTGTGACGCTGCCAAAGAACGCCCCGGTGTTGACAATGCTGTCCACTGTTTTCTGGTCATAGGCAAACGCCGCTTCCCGCAGGGCAGGCAGGTTGACATTTGCGCCGGTCTTGTTGCCGCCGTTGTAGTCGGGCCGGGAATCCGGGCCGCTTTTCCACAGCGTCTTTTCGCTCAGCTGGATTTTCTCCGTCCCGAGCGCGCCGTAGAACGCCGCCCCCATGTAGCCGTTGCCGACGACAAGGGGCTGCAGGTCGTTGGGGTTGGTGCTTGAGCTGCTCACCCAATTGTAATTCGTCGCTGGCTTGTTGTACCACAGTTCAAGCCCATCCCCGGCTTGAGCAGCAGCTGAAGACGGACCCACAGCGGCAAATGCCGTCACGCTGATGAGCGCTGTCTGGGCTGCGGCGAGCAGTCCGGCCACGAATCGTCCCCATTTCTTTTTCTGTTTCATTTTTTTCCTCCTTGTTGTGTGTATCCATCAGGATTGCATCATCCTGCTACTGGAAGCTGCCTGGAAAACACGGGGAATCTTGAACTCCCTTTGTTTTTCCTTCTCATGGGGCAACAAGACACTCCTCTAGGTCCCTGCTGCCCTGCCCTTTTCAAATAGCGCCACAGCTGTCTGTGTTTTTAAATCAATTTAAATGTTAAAAAAGAATAATTTATAAAAAAATACAGTTTTATTTATTTGTATTCTGCTAATTTAAAATTGTATCTTTGCAATTTTATTATCATATATTATAATATTTGTGCATATTATACAACAGCAATTCCTTGTGTTTTTCTAGACAATATTTGTGATTGCTTCGAGCAGGTTGTTTTCAAGTGAGTTCACCCATAAGATCTCTCATTCAGTTCACCTTCCGCACGGGTTGACCGTCTACGCGAATCAGCCTGACAATGCCTGCCACTGGCTGCGGTGAATCCCGACAATTTTGCCAACTTCTGAATCTGTCGTTCAAACAGCGCATGGGGAACAATCGACCATGCTGTATCTTCTGGCAGATTGCCGCTCAAACGAATCCACTTCAGGAGGCCGCACTGTAAGATAAGCGGCAGCAAGCCGCACGACGCTGATATAGCCCTAGAAGAAGAGAGCAAGAAAACTTCTATAATTTTATGAAACAGCTCTCCGTTGAGCTGCTGGAATGCTGGCCGCAGCACGAAGGAGTCCAGCAGCAAGCAATATTTTTGTATATTTTGAGCAATATCTACTATTGTACCGCCAAACAAACTTTGCTATTATTTAATATGTATAAAATCTGTCAAAAATCGAGTCTCTCTTACAGGTTTACTGCACAAATTTGGCAGAGATATACAACCAATTCAACCAACAGGGGGAAAGAAATGAAGATGAAAAAAATGCTCAGTGGGCTGCTGGCAGCGGTCATGGTCGCATCCATGGCAGTAACAGCCATACCGGCCTACGCGAGTGACACACAGACAATCGCGGTGCAGCCGTTCCAGACCTCATCGAGGTACGACATTGGCATCGCGGCGGACAACGTGCGCCTGGGCTGGAAGCTGCAGGCCTCCCAGCGCGGCATGAAGCAAAAGGCGTACCATGTCGTGGTCAAGGACGCGGCGGGGAACATGGCCTGGGACAGCGGCTGGGTTGAATCGCCCGACCAAACTGGCATCTGCCCGCAAAACCTCAAACCGGAGATGGTGTATTTCTGGCAGGTCAACGTTCGGGATGAACAGAACAACGAAAGCGGCATGAGCGAAGTCAAATCGTTTGAAACAGCCCCTGCACAGCTCGACGGCCAGTGGATCGGCGGCGGGGCGCAGATGGTGAAGACCTCGTTTACCCTGGAGCAGGACCTCAGCCAGGTCGACCGGGCGCGCGCCTATGTCGGCAGCACCTCCCTCGTCGAGACGAGGGTGAATGGCCAAAAGGTCGGCGAGATCGTCCTTGCCCCCAAAAAGCCAGTTCCCGATGTGCGGGTGTTCTACAACACTCACGATCTCCTGCCCTATCTGCAAAACGGCCAAAACACCGTGGGCATACTGCTCGGCAACGTCACCCCGCTCGGCGGCAAGGCGATCGGTATGGTGAAGATCTATTACAAGGATGGCTCCACCCAGGTGATCGGGACAGGCCCTGACTGGCGCGCCAACGCCTCCTCCCCGGTCACCCGCGCAGATTTCTTTTCGGGTGAAGACCAAAACCCCAACCTGTTCGCGGGCTGGGACACCAACGACTTTACTGAAGACAGCAGCTGGACGAACGCACTGATTGCGGGCGCAAGCACCCTCTACTGCAAAGACGGCAAAATGGTGGTTCCGGACAACGCCGGCATCTATTACACCAAGGAGTCGTTCTCGGGCGATTATACGATTGAAGCAAAGGTATCCGTCCAGCAAAACGCCTTTGGCCTTCTGTTCGGCTCGGGCAACCCCAACCCCGCCCTCTGGCAGTTCAACGTCTCAGAGGGAGGCCTGTTTAAAATGCACAACCCGGGCAACTGGGTGGGCCGCTCCAAAGCCTATGACGAAATTCAGTACAATACCGATCTGATCATGAAAATTGAGGTCAAGGGCAATACTGTCACCTCTTACTTCGGCGATCAGCTCGTTGAAACCTGTGAGTTACCGGAAGGTCAGACCTCCGGCCCGCTCGGCATCCGCGCGACGGTCAGCGAAGCGTTCACCATGGACTACCTGAAGGTCACACAAAACGGCGAGGTGATCTGGGAGGACAACTTTGACAAGGTGGATTCCGACCGGTGGACCTTCCCGGCAGACCCCATCGTGGAACCCGCGGTGTCGGCGAGCAAGGTGGTTCAGGAGGTGGAGCCTGTCAGCATCTACAAATCCGCAGGCGATTCCTCCAAACCGCACGTGAAGGACGGCCAGCTCATCCTGCCCACCAACTGCGGCATCTACTACACCAAGGAGTCGTTCTCGGGCGACTACATCATTGAGCTCGAAACCACCATTCGGGAAAATGCCTTTGGCCTGATCTTCGGCTCGGGCAGCCCCAACGCCGCGCTCTGGCAGATGAACGTCGCAGAGGGCAACGTTTACAAAACCCACCAGCCGGGTGATTGGTCGCAGCGGGAGAGCTATCCCAACAGCGCCATTCAGTACAACGTCCCGCTCAAGATGCGCATCGAAGTCGTGGGCAATACCGTCAAATCCTATCTCGGCGACGAGCTTGTCAACACCTGCGAGTTTGCACCAGGCCAGACCTCCGGTCCGCTCGGGTTGCGCGCCACGATCGCCGAGGCATTTGATTTAAATTACATCCGGGTCATCCAGAACGGCGAAACGGTGTGGGAGGACAACTTCGACACCCTCGACACCGACAAATGGACCTTCCCGGCCCAGCAGGAAAGCTATGTGGTGGACTTTGGCAAAAACATGTCGGGCTATGTCCGCATGAACCTCCAGGGCGAACAAAACAGTACGGTCACGGTACATTATTCCGAGCTTGCCAACGCGGACGGCTCGATTTACGCCAACACCACCTACCACTTCCCAACCAGCACCTACACCCTCACGGGAGGAAATGATACCTTTGAGCCGAAGTTCTTCTCGACCGGCTTCCGGTATGTCCAGGTGGATAACTTCCCCGGCGAGCTGACCGCGGACAACATCACCGGTTGCTTTGTCAGCGATGATCTCGACGAGACCGGCTCCTTCACCTCGTCCAACGACCGCCTCAACCAGGTGTACGACATGTACCGCCAGTCCCAGATCTCCAACCTTGTGGGCAACTACACCGACTGCCCGCAGCGTGAAAAAGACGGCTGGACAGGCGACGCGTCGGTCATCAAGGAATCCGCCGCCATGCTGCTCGCGGACTACACCTCGGCGGAAGCTTACATGAAGACGATGTACGACAACATCTACCCCAACGGCCAGCCCCTCTGCCGGGTTCCCAAACCGGCTTCCATGCCGCAGGGACAGGACGAATACGGGTTCATCGACCCGACCTGGACCTCCGCCTACTTTGTCTTCCCCTACGAGACCTACCTCCAGACAGGGGATAAGTACTACATTGAAATGGCGTATGACAGCATGATGCGAGTGTTCCAGTTCTACCAGAACCTCGACACCGACCACGATTACATCATCACAAACAATACCTTTGGCGACTGGCTCGGCTATGACAACCAAAACGGCAAAGTCGACCGCAACTGGCTCTCCTGCGCCTATGTCTACTACGCGG
>CBCSOX010000052.1:0-14061 GCA_965141735.1 uncultured Oscillospiraceae bacterium | reverse complement strand
TGAGAAAGCATACGAGAAGCTGAGGTTAGAGCGTGAACCGAGCGAAACGAATATGAAAAGATTGTCTGTTTGCAATCGGCTACCGGATGTAAGCACATTACAAGCGTTGTTTGTAATGTGCGCCTTGAGGCGCTGTCAGTCGCATACGGCTTTGCACGCATATGTAGTACCACCAGCTAAGCTGGTGGGTTTCTTTATATTTTGGGATGTATGCCCGTTTTAATCGTTCACCATAACCATCTTAACCACATCGCCAGAATTGTTGCGCATCTTATCCAAGTAGGTTTGGAATTCATCCATATGGAAGGTATGCGTCACCATTTTGTAGGGATCCACTGCTTTACTTTTCATCAGTTCTAGACAGTGGGGGAACCAGAGTGCAGGTGCGGCATAGGATGAGCGAAGCTGAAGTTTTTTAAAGTGAAATTCATTTCCATCAAAGGTGACCATACCACCGGGGCCATAGTCAATTCCAATATAGCCGATGATTCCACCAACTGTTGCGATGTGAAAGGCGTCGGGCAGGGTGGAGGGAGAGGCTGTCACCATTACTTTTTCCACCCCTCCGCGCGGAAATGGAAACTCACTGAGCGGGGTTTCGTCAGTAAAAATGACTTCTGTTGCTCCAAACTCTTTGGCGAGTGCAATCCTCGCTTGGGATTTTCGGGACCGTTGGATGGCATAGATGTTTCGCGCACCCGCGAGTTTTGCGAGCCGCAATGCCATGAGGCCAATGGGGCCTAGGCCGATCACCGCGACGTCGTCATTGAGCTGTACATCCGTTGTATAAAACAAGTCGAGCGCCACACCAAGCGGTTCAACGATCGTTGCCTGGGCAAAGTCAATTCCGTCAAATGGCACGACACACTGCTGCGGCAAAACCATGTACTCTGCATATCCCTGTATTTCGAGTTCTGGTGTGTGAAACCCCTCAGTGCAGAGGTCCACCCGACCATTGCGGCAAATATCGCAGGTGTGGCAGAAGGAGCCACTTTCGACGACAACTTTGTCCCCTTTCTTACAGGTGGTCACATTTTTACCAATTTCCACGACAACTCCTGAAATTTCATGTCCAAACGATTCCCAATCCTCGGCCTGAGACTTGGCAATATGCATGTCTGTGCCGCAGACGCCGCAGGCTTTTACCTGGATGAGTACCTGTGTGTCATTGGGCTGAGGAATCTCTACCTCTTTGACCCGGAACTGAAAAGGGGATTTTACTTCAATTAGTTTCATTATGAAATCAACCTCCAAATGAGTGAATTACAGTGCGCCTTTTTTAATAAATAGATCGCGAATTGCGACGGAACACCCGGCGAGATA
Organism: uncultured Oscillospiraceae bacterium; assembly: GCA_965141735.1. GTDB lineage: Bacteria > Bacillota > Clostridia > Oscillospirales > Ruminococcaceae > Massilioclostridium. Next base: position 12,738 of record CBCSOX010000052.1, on the reverse strand, counting down.
GATCGCCTTGGTTTTAATTTTGCTGACCGACAACAGCCCCATTGTTTCTGCATCGAGATAGTTAGCTAAATTTTGTTTTACACAGTCGACCAATGCGGGGTTTTCCAGCATTTTTCCGAAGAATACAATTTTCTCAGGATCAAACATCCGGACTGTATTGAGAATTGCAATTGCAAGATACCGGGAAGCCTCTGACAGAATTCGTTTGATGGATTCATCCCCAAACAATTGCTGTTCGTTGAGAGCCCGCTGCCCGGGAGCAATTGAGGTTTCGCCCAAGGCACCATAAAGAATTGGTGTCAGCTCACTGGAGTAGATTGAATCGATTTGTGCTGTGAGGGCGGCGCCGGAGATTTTTGTGCTGACACAGCCCCGCTGTCCGCACAGTTCGCATAGGTCACCCTGGACATCGTACACTGTGTGTGCAAACTCGGCCGCGCGGTTGTGCACGCCAAAATAAATCTGATTGTCGATAATTACAGAAGACGTAATATCTTTTCGATAGCGGACAAAAACCATATTGCGCGGCTTTTTGTCTTCGGGATATCCAAAATCAATGTTTGCAAGCGCCAGAGAATTGACCAGCTCTTCAACCACAACTGGGAAGCCAAGCGCTTTTTGCAGTGGCTCTGACAGGGCGCTGAAGTCCATCCTCTGCCGGTCGCCCTGAATGACACCGAGCTCTTTAAAATGCCGTGTGGGAATGCACAGGCCAAGCCCGAGAATCTGTTCGCTCCCCAAGCAGCTCTCTGCTTTTATGTCGCGCACATGGTTGATGATTGAATCGAGCATACGGCCCACGTCAAATAGGTCTGGCAGCCGTTCCGACCGTTTGCCGAGCACTTCGCCGTTTAAGTTGGAGAGTCCAACGCTGACAACGCCTCTGTCAACGACAACGCCAAAGGTAAATTTGTAATTTGGGTTTATATCAATCAACACTTTTTTTCGTCCCCGCGTGGGTTTTTTTCCAGCGGTGCTGACTTCCCCTTTTTTATAGAGAATGCCAGACTCGATCATTTCATTGGTGATAATCGTCACAGCTGCGCGGGTGAGTTCAAGTGAGCGGGAAATGTCAATGCGCGAAGTTGGGCCATCCTGTCTGAGCAGTTTAAGGATTTGCATGCGGTTGCAGCGTTTTAGATCTAGTTTACTGATTCCTGCTTCGTCCAATTTTTTCATCTCCTTATTTCCGGGAAGGAACATTATAAGCTGTGCTCTTGACGAAAATTTGAATAGCTAATCATATTTTACCTTATTTCATATATAAAGTCAAATAATTAACCCAATAAACAATGTGGAATTAACAATTTTTTTAGGAGATATAGACTGATATCTATCCAATCTGCCAATCTATTTTTTTCTAAGAAATACATTTTGCACTTGGTGTTGCTTTATGGTATAATAATGAGGAATAGATTTAAGGAGGCAACAAAGTGAACGAAAGCCTTGATTTAAAGCAGATTTTGCGTATACTTGTCAAGCGGTTATGGATTATTGTACTCTGCCTAATTATTGGCGGACTGGGCGCTTTTAGTATTACCAAGTTTTTGATGACCCCTCAGTACACCTCATCCGCGACTATGTATGTCAACAATAGAACGAAAACAGATAATGTAGATATAATTTCAGGATCCGATCTGGTAACATCCCAGAAACTCATCAGCACCTATTCACAGATCGCTCAGACACCTGAGGTGATTGACCAGGTAATCCGCAAGCTCAAGCTGGATATGACAGTGGGCCAAGTGCGTTCGATGCTTAGTTTCGGCGCAGTTGGGGAAACAGAGATTATGCGGATTACCGCAACAAGTGAGGACCCAGAACTTGCGGCAAACCTCGCCAACGCAGTGACTGAGTTTGCCCCCGCGATGATCAAAAGTGTCATTGGTATTGGAGAAGACACGGTTTCGGTGCTCGAGACAGCTAAGCCGTCGAGTGTCCCCAGCTCGCCGAGTACAGCAAAAAATACGCTGATCGGTGCACTGGCTGGTGCGGTGATCGCTGTGTTGATTGTGCTTCTTATGGAAATGTTTGACACAACTGTGCGAGGAGAAGAGGATGTAGCCGCCCACTACAGTATCCCGGTCCTGACCTGCATTCCAGAACTGGAATCTACTACCAAGAAGGGGAAATATGCATATGAGTATAAATCATAAAAAGCATACGCATCTGGATGTCGTGCTTGGCAAGACGTCCCCTTTTGCGATTACCGAAGCGTATAAGACGATGAGGACAAACCTCTCCTTTGCGCTGGCGGATGCGAAAAACAAACGGGTGGTCATCACAAGCAGCTTGCCCAACGAGGGAAAATCAACAACAGCCACCAACATTGCAATCACCTTGGCGCAAACTGGGAAAAGAACGCTCTTGATTGATGCGGATATGCGCAAACCCACCCAGTATAAAATTTTTCGGCTGACTAAGGGAAACGGTCTTTCTTCTTTGCTGGGCGGATTTACCAAGCCGGAAAATACCATTGTCAATGATGTTCGGGAAAATCTCGATTTAATTACTTCGGGGCCGATTCCTCCCAATCCCACAGAACTGCTCAGTTCTTCAAAGATGAAGGACCTGCTTGAGGAACTCAATAAAACGTATGAGTATATTATTCTGGACACCCCCCCGATCAATATCGTATCCGATGCACTTGCCCTTGCAGACGTCTGCGCAGGTGTGGTGCTTGTAATCCGTCAAAATCAGACCAAGCATGAGACGCTGCAAAAGGCGATCAAAAGCCTCGAGTTTGCAGAAATGAAAATTTTGGGCGCGGTTGTCACCCACGCCGGAAATGAACGCAAGTCCCGTTATTACCGCTACATGAAATACAAAAGCTATAAAGAATAGGAAGTTTAAAGTATGTACATCGATTGCCATACGCACATTCTTCCGGGCATCGACGACGGCTCAAAAAATGAAAAAGAATCCGCGCAGATGCTCGACCAGCTTGCCTCCCAGCAGATTGAGACGGTATTTGCAACCCCGCATTTTTATTCGACAGAACAGGACATCAATGGTTTTTTGGAACATCGCCAACATGCCTATGAAAAGATTGCAGGCCAGTCCAAAATAGAAATTATTTTGGGAGCTGAGGTGTATTTTACCCGGGGCATTAATACCGCTGAGGAGATTAGACGGCTGACAATTGGAAATTCCCGTTATCTTTTGGTGGAAATGCCCTACGCGCATTTTGGAACCAAGGAAGTGGAGCAAGTTGAGGATATTTATTACAATCTCGGCCTCATTCCAGTGATCGCCCATTTGGAGAGATGCCTTAGTTATACGGGAAACGATATGGTGGAGGCATTGATGATGCTTCCTGAGGTCATCTGTCAGTTTAATGCGCAATCAGTTGTGGAGCGCCGTACACGGAAAAAGACTTTGCGGCTGATGGAACGGGCACCGAGGATGGTGCTCGGTTCGGATTGCCACAACATGACCACTAGGCCTTCCTATTATGACCAAGCGATGAAGATTCTCAGCACTAAACTGCCCGCTGACCGGGTGGACCTGTTGTATGAGACAGCAAGACAGATTCGGGGAAAAACAGTCCACTAGGTATTTATCAGTCATGGTCATCTCTAAAAGGGAGATGGCATGAAGAACAGTCTCTAAGATCATGACAAAAGCCAGCGTCTACCTGACGCTGGCTTTCATTTTGTTCAAATCTTAGTGGCATGATGATTCTCTGCTGCTCTTGAACGGGTCTTGCTATCCGGACTGTCTTCGATCTGCTCTTGCCTTGTTGTCCCATCTATTTTTGTACCGCTGCAGAATTCATGTCTACCGTACTGACATACGATCCAGTTGATCCAATGTTTCAATTTCCATCCTCTTATGTTTTGCCCTTACACGATCCCCACCCTGCGCTTTCCTGGATATGTCCATGATCCGGCATCCGATTTCCTTCTATGCGTTCTGCTCCGTCTATTTATACCAATCTTATCTGATTTGCCATAAAGTCTTTCGCAGCTGATTGAATCTGAGTATTCTTCAGTTTTTGTGGGAGAAATATGATAGGATACCTGCATACCCATCTTATGTACCCGTAAGGGGACGGTAATTAAGATCATCTAGCACCTCCCGGCTGCTGTTAAATCTCAATATACACCCGTAAGGGTACTGTGGATTGAAATATCCGGCGTTGTCAGTCGGATCCCATCACGGTCCCACGTCGGCACCCACAAGGGTGCCGTGGATTGAAATGGAAACAAACCCTTTCCGAAATGCGGGAAAAATTGTCGGTACCCACAAGGGGACGGTAACGCATTTGATCAGAGCGTAATCGTTCTCGAATTTGAACATCTCAATACACACCTTAAGGGACAGGCTTTGTGCTCACGATTGGACACAGGAGACTCTTTGTTTGGCGGCTTGATCATTCCCCATTCTGTCTGAGAGGATGTCTCTTGGCTTTCGCTTTCATCCCGCCCACATAGAGGGCTACGCCCTTTTGACGGTGGCTCTCGCTAAAGCACGAAATAATCACCGCTAATTCAAAAGCGGCGTCATTGTACTCTACAACCCGACAGGCGTTACAAACCTCTGTCCCATGTAGAATAGAGAAAAAAGGAAGCAAATCTTCTGTATAGATATTTCTAAAATGCGAATTGAGCATGGAGAGGACTGCTGACAATTAGACTATTTCAGTTCAAGTTGGGAAAAGGCCGATGGACAACAGCATAGCATCAAGAGAAAAATGGATCGCAGAAACCTGTTTTTACAATGCGTTGAAAAACACAGTTGCCAAATAGGGCTGGCTTGATACATTCATGTTAAACAATCTCGGGGGAAAGAACCTGTTGCTTTTGATTCGCTCACAATAGGTCCGGTTGAGTGATTTCAATCAGCGACAGACTTTTTGCTCAAGAATTAAAAAACCTGCCTGAACAGTTGTTGTGTGGCCTGAGATTTTATCCAAGCACAGCTGTTGTGGAAAAGTCATATCGATGTAAAACAGCCTCCTTTCTCTGTATCCTGGCGGTGTTCGCCTGACAGAAAAAAGGGGGCTGTATAAGGAGTTTTTTGTGGAACGGGACGTAGGTGTATAGAAATCCGGTCCATTGTGCCGTTTGATCAGATAAAAGAATTGCAGAATGAGAAATTGAATTGCGCTGCAACAGAACAAACCGCTGAGTTGGGTTTTCGCTTACACCACAACAGACTCAGGAGTAAGGCCGGCTTTTTGTCTCGCCTCGCTGTAGTCGACCTTGATTCCCAGGTTGTTTACCTCTTCCGGGTTGCGGTAGGTGGGGACAACCTGCTTCATAGCTTCTTTAATGGCAGTATCCTCTTTTGAGATAAGCGCTTTTTGCAGGACAATCAGCTTGTCCGTCAGTTCTTCCTGGGAAATTTCTTTTTGCCGCTCAATAAAAATTTTATGATTGGTGGTAGAAACAAGCTCCTCGGTCTTCATCAGCAATTCTTCGTAGAGTTTTTCTCCTGGGCGCAGACCGGTGACCTCAATCTGAATATCCTTATATGGCGTATAGCCAGATAGCCGGATGAGATTTTCTGCAAGGTCAAGAATTTTAACCGGCTGGCCCATATCGAGTACAAAAATTTCCGAGCGTTTGGCCATAGCGCCTGCCTGCAGAACCAGCTGGGCGGCCTCGGGAATTGTCATAAAATAGCGGATAATCCTGGGATCCGTGATGGTCACAGGGTCTCCGTTGTTGATTTGACGCTCAAAAAGCGGAATCACGGATCCATTGGAGCCTAGTACGTTCCCAAATCGAACGGCAACGTAGGTCGTTTTACTGACCTTTTTCATACTCTGTAGGATCATTTCGCAGAAACGTTTGGATGCGCCCATGACATTCGTCGGATTCACCGCTTTGTCTGTGGAAATCAGAACAAATTTTTCAACGCTGTGACGGTCTGCCGCATGCACCACGTTGTAAGTTCCATAGATATTGTTTTTAATGGCTTCATCCGGACAGTTTTCCATCAGCGGAACATGTTTGTGTGCAGCCGCGTGGAAGACAATTTGAGGTTTGTATTTGGCAAAGATGCGTTCAATTTTTTCATTGTCCCGCACAGAAGCGATTTCAACCGAGAGTGGGAGCTTGTCCCCGTATTGGAAGAGAAGCTCCTGCTGCAAATCGTAGGCGTTGTTTTCATAAATGTCGAGGATAACCAACTGTTTTGGGTGCGCCATTGCGATCTGCCTGCAAAGTTCTGAACCGATTGAACCGCCGCCACCTGTGACAAGGACAGATTTTCCGGTGAGCATGGGGCCCACCTTGCTGTTGTCAAACTGGACAGAATTTCTTCCGAGCAGATCTTCCACATTGATGTTGCGCACGCGGGACACCAGCGAGCTGTCCTGGGTCGTTTCCTGTGCGCTGCCCAGTGCGTCGGGTAAAATTTTAACGCGGCATTTTGCTCTGGAGCAGATTGAGATGATTCTGCGCTGCTGTTCTGCGGTGATCGTTTGAATTGCGATGATAATTTCATCGAGTTTTTGTATCTCACTTTCAACCGGAACACGGTCAATCGAGCCGATCACCTCAACCTTATGTATGAACTTACCTATTTTTTCGATATCGTCGTCAAAAACACAGACAGGTTCATAGGCGTATTTGGGGTTGCGTGCGATTTCACGCAGCAGAGCGGCGCCCGCCATGCCCCCTCCGACAATCCCCAGCCGGACTTTTGCCTGGGCGTTTTGAGCAATGGAATACCGACGGAACTGACGGTAGATAAAGCGCAGGCTGATCATCAGCAGCAGGGTGACCGAACAAACGGTTGCGGAAAACATCATGGAGATGCCTGATTGGAGCACCAATCGGCTGAGAATACTATAAATTGAAAACGCGATGACCGTCCCGCCGATGAGCGAAATGTATTCCTCGAGCTCTGCATAGCGCCAGATACTGTCGTACAGCTTGAGAAGCCAGAAGACAAAACTGATGCAGGATAAAAAAATAGCAAGGTCAATCCCAAACATGCGGAGATCTTGGAATGATTGAACAATATAGCTGTCGTAGAGACTGCATAGGCCTAGGAGCACCAAATAGACGAAAGCCGCGATTCCCAGGTCAATTAAAAACAAAATTTGTTTACGATATTTTTTCATTTCTGCTCTTTTCCTCTTTAATGGAATCATGATTTTCTATGATATTTTTATTATACCATAGTTCTTGGGAAAAGGGAGAAAATTTTCGTCAATTTGTTATTGGTTTTTTTATGGAAAAAGAATAGTGAAAGGAAAGAACAGGCGGACAAAGTGAATGTCCGCCTGTTCTGAGTGAATTTTATTCTTCGTCGATGTGGGTCTGTGCAGCGAGCTCTTCTTCTGCCGCCTGGGTAGCGAGCTGCTGTTTATATGCGTCGAGCACCATTGTTTCAAGGTACTGACGCGCCTCGGGAGAGATTGGATGGACAATATCGCGGAAAACGTTATTTTCTTCTTTGCGGCTGGGCATAGCCACAAACAGCCTTTCAGGGCCTTCGATTACCTTGATGTCATGAATCGCAATTGCATCGTCAATCGTGATGGAGACAACCGCCCGCAGTCTGCCATCGGTTAAAATTTTTCTGATTCTGATTTCGGTGATGTTCATACAGTCATACCTCCGTCTATTCATACCTTGAATTCATCACTGTCACCCTCTATTTGCTATTATTGGGCTTTCGTGGAATCTTATTCAGGCTCTCCTACCAAACTACTATTATTCAGTATACAATGGTATTGTGTACGAATTGTTTCTAAATTGAATGAATTCTAAGTTTGAATTTTAATTTTTTTTTAAACAAAACCAGTGGAATTGAAAAATTTGACGATCCTCCGAATTAGGTGTTTATTTTTCCACTACAATGCAATATAATAGAAGGGTAATGCAACGAATTGATTTGGAGTTGATAAGGAATGGAAACGGTGGACCACAATTATTTAGAGGGAAAAAAACAGATTCATTTTATCGGCATCGGAGGCTCTGGGATGTTTCCGCTTGCCCAGATTTTACACAAAGAAGGCTACAACCTAACAGGTTCGGACAACAACGAATCCGATATTCTGCGCATGGTGCGTGAACTCGGCATACCGGTCACCCTGGGCCATCGGGCGGAAAATATCAAGGGAGCAGATCTCATCGTACACACGGCGGCGATCATGGAGGACAATCCCGAGCTGATCGCGGCAAAGCAAAGCGGGATCCCCACAATTGAACGCTGCGTGCTTCTCGGGCTGATCACAGAGCGGTATTCCGATTGCATCTGCGTCAGCGGTACCCACGGGAAGACGACGACAACCTCGATGCTCACCCAAATCCTGCTGGATGCGGGAAAGGATCCTTCCGCGGTGATCGGTGGTAAGCTCAAATCAATTGGAGGCTATGGGCGTTCGGGCAGCTCGGAGGTCATGGTCTGTGAGGCGTGCGAGTTCGTCGATACCTTTTTGCATCTCTCCCCGGATATCGCTGTTGTGCTCAACATTGACTGCGATCACATGGATTATTTTAAAACAATGGAGAATCTCAAACTCTCGTTTGAAAAATTTTGCCGCAAAGCGACAAAATGCATTCTCTACAACGGGGACGATGCAAATTCTGCCGAAGTGGCCGGCAGGGTCGATCTGCGCAAGGTGACCTTTGGGTTTTCGGATCAAAACGACTACTATCCGGCGAACGTGCAGCATGTGGATGGGCTGCACACCACCTTTGACCTTATGCACAAAGGGGAGCGCCTGACGTCCCTGAATCTCTTTGTACCAGGTGACCACAACATACTCAACGCCACGGCTGCCTGCGCCGCAGCGCTTGAAACTGGGGTGCAGCCTGAGCAGCTCGCCGAGGGGCTTGGCAACTTTAAAGGAGCGGGAAGACGGTTTGAGCTGTTGGGCAAAATCAACGGAATTACCATTGTAGACGACTATGCCCATCATCCGGCTGAGATCAAGGTTACCCTGCAGGCAGCTCAATCGCTTCATTTCAACAAGGTTTGGGCTGTGCATCAACCGTTTACCTATTCACGGACCGCCATGCTGCTTGACGATTTTGTGGAGGCACTGAGCATCGCAGACCAGGTCGTGCTCAGCGAAATTATGGGCTCCCGGGAGAAGAATACCTACGGGATCTATGCAAAGGATCTGGCGGACAAAATCGATGGCTGCGTGTGGTTTAAAACATTTGAGGAAATTTCCGATTATGTTTTGAGCCATGCCAAGCCGGGTGATCTGGTGGTGACACTGGGGTGTGGTGATATTTACAAAGCAGCGAAGATCATGCTCAACGGGAGTTATTGATCTGCATCCCCCAGTGGATATAAAACTCAAATGCAGACAGAATCCGCAGGTTTAGCCTGCGGATTCTGTCTGCATTTTGATCTAGCCGGCGATGAGGAGGCAGCCGCTCTCTTGCTGAGGAACAGGGAGCATCTGCAGCAAATTTTTCCTCTTTCGGTTCCACAGGATTCGGACGAGCCGATTTTTAGGAGAAGAGGGCAAAAGCAGATTTTCAACTACCCTCTGGCAATGGCAGGAACATGCCGATTGCAGTCTAGCAATTCGGCGCACCTCCCATCAGATTCCTGCTTGTTTGGGCAGGCTGAAAAACCCGCAGGACGTTGCCTGCGGGTTTTGTTTTACGGTGATGTTCGCAAAGAAACGTATCGTATATCCACTTGCTGCACAATCTTTGACTACAGTGTGGTCGGCTCGACGTCAAGCCATTCGGTTTCCCTGGTTGAGCCCTCCTGTTTGACTTCCCGCAGGATTCCAAAGATTCCGAGCATTGCAAAGACGATGCCGAGCACGAAGTTGAGCAGAGTAGCCCGCAGATACTCCGAGTCGAGAAGGAGAGAGTCGATAATCAGACCGGGAATTTGAGAATAGGTAAACAGCGGCAGTTCTCCGTCTGCAATTGCCTTGGCGAGTTCGATCCCATCCCCGAGCAGCTGCCCAAATGCGACAGCAAGGAGCGTGGTCAGGAGAATGATCCAAAATTTCGCCCTGCCCGGTTTACCGCCGAGCAGTTCATACCCCTTTTTGACGGTAAATCCGATCAAAAGGCCGAGCCAGCCGACAAAGTAGCCCAGATAGTAGACAATTGCCCATGGGATCGCCCCGACTATCCCGCCGAGCAGACTGCCGAGGAACCCCCTGCCATACTGTTTGGATTCGGAGCGGAATTCCTCTGTTTCCTGCGCAGCCTCCCGTTTGACAGAATGTACACAGCTGTTGTGGACCGGCATGACAACGCCGTTGCAGAATTTCAGCGACCCCGGCAGTTCACCAAATGGCTGACCGCAGATTGTACAATGGGAAACTCCCTGCGCGCCAATCTCTCGGAGATGGGGGAAAAACCAGTCGAAAAACGCCTGAATTTGTTTGAGCGTTCCTGGATTGTCATGAAACACCAGTGAGAGGACTCCGGTCCTCAACCACTGCACTCCTTGTAACCGGTATTGCTTTGCCGTTTCAGGGGCGTAGAGCTCAGCCAGTAGGGTTTGCTGGACTTCAGGAGTGGGGAAAGAGAGACAGACGGCTGCTGATTTGTAGCCCGCCCCTTCGCTGAGAGTGACTAAGAAACCCTGCACCTCTCCGTACAGTACGCCGCTGAATGGTTTCATGTTGTATTGACTGCTGAATTTTTTGTAACTGATTCCTACCATGTGGTGTTCCTCCTGTTATTGTAATTCTTCAATTGCATCGTCGGTGTTTTGGGGTTCGCCCAATCGAGATCGCCTTGGAGTTCAGATGCTTGTATTGTTTTGCGGGCTCCGGCTTCAAGGTTCACTAGTACGACTTTCCAGGATAACTTATAGGCGAGGCAGCATCCATCGAGGGAGACGATGGAGTTGTCTTTCCAGATGTTTGCACAAGAGCACAAATCCTCTGCGACAGCCTGATTTTGAGAAAGCGTGCCCCCTTCCATATCTTCAGGCATTGTGTGGATGCGGGCTGCATCGATTGATAGGATATCTGCTCGACCCGCTGAGGTTAAAGCAGGCTTTGGCAATGCCCGCCGTACTGTGACTGGCGCAATGGTTTGGGATCGATCAGGTTTATAGAGGAAGCCGTACTTCCGGGCAGCAGGCAGGATAAAACCCTGCTCTCGGAAGGAAAAAAGTTGTGTGCTCCGACTTCTGCTCCCTGCTACAAGTGCTGTCATTTTCAAATTTTCTATCATACTCCCCCCTAAACCTTAGTAATAACATCATTATACCTGAAACTTCGACAAAAGAAAAGGGGTATTTTTACAAAATAATATCCTTTGTTTCTGTGGTTTATACAAAACCATAAAAAGTGTAAGGGCTTGCAAGCTATTCTGATTCAGACTGTTACAACTTAGTTTTCAGCGAAAAAAAGGAATCCAGCGACATGCGCGCTGAATCCTCTTTCGGACCTACCGGGAAGGGAGATGGGTTCCTTCTCAAACATATAAAAACGCAATGGCTGGGGAGCCATTGCGTTTGTAAAGCTGGGTAAAGGTGCAGCGATTATGTAGCACCTGATTCACCCAAACCAAAGCTGACTGATAGTGCACTGTTAATGTTGTTCATTGCCCCGTTGTCGAGTTCTCCCATCTTTTCTTTGAGGCGGCGTTTATCGATCGTTCGGATCTGTTCGAGCAGCACCACCGAGTTTTTGGACAGCCCGCAGGTCGCAGCGTCGATTTCAATGTGGGTGGGCAGCTTGGATTTATCCCGCTGGCTGGTGATTGCCGCTGCAATTACAGTCGGGCTGTATTTGTTACCGACGTTGTTCTGCACAATCAGAACTGGGCGGACGCCCCCTTGCTCAGAACCGACGACGGGGCTGAGGTCGGCATAGTAGATTTCTCCCCTTTTTACGGACATCGTGTCCTCACTCCCATGAAAATTTTTGTTGCGGAAGCTGTAGTAGCTGCCAATGATAGTTTTGCCATGCCTGGCAAAAAATAATCATTCTGCTTAAAAAATGGGGAGCTTTTTTTAAGCCGCAACATCTTCATACCATACTATGAAAGCGGATTTCAAACGGTTCATATAAATTTTGCGTAACTGTTAAATATTTATATTGACTCCCAAATGCGTTGTAATCATGATGAATTTGTGTTACAATATGGGTGCTGATTTATGGAATTTACTGAGAACAGGAGGAAGTGAAATGAAACTTTTGATTTGCGTCTTAAATGACACAGATAAATTGGATGAGTTGATGATCAAGCTCGCCGAAGCGGGCGTGAAAGGTGCGACCATCATCAACAGCACCGGTATGGGACGGACGCTTTACAACCATCAGGAAAGCGCGTTGATGAACTCTCTGCGCGCGCTGCTCGACCCTGACCGCGATGAGAATAAGACTATTTTTACCGTTGTGGATGAAGCACAGGAGAAGGCTTTCCACAAGGTGATGAACGAGGTTGTCGGCGATCTTGCCCGCCCTGACAGCGGCATCATCTTTACCATCCCGGTCGACTCAGTGACAGGTCTCTCAAAATAGCAGCCGGCTGCTTCAAAAGCAGAAAGAAGCGCAAGCCCTGCACTGGAGAGCGTGTCAGCTATTTGGGAAAAGGGGAGATATCTCGTTTTCTACATAGTTCCCCGTGATGCCGGTTTACCGGCATGCGACATCGAGCAATACGACAGTATATCCTCGGATGGTCCGGGATGAATTTTCTGACAACCTGTCCAGCGCAAACTTTGCGCTGGACTTTTTTGTAGCTGAACCCCCCCGGCTGTGCCTGGGAGTTCTGAAAAAGCTTTCGGGTTGAGTAGAAAATGCAGAGAAAGAAAAACAGCGCATGGGCAAATGTA
>CBCSOX010000051.1:0-14073 GCA_965141735.1 uncultured Oscillospiraceae bacterium | reverse complement strand
CCGTCAATCGGCGCGTTGTCCACAATTGTCCCGAGCATTCGGCTCATTTCAGCGAGCTCTCGCGCGCCCTCCGCGCTGAGCAGGTTTTTCACCCGGGTCGTCGCGTCGAGCTCCTGTGCGTGGTCGAGGATGTAGCTGACGCTGTGGTATTTGGAGACGAGAGAGAGGGCGGTCTTTTCTCCAATGCCCTTGACGCCGGGAATGCTGTCTGAGCTGTCCCCCATCAGCGCCTTGACCTCGATCAGTTCCGGAGGGGTCACTCCGTATTCTTCCACAATTTTATCCGTGTCAAACAGGATTGCCTCTTTGTTGGTCGCCAGCCGCACCGTGACGCCATCCCCCACCAGCTGGAGGTTGTCCCGGTCCCCGGTCGCAATCACGCACTCTGCGTTTTGTTCCCGGCAGAGGCGGGCAAAGGTGCCCATGATGTCGTCCGCCTCAAACCCCTCGCACTCCACAATCTGATAGCCAAACAGCTGGATGAGTTCCTTGGTGACCGGGAGCTGCACCGCCAGCTCCTCCGGCATCCCCTTGCGGCCCGCTTTGTACCCGTCGTACTGCTTGTGCCGGAAGGTCGGCGCGCTTAAATCAAACGCCACTGCCACGCAGTCCGGTTCCACTTCCTTGATCATTTTGTCCATGACATTGAAAAAACCAAATACCGCATTCGTCGGCACACCTTTGGAATTGGACAGGTTGCGCACCCCGTAATACGACCGGTTCAGAATACTGTTTCCATCTACCGCCAGAACTTTCATAGCCCCTCCATCGATTTCCCCTGATCACTGTCGCCGGGGCGCTGCCCCGCACCCCGTTCAGGGAGCCTTTTGAAAAAGGCCCCCCTAAGAACCCCCGAAAACTTTAGATTTCCCCCATCTCCGTGATGGGGGAAATCTAAAGTTCTTGGGGATTGTTAAGGGGCTTCTTTCAAGAAGCTCCTTAACCGGAGTCTGAGGCAGAGCCTCAGTGACAGTTTTCCAGGGAGATTTGTATTGACACGTATTAATTTTACCTTTAAAATATGGTTTAGTCAACAAAAAGGAGATTCGTTCATGAAATATATCAAAATAGGCGGGGTGCGGATCGAACAGACGGCTGCGCTCGCGCCGATGGCGTCGGTATCTGACCGGGCGTACCGCGAAACCTGCAAGCGGTTCGGGGCAGCGTATGTGGTGGGGGAGATGGTGAGCGCCAAGGGGCTTCACTACAGCGACCGCAAGAGCGAAGAGCTGCTCAGCGTCAGTGTACAGGAGCGTCCGATGGCGGTGCAGCTGTTTGGAGACGATCCGGGGTATCTGGCGGAGGCGGTGCACAAGGCGCTGCGCTACGAACCCGACCTCATTGACATCAACATGGGCTGCCCAGTGCCCAAGGTGGCGGGCAACGGCTGCGGCAGCGCGCTGATGAAAAACCCGGTGCTCGCCGGGGAGATTGTTCGGGCCGCCACGGATGCCTCGAGGGTGCCGGTGACAGTCAAGTTCCGCAAGGGCTGGGACGACGGCAGCGTCAACGCAGTGGAATTTGCCAAGCGGATGGAGCAGAGCGGCGCGGCGGCGGTGACGGTGCACGGCAGGACCCGCCAGCAGATGTATCAGGGAGAGGCGGACTGGGAGATTATCCGGCAGGTGAAAGAGGCGGTCTCAATCCCGGTCATCGGCAACGGGGATGTCGTCTCCCCTGAGTCGGCCAAGGCGATGTATGAGCAGACTGGGGTGGACCTGGTGATGGTGGCGCGGGGCAGCTACGGGCGGCCCTGGCTGTTTGCCCAAATCCGGGACTATCTGGAGACAGGCCGGTATGAGCCTGACCCGCCGTTTGCGCGGCAGATGGAAATCATGCTGGAACACGCCCGGCTGATCTGTTCCTACAAGGGGGAGTTCATCGGGATGAAGGAGGCGCGCAAGCACGCGGCGTGGTATCTCAAGGGAATTCATGGGGCGGCGCGGTTCCGCAAAGAGTGCGGTATGCTCGACACCTTTGCGGATTTGGAAACTCTTGCACAGAAGATTTTGGCGTTTTCCGAGACCCCGGGTCGATGATTGTAGAAATCCGACAGTTATACCCAGTAAAACCAATTTTGTTTGGACAGTTTGAGAGATTGCATTTTCGTAAAAAATCCTTTACAATTATACTAGAACAGTAAATTGGGATACTTTGCGGAAGGATGGAAGGATATGCGAATCGGATCAATTTTAGATTGCTCGTTTCACATTTCGCTCGGCTTTCATGAGCTACGTGTACCCAAAAACAGAATCATTGGATCAGTGCAAGCTGCGACAGGGAATTGTCGCAGCTTGTTGTAGTTTATTTAGATAGTGAAAGGAACGGATTCACATGGAGAATAAAAAAGTAGCTGTCATCATGGGCAGCGACAGCGACCTGCCGGTTGTGCAGAAAGCGGTCAATAAACTCAAAAGCTTTGGCATTGCGGCTGAGGTGCACGTCATGAGCGCCCACCGCACCCCTGCCCAGGCGTGTGCGTTCTCTGCAAACGCAAAGGAGAACGGCTTTGGCGTAATCATCGCAGCAGCGGGCAAGGCCGCCCATCTCGCGGGCGTGCTCGCCGCGCACACCACCCTGCCGGTGATCGGCATCCCGATCAAATCGTCCACCCTCGACGGCCTCGACGCCCTGCTCGCCACCGTTCAGATGCCGAGCGGCATCCCGGTCGCCACTGTTGCCATCGACGGCGCGGAAAACGCGGCGATCCTCGCGGCACAGATCCTCGGCGTGTACAATGAAGACCTCGCGGGCAAGCTCTCCGACATGAAAACGGAGATGGAGGCAAAGGTGCTTGAAAAAGACCAGAAGCTTCAGGAAACCATCAACCAGTAAGGCGGGAACACCGCTGGAATAAAGCGCTCAAGCAAAATCCGCCTGTCACAGCAGCGTGCAACAGAGCTGTTGAGGCGCAGTGAGGGGATTGTGGCTGACCGTTGGGGAATGCCAGTTTGCAGCAATGCTGCCTGATAGGCTCCGGCAAACCGCTTGGGTACTCCTGTTTGCTGGAAGCCTGCTGGGAACCTGTGGGCAGCAAGTATACATCAGCAAGTAATGAATTTGTAGGATATAGATGTGGAGGAATTGAAATCATGAAAAAACTTGAACAGCTCTATGAGGGAAAAGCAAAGAAAGTCTACGCAACCGACGACCCGAACTGCGTTATCGTCGACTACAAGGACGACGCGACTGCGTTTAACGGCGAGAAAAAAGGCACCATCGTCGGCAAAGGCGTTATCAACAACCGCCTCACCAACCACTTTATGAAAATGCTCGAGGAAAACGGCGTCCCCACCCACCTGGTGGAGGAGATCTCCGACCGCGAGACGGTGGTCAAAAAAGTTGAGATCATCAAGCTCGAAGTGATCATCCGCAACATTGCGGCGGGCTCGTTCTCCAAACGCTTTGGGGTGGAAGAGGGCACTGTCCTCAAACAGCCTTCCTTTGAGTTCAGCCTCAAGGATGACGACCTTGGCGACCCGCTGATCAACGACTATCACGTCCTCTCTATCGGCGTTGCGACCCAGGAGGAAATCGACACCATCAAAGCCATGGCGTTCAAGGTCAACGACCTGCTCAAAGACTACCTTAAGAAGTTTGACATCGAGCTGGTGGACTTTAAACTCGAGTTCGGCAAGACAAATGACGGTCAAATTGTCCTCGCAGACGAGATTTCTCCCGACACCTGCCGTTTCTGGGATGTCAACACCCATGAAAAGCTTGACAAAGACCGTTTCCGCCGCGATATGGGCGGTGAAGAGCACGCCTATCAGGAGATGCTCCGCCGCGTCATTGGCCAGTAAGCAACCATTTGAGATTTGAATAAAGAGGGGTACCCGATGTTTGATACTATCAAAGAAGAATGCGGCGTGTTCGGCATCTATGAGCCGACCAGGACCGATGTTGTGCAGTCCACCTATTTTGCGCTCTATGCGCTGCAGCACCGGGGTCAGGAGAGCTGCGGAATCGCTGTGAACGAAAACGGCATCATCCGCCACTTCCGTGAAAACGGCCTTGTCCCGGACATTTTCACCGCAGAACGCCTGGAAAAACTCGGCCAGGGCAACATGGCGATCGGCCATGTCCGCTACTCCACCACCGGCAACATCAACCGCGCCAACGCCCAGCCGCTCGTGATTAAACACGTGAAAGGCCCGATGGCGCTCGCGCACAACGGCAACCTCACCAACGCCTACGCCCTGCGCCGGGAATATGAACTGCGCGGCGCGATCTTCCACGGCACGAGCGACACCGAAGTCATCGCCTACACCATCACCGAAAACCGCCTGATCACCGGCTCGATTGAAACTGCGGTCGAAAAGGCAATGGAGAAATTACAGGGCGCGTATTCCCTCGTGCTCATGTCTCCCCAAAAACTGATTGCGGCACGCGACCCCCACGGGTTCCGCCCCCTCTGCATCGGCAGGACCGAAGAGGGCGCTGTGATCTTTGCATCCGAGTCCTGTGCGTTCGACAGCATCGGCGCAGAGTTTGTCCGGGACGTGCGCCCGGGTGAAATCGTGGTTGTCGAAAACGGAGAAATCCGTTCCATTGAAACCCACTGCGGCGGCAAGAGCGCAATGTGTGTCTTTGAGTATGTGTATTTTGCCCGCCCCGACAGCGTGATCGAGGGCGCGAGCGTCCACGAAGCGCGTCTGCGCGCAGGCGCATTTCTCGCGCTCGAGCATCCGGTGCAGGCGGACGTTGTCATCGGCGTCCCGGATTCCGGTCTCGATGCGGCGCTCGGGTTCTCCCAGCAGTCGGGCATTCCCTACGGCGTCGGCTTTATCAAAAACCGCTATGTGGGCCGCAGCTTTATCCAGCCCACCCAGCGGATGCGGGAAAACGCGGTGCGCATCAAGCTCAATGCGGTTCGGGCTGTCGTGGAGGGCAAGCGGGTGGTCATGATCGACGACTCGATTGTGCGCGGCACGACGAGCGCCCGCATTGTCAACCTCCTGCGCGAGGCGGGTGCAACCGAGGTGCACATGCGGGTATCCTCCCCGCCGTTCACCAATCCCTGCTATTTTGGCACCGACATCGACAGCAAGGACAAGCTCATTGCCTGCAAGATGACCACTGAGGAAATCGCCAAGCACATCGGTGTCGACAGCCTCGGCTACCTGAGCGTGAACAGCGTTCGGCAGATTGCGAAAAACGCGGACTGCGATTTCTGCGACGCCTGCTTTACCGGTGAATACCCGGTGGAACCGCCTGCAGAAATGCCAAAAGATAAATTTGAGTACATGATTCCATAAAAATAAGCGGACTTGGCTACAGATGTAATATATTCTATTACATCTGTATTGCCTTTCCTGGGAAAGGTCTGAGGGCGCGGACCGCTTTGGATTGCGGTTTACACCAATCCGCGCCGCGACAGTCCAAAAAAGACACCGCTGTGGCGGAGAAATGAGGCAACTGATGAAAAGTTTCAGCGATAGTTACAAAGAGGCGGGCGTTGACGTAACCGCCGGCTACGAGGCAGTTAAGCTGATGAAGAACCACGTGGCGCGCACCATGACCGATGGGGTCCTGGGCGGCATCGGCGGGTTCGGCGGCCTGTTCCAGCCCAACCTGACTGGGATGCAGGAGCCCGTCCTCGTCTCGGGGACCGACGGCGTCGGCACCAAGCTCAAACTCGCGTTTTTGCTCGACAAGCACGACACCGTGGGCATCGACTGCGTCGCGATGTGCGTCAATGACATCATCTGCTGCGGCGCGCAGCCGTTGTTCTTCCTCGATTACATCGCGGTTGGGAAAAACTATCCCGAGAAGGTCGCGAAGATCGTTTCGGGCGTTGCGGAGGGCTGTGTACAGTCGGGTTGCGCGCTCATCGGCGGCGAGACCGCCGAAATGCCCGGTTTTTACCCGGAGGATGAATATGACCTTGCGGGCTTCAGCGTCGGCATTGTGGACAAGCAGAAGATTGTGGATGTGAACGCCCAAAAAGCGGGTGATGTGCTCATCGCCCTGCCCTCGAGCGGCGTGCATTCCAACGGCTTCTCCCTCGTGCGCAAGGTGTTTGACGTCGAGAACGCTGATCTGAACAAGACGTTTGACGAGCTCGACAAGCCGCTCGGCGAGACACTGCTCACCCCGACCAAAATCTATGTCAAGCCGATGCTCGAACTGTTCAAAGCGGTGCCCGTTAAGGCGGTTTCCCACATCACCGGCGGCGGTTTTTACGAGAACATTCCGCGCTCCCTCCCCGAGGGGCTGTGCGCGAAAATCGACAAGGCCTCGTTGCGCATCCTTCCAATTTTCAACGTCATCCAGCAGGTCGGCAGCATCCCGGAACGGGATATGTTCAACACCTACAACATGGGTGTCGGTATGTGCGTTGCTGTGGACAAGGCGGATGCGGACAAGGCGGTTGAAGTGTTGCAGGCAAACGGGGTGGACGCCTATATCATGGGCGAGCTCGTGAACGGCAGCCAGCCGATCGAAATCCTCTAGGCGAAAGGAAACCGACATGCTCAATATTGTTGTTCTCGTCTCAGGGGGCGGCACCAACCTCGGCGCGCTGCTCAAGGCGCAGGAGGAGGGGCGGATCAAAAACGGGAAGATCAGCCTGGTCATCTCCTCTAAGCCGACGGCCTACGCGCTCGAGCGCGCTAAGAGCTACGGCGTGCCGACCAAGGTGGTTGACCGCAAGGCGATCGGGGACCCCGCCGCGTTTGACGAGCAGATTTACCAGGCGCTCAAAGAGGCGGACGCCGACCTGATCGTGCTCGCTGGATTCATGTACATCCTCAGCAGCAAGATCACCTCGGAATACGCCAATCAAATACTCAACGTCCACCCGTCGCTCATCCCGTCCTTCTGCGGCCCCGGCTTTTACGGCCTGCGGGTGCACCAGGCGGCGCTTGACTACGGCGTGAAGTTGACCGGTGCAACGGTCCACTTTGTCAATGAGGTCGCGGATGGCGGCCCAATCCTTCTGCAAAAAAGTGTGGCCATTGAGAATGGCGACACCCCGGAAGTTTTGCAGAAGCGCGTGATGGAACAGGCGGAATGGCAGCTGCTGCCTCAGGCGGTGTCGCTGTTCTGCGAGGGAAGAATACAAATCGTTGACGGCAAGGCAATTGTCAACGGTTAAGCGAAAGGATATGGTGGGAACATGGAACTCAAACAGCTTGCAGAGGAATTAAAAGGCAACAGCTATCCGGGCAGGGGAATTGTCCTCGGAAAGACCCCGGATGGCGCCCATGCGGTGATCGCGTATTTTATCATGGGCCGGAGCGAAAACAGCCGCAACCGTATTTTTGTCCCGGATGGGGACGGCATTCGCACCGAGGCGTTTGACCCGGAAAAGCTCGAAGACCCGTCGCTGATTATCTACGCCCCGGTCCGTGTACTGGGCAATACCACGATTGTGACCAACGGCGACCAAACTGATACAGTGTACGAATTCCTCAAAGAGGGAAAACGTTTTGAGGACGCGCTGCGCACCCGCACCTTTGAACCGGATGCTCCGAATTATACTCCTCGTATTTCAGGTGTGGTAAACAACTCAGAGGAAGGGATGAGCTTCTTCCTTTCGATTCTTAAAAGCGCCAACGGCAACCCAAATTCCGCCCAGCGTTTTTTCTATGAGTATGAAAACCCGATCAACGGCCGCGGCCGTTTTCTCCACACTTATCGCTGTGACGGGAGCCCTATCCCCTCCTTTTCCGGCGAACCCACCCTGGTGGAAATCGAGAACAACGACATCGATTCCTTCACCGCCATCCTGTGGGACAGCCTCAACGAGGACAATAAAGTCTCCCTCTTCACCCGCTTTATCAACCTGGAAACCAACGAATCCCTCACCCGCATCGTCAACAAAAACAGATAAGTCTCTGCGTTTCCACTGAGGCGCTGCCTCAGACTCCGGTCAAGGAGCTTCTTGAAAGAAGCCCCTTAACAATCCCCAAGAATTTTCGATTACGCTCACCGAATGGTGGGCGTAATCGAAAGTTTTCGGGGGTTCTTAGGGGGCCTTTTTCAAAAGGCTCCCTAAGCGGGGTGTGGGGCGGAGTCCCAGCGGAAAACGCACAGACCCATAGGAGGTTTGCAAGATGAAAGAACTGGAATTGAAATACGGGTGCAACCCGAACCAGAAACCGTCCAAAATTTTTAGCAAGGATGGAAGTGAGCTACCGATTGAGGTGCTGGGCGGCAAGCCGGGCTACATCAATTTTCTCGACGCGTTCAACAGCTGGCAGCTGGTCAAGGAGCTCAAAGAGGCGGCAGGCCTGCCGGCTGCGGCGTCGTTTAAGCACGTCAGCCCAGCTGGTGCGGCGATCGGCACCCCGCTGAGCGACACCCTCAAAAAGATTTATTTTGTCGATGACCTGGAGCTTTCCCCACTCGCCTGCGCCTACGCCAAGGCGCGCGGCGCGGACAGGATGTCCTCCTACGGCGATTTTATCGCGCTCTCCGACGTCTGCGACAAAGAGACCGCGCTGCTGATCAAGCGGGAGGTGTCCGATGGCGTCATTGCGCCAGGCTACACCGACGAGGCGCTCGAAATCCTCAAATCCAAACGCAAGGGCGGTTACAACATCATCAAGATCGACCCGGCCTACACCCCTGCTCCGGTGGAGCACAAGGATGTGTACGGCATCACCTTTGAACAGGGCAGAAACGAGCTCAAGATCGGCAAAGAGCTGCTCGAAAATGTTGTGACGGACAACAAGGAAATTCCGGAAAGCGCAAAGCTTGACCTCATTCTCTCGCTCATCGCCCTCAAATACACCCAGTCCAACTCGGTGTGCTATGTCAAGGACGGCCAGGCCATCGGCATCGGCGCGGGCCAGCAGTCACGCATCCACTGCACTCGCCTCGCGGGCAACAAGGCGGACATTTGGTTCCTCCGTCAGCACCCGAAAGTGCTCAGCCTGCCCTTTAAAGCGGATATCCGCCGCCCCGACCGGGATAACACCATCGACGTTTACATCTCGGACGACTACATGGACGTGCTCGCAGACGGGGTGTGGGAGAACTTCTTTGACCAAAAGCCGGAGCCGCTTTCCCGCGAGGAAAAACGCGCTTGGCTCGACCAGCTCACCGGCGTGTCGGTCGGCTCGGATGCCTTTTTCCCGTTCGGCGACAACATCGAGCGCGCCCACCGCAGCGGCGTGCAGTACATTGCCCAGCCGGGCGGTTCCATCCGGGATGACAACGTCATTGAGACCTGCAACAAATACGGCATGGCCATGGCGTTCACCGGCATCCGTTTATTCCACCACTAAGGGAGAACAGTGATATGAAGGTATTAGTAGTCGGCAGCGGCGGACGGGAGCACGCGATTGTCCGCAAGCTCAAGGAAAGCCCCAAAGTAGACAAGCTCTACTGCGCCCCCGGGAACGGCGGCATCTCAAAGGACGCCGAGTGCGTGCCGATCGGCGCGATGGAGATTGAGAAGATGGTCGCGTTTGCCGTGGAAAACGGCATTGAGTTCGCAGTGGTTGCGCCGGACGACCCGCTTGTGGCCGGTATGGTCGACGCATTTGAGGCGGCCGGCATCCGCACCTTTGGCCCGGACAGCAGGGCCGCCATCCTCGAGGGGAGCAAGGTGTTCTCCAAAGAGCTGATGAAAAAATACAACATCCCCACAGCGGGGTATGAGGTGTTTGACAAAGCGGAGGACGCGGTTGCCTACATCAAAGAGCAGAACAGTTACCCAACAGTCGTCAAGGCGGACGGCCTGGCGCTCGGCAAAGGGGTAATCATCTGTGAGGACTTTGAGCAGGCAAAAGATGCTGTCCACTCGATTATGGAGGACAAGATTTTCGGTGCCAGCGGCAACAAGCTGGTTGTGGAGGAATTCCTCACCGGCCCGGAGGTTTCGGTGCTCTCCTTCACCGACGGGCACTGCGTCAAGCCGATGGTCTCCTCGATGGATCACAAGCGGGCGCTCGACGGGGACAAGGGACTCAACACCGGCGGCATGGGTACTGTCGCCCCCAACCCCTACTACACCCCCGCAGTGGCGCAGGAGTGCATGGAGAAAATTTTCCTCCCCACCATTGAGGCGATGAAAGCGGAGGGACGCCCCTTCAAAGGCTGCCTCTACTTTGGCTTAATGCTTACCCCCAAGGGGCCCAAGGTCATTGAGTACAACTGCCGGTTCGGCGATCCGGAAACCCAGGTGGTCCTGCCGCTGCTGCAGACCGACCTGCTGGAGATTTTTGAAGCGATTTACGCGGAAAAGCTCTCGGAGATCGACGTAAAATTTTCGGATGAAACTTGCACCTGTGTGGTCATGGCATCGGGCGGTTATCCGCAGAGCTACCCTAAGGGGATTGAGATGCAGGGGATGGATGAAAACGGTCAGCTCGGCGGCGCGGTCATCTATCACGCGGGCACCAAGTTTGAGGACGGGGTGTTCAAAACCAACGGCGGCCGGGTGCTCGGCGTCACCTGCCTGGGCAGCGACCTATCCGAGGCGCTCGCCAAATCCTATGCAGCGGTTGAAAAAATCACCTTTGAAGGCGCGCACTATCGCAGGGACATCGGACAAAGGGCGCTGCGCGCAAAGCAATAAACTTAATTCCGTATACCTGAAAATTTTTATTTTAAGCAAATAAATATCCGCCTGCATAGCCGGTGGCTTTGCAGAAAACGCCTGTAAGGCTCTGTTACTAACAGCGCCTGCAGGCGTTTTTTGCGGCCCACACCTGCCAGGAAATTGTCGCTTGCTACCCGTGAACGGGTTGGTCGATGAGCTGATTCCGGTTATATTCTGCAATTTTTTTGAATTCTTTCCTGCTGTATCCACATAGTATTCTCTACACCAGAGGCTACGACTTCCGTATTTGTTTTTCAGGTTGCGTTCTCTCTTGTGGTTTCCTATCCTGCTTCTTTTCTTCGTGAAATCCCATGAATCTTTCTGTACTCTCTTAGGCCGGCCAATATAGGAATGTGGTCTGTGCACACTTCTGCCCCCGAAATTTTTATCCCTTCCCAGTCGCATAGCACCCTTCGGATTTTCCTATTTCTGCTTTGTCATCTCCGTAAAATATCTTCTATCAGGAATTCGAGGCAAACACGATAGGATCGTTGCAGTTGCACGTGGCATACCCTGCCATTCAGCACCTGAAAGCCCTCCTTTGGGGATGATAGTGCAGTTGTTAGGCTACATTTTATCTTACCAAAAGGAGTTTTATTTCCTATGGATTGCAAAAGCTTTGCCCGGACTCACGGCTCAGCCGGGGGTTCGCTTACAAAAAAGAGCAATCCGGAGACATGCGCGTCGGATTGCTGGGCGGCATATGCGGGAAAAGGTGCGGAAGGGGACCCTTCCAAAAAGTGTCGACTTTGCTGACAGACTTACCGGGGGAAAGCGTTGCTTTCCCCCGGTTTTGTATTGTTAGAACAAAAGAATAGAGTGCTCTGTCTAAAAAACTCCTCCCTGAAGCTGAGAATTTCTTCCAGCCTGGGGAGGAGCATTTTTTGTCGATGAGGCTCTCGCTGCGATTTTCGTCAGGCTATGCCCCCGCTTTTTACAAAAGCTGCAAGGCTGTTTTGTACAAGGGGTCAAATTCACACCCACAGCTCCCACACTGCTCGTCAGCCTGTTTGATCGCCTGGATCAATGCCGGTTTGTTGTCTGCTCCGTTCAAATACTCTTTTGAAACGGAATCGATTAAATCCCAGCCGGACTTCGAAAATTTAGTCAATATGGTTTTTAACTCTTCATTCATTTGATTCACCTCCTGAAACGGTAGAATAACCACTGTTTCTGTCCAATGGCATGCTGTGTGGTTCTTAACCTAGTTGTGTTTGGGCCCCAAAACCAACTATCTGCTATTTTCGGTTTTGATGAGTTCCACCCAGCGAATTGTCACCTTCAACGTCATGAAAAGTGAAGCGGCGTATATTCCGCTCCATTCTCAAAATGATGCCCCATCCCTTCTCCACCGAGAGGTGTATTGACAGGGAAAAGTCCAGCTGTCGTGCCGGCATCCGTAGGAAAAAAGGGACTGCTTTTCTTCTGAACTGCGATGCATAGGAACAAAAGAATGGGACATATGCCGTATTGAGGGCGGTGGAGACATCAGGTGTAATTGAAAAAATTTTTATATTATTGTAACATTTTTACTAAAATATGTCAAATAAAAAGCAAACAAATTCACTGTTACGCCCAAGTCTGCAATAAAACTGTGGATAAGATGAAACGAAAATAAAAGGAAAACTTGTGGCACATACATGCGACAACTTGCTTGTACCAGAGTCTATGATGTTTTGCAGTGCTTGAATGGGTAAAAATACAAACATATCTGAAGTAAAACACAGCAGTTGAAGAGATGATGTCTTTGCAACTAGGCGCTGCGCAAAGAACGACTATTTCTTGGCTCACTGCGCGAATAGGGCCAACTGGAACCGGGGATGTAAATATGATAAAATCAGGGCCTTACGCGGGCAGGGAGCAAAACCTCTTGCATCGGCAACAAGCTTGTCCGCACGGCCCCGTTCCCACAGGACGGGGCTGTGAGGGGGTTCTCACTCGACGCGGATAACAACTCTATTTGCGGTTGAGCGCATCGAGCTCCTTGCGAATTTTTACAATGGTCTGCTGAGAGATCCCCACCTGGCTTGCGTATTTTTCGATGTCCCGCAGCCGGAAGCCGCGCGCCATTTTAAGCATGGGGTGGTGCAGCAGCTGAGGAACGTTTCGTTCAAAGATTTTGCGGGAGTGCGGGTCGTCGAGCAGCTGCCCGATCGACAGATCAAAACTATAGTGCATACGGATCAATTCCTTTCACGGGCGTTTGGCCGCCCTCTCCAGTATATTAGAAAGATGTGAAAAAATTACCAGAAAGTGTGTAAATTTACGTTGCGTTGGGGGTCAAGAATGCCGTACAGTGCCGAATTTTCGCGCTGTACAACAAAAGGAGGGAAAGGACGCTGCTCCTCTCCCCCAGATCTGTCTGTGCTACTGCGCCGCTTTTTCTGCAAAGCTGTTGTCAACAATTGCGGAAAAATCCACTTTGCCGCTGAGTTCGCCCGCTTCGATGATGACGTCCTCGAGCCGATTAAACGCCTCTTCGGTCATCACAGGGGTCGCATTCCAGGCGTCAATGTCCTTGTAGCTCTGGATGGCGGCGGTCAGGGTGTCCATGTCGCTGTCGGGGAACTGGTCCACAATCGACTCAGCTATTTCAGCCGCCGAATGCTCTGCTACCCATTTTTGTCCCTTTGCGATCGCATTGGTGAATTTTTGGATGATGTCAGCTTTGTCATTGATGTAATCTTGGTTGGCAAAATACGCGGTGTAGGGGATTTCGCCGCTTTCCGCGCCGACCGAGGCCGCAAGGTATCCCCTGCCCTCCTGAATGATCATCGATGCAGTCGGCTCAAAGAGGGTGACATAGTCGGCGGTGCCGCTGGTGAACGCGCCCGCCATCAGGTCGAACTGGATGCTGTCGTCCAGCGTCATGTCCGTCGCGGGATCGAGCCCATTCTGTTTGATGACGTACTCGAGCGTCATGTAGGGCACGCCGCCTTTGCGTCCGGGAATCACCGTCTTGCCCTTGAGGTCATCCCAGGAGAAGGTATCGACCGGGTTGCGGGAGATGAGCAGTGAGCCGTCCCGCTTGGTGAGCTGTGCGAATACCTTGGGGGAATTGCTGCGCCCCTCGTTGTAGACGTAGATGCTCGCTTCCGGGCCCGCCAGGCCAATGTCCATATCTCCTGTAAGTACTGCCGCCATAACCTTGTCGGCCCCGCCGCCGTTGCTCAGCTCAATGTCCAGCCCTTCCTCTGCGAAAAAGCCCTCGGACATCGCTGCGTACTGCGGCGCATAGAACAGGGAGTGGGTCACTTCACAGACCTTGAGTTTGGTCAGCTTGCTGTCAGATTTTCCGCCGCATCCCGCAACTGAGACGCAGAGGATTGCCGCCATGGCAACACTGAGTAGTTTGACAACTCGTTTCATAGAAAGCCTCCTTATTTCAAGGGGCTGTGGGGGTGCTGAGGCGCTGCCTCAGACACCGGTCAAGGAGCTTCTTGAAAGAATCCCCCTGACAATCCCCAAGAACATCAGATTGCACCCGCCAGGAGGTGGGTGCAATCTGAAGTTTTAGG
>CBCSOX010000050.1:0-14788 GCA_965141735.1 uncultured Oscillospiraceae bacterium | reverse complement strand
GGCCAAAATCTATCCGCAGAATATGCGCCTAGCCATCAGACGGGTTTGATTCAGCGATTTCCTACGGCTAGTCCGATAAAAAGAGTGCGTTTCCATAACACGGAAACGCACTCTTTTCGTCCGATCCCTACCAGTGGGCTGCCGAAAAACGGAACCACCCCAATGAAAATAGCTGTCCCCTTTGCTGCCATCTGGCACAAAGCGTCTGATTCAGCAAAGGAAATCCCGCGCGTTCTACCTGCCTAATCCTGCAATCCCTTGGTTTTGACATCTCCTTGCCGCAGCTTCAGAGTGCACAGATTCTGCCTGCAACGATTCCCCGCAGCTGTCGCGAGCATTCTGCTGGCATCCCCATGCGTTGTTTGTTGTCCCCAGCTATTTTCGTTTCCTCCAGATCTGCCTGTGCTTTTTTGGACAAATCACAGCAAAAAGCCCTGCAAAATTGATTGCAGGGCTT
Source organism: uncultured Oscillospiraceae bacterium (assembly GCA_965141735.1). Lineage (GTDB taxonomy): Bacteria > Bacillota > Clostridia > Oscillospirales > Ruminococcaceae > Massilioclostridium. Next base: position 14,331 of record CBCSOX010000050.1, on the reverse strand, counting down.
TTCTCGTGTCGGAAACCTCCGGTTTAGCGGGTCTAGGCTCCCGTCAGCTGTTACTTCCAATATCGATCGAAGCAAATCGCTACCGTTGAAAGGAAAGGGAAAACAAGAGCAGCGCATGTGGTAGAACTGAGGGATTTGTTCAGCGCCTCGAAACCGGCAGCATTCCCTCTGGGTAAATGTATACCACCGGTTCCCAAAATCCTTATCTCACTGTCAGGTGATGCGCCCAATACATTTTCATTTGTCGAAGCGTCAAATTGTGTTGTAGAATTGCTGGTTCGTTTCCCTCTCTCTTTAGCCCATGACAAAACGCAGCGGGCAAGGCATTGCCGCATCTCAGGAAAGCCGATGCAAACAATTGGGATGGATGAAAATCAGTTTGTTTGATTTTCATCCATCCCAATTGTTTGAAAAGCATAGGTTTTCCGGTAGCGCCCCGGTGTTATCCCAACGTATTTTTTAAAACAGAGTGTAAAATAACTTGCATCCCGGTACCCGACTTTTGCTGCGATCTGTGCGGTTTTGAGCCCCTTCTGTTTACAAAGTTTTTTCGCTTCCTCCATCCGGAGCTTGACAAGATAATCGGTAAACGACAGGTTCAGCTTTTGCTTAAAAATCCTTGAGAGATAGGAGGGCGACACATACACCGACTGTGCAGCCTTGTTTAAACTTAAGCTCGGATCGGGATAGTTCTGCGAAAGATAGGCTGTGACACGTTTGATCAGGCTGTCGGTATTGGAGGAATTCTTCGGAGGCTGTCCGAACTCCCGCAACACAGCAAAAAGCTCGTCCGCTGTACGAAGGCCGATGGCCTGCTTAAACAGGTCATCGTTGTCCTGATCAAGGGAAGATAAGATTTTAAAGGCAACGTATTGAATGTGTTCTGAAGACAAAACCGGCTGGCTGTTGAGATGGGCGGAGAGCTGATCCAGCGCATCTGCCCATCCGGAGGGATTCTGAATTTGGCTTTTTAAAAGTTTCATCAATTGTGGGGAAAGGGTCAGGCCGCTTAAATTCTTGCCATATTGCGTGTAATCGATCAAAACGGTTTTGCTAAACCCCGATACGAGGTGAAGCGCCTGCCTCGCCTGCTGATAGGACAGCTTGATTTGTTCCACCCTTTCCACACACGATCCCACCCCCGCTTTGATGCAGCAATGAAAAGAGCGTGACAGCTGCTGGAGGCGGTGGACTGTGACGTTTTTTGCGGTCGTGCGGTCGGGGGAAGAAAACAGGCTTTCTTTTGTCAAAAGCAGAACAATTTGCTTTTCTTGGTTGAAAAACAATATGCCGTTTTGCAAGGCATATTGTTGCAAATGATAAAAAACCGCCTGCCGGGTGTTTTCCAGCTCCTCGGCGGACAACAGCCCGTTTTCACCCAATTCAAAAACTGCAACGCCATACGCCCCGGGCAGCCGATGGCTGTTCAGATGCTCCGACAGAACCCTTGTCCCCTCGTTTGCGGAAAGAGATCCGCAGACGAGCTGATTGAGTTCCTTTTCCCGCCAATAATTTCGTAATTCCGCCGATTTCACCTTCTTGAGCTCAAATTGGTCCTCTTGTTTTTTCAGTTGGTTGATTGCTTTTTGAATTCCATTGATATAATCATAAGTCAGTCCCGGCTCTTGAACATAATAGCAGATTCCTTGGTTAAAAAAGGAAACGATATGCTCGAGCGTGCTGTCGTTAGAAGAGAGGATAATCTTTAAAACTGGGTTTTGCTCCAGCATCGTTTCAACCCCATACTGGAACAGAAACTGTGTTCGGGCAATTAAAATCTGCGGCTGGCCATGAAAGAGAAGTCTCCTGGCCTCATTTGGATCCAGCACAATGCGAAATTCCGCCTGATCCTGAAAATACGTTTGAATCTCAGAAAATCCTTTTAATTCCCGCTGATAGGAAGCGGAATTCTGATCGCCAACAACCAGTACGCGATACATACCTTCACCTCCTTTTTCAGTATAGCATATTTGATGAAAAAAGCAATTGCATTTTATGGTTAAAAGGATAAAAATCTTATAAACAAAAGATTATTTTTTATAAAATGAAAAATTTATGAACTAAAATGATATTTTTAAGCGTAATATAATTTCATTTTACTACATGATTGCATGATTTTCTATTTTTTTCTTTTGTCGATTATGATATGATATCATTGCATATGAATATCAAATGATACAGTTTTAAAGTTGAGAAAAGGAGGGCCGTACACAACAAGCACAAATAGAGAAAACCTATAAAAAGCGATAAAGGAGAAAACGATGAAACACAAAAGGATGAATTTCAGCCGCATGGGCAAAATACTTGCCTCTGCCCTGCTCTCTGCATCCCTGCTGATGCCAACAGTGGGCACAGCGGTGCAGGCATCTGACCTGTTAAACTCCGGCACAGAAACAGTACAGGTCATCCGTCCCTACATCACCGGAATGGAAACTGTGGGGACTGAGCTAAAAGGAATCTACACCTATTATGACGTCAACAAACGCCCCGAAGCGGGCAGCAGTTTCCGATGGCTGCGCTGCGACACCAAACAGGGCGAATACACAGAAATCCCAGGCGCAACTGGAAGCAACTACACACTGACTCAAGAAGATGCAGGCAAATACATCCGGTTTGAGGTGACCCCCCGCACCTCGGATGAGGCGGGCAGCGCACAGCAGAGCTGGATGATCGGCCCAGTGCTCACAGCCGAGCAGTACAGTCGAATTGACAATCGGTTTGACAACGACAACGACTTCATGGCAAACGTCAATTCCATTCAAAGCGACATCGCCAGCCGTCTGGCAAACGCCGTTTATTTTACGGTGGACAGCGAGGAGCTGCACGGTTCGGAGGTGTTTTATAAGAACAACATCCAGGGGGAGTTTGACCCGTCGACCAAACCCGTGGTTCAAGACGGGACAGTTTACGTCCCCGCGGCATTCTTCACAACCCTGCTCGACGCGGAAGCTCCGGACGTCGAGACCGCGGCCATCGACGGCGCGACCTACTACAACCTTAAGCAGGCCGCAGCTGCTTTGGGCAAACAGATGTGGAGCGGCGACGAGCAGCAGAGCGAAATCGCCAACTTTCAAATGGAGCACCTCGGCCAGGGGCTGATTGTGCTCAGCGACACCGAAGCAGTTTTTGACCCGGTCACCGACCGCGACCTCATCGACGAGGCGTGCAACATGCTCTACACCCTGCGCGCGACCGACGAGCAAATGCAGTGGTTCCGGGACGCCAAATACGGCATGTTCCTGCACTGGGACCCCTCGAGCCAACTCGGCGTCGAGATCAGCTGGGACCGCAAGGCGTTCCGCAACGGCGACATCGACAACGGGCTGCGCAACCCGATCGACCCGGAGTACGACACCCAGTACAAGACCTACAATCCCAGCGAATACAATCCCGACGAGTGGATGCAGCTCGCCAAAGAGGCGGGGATGAAATACGTCGTTCTCACCGCAAAGCACCACGGAAGTTTTTCCAACTTTTTCTCGGATTACGACAATTACACAATTGAGAACACCCCCTATGGGCAAGACATTGTGGAAAAATACGTCGCAGCTGCCAAGAAGGCGGGGCTCAAGGTCGGTTTCTACTATTCCGCCCGCGACTGGTACAACCCGAACTACCTGACCGCCGACCATCACCGGTATCTCGAATACTACTTTGGCCAGGTGCAGGAGCTGATGAGCAACTACGGCGACATTGACATCATGTGGTTTGACAGCATCGGGAGAAGCTCGCTCAACCAGTGGGACCCCCGTACTCTGCTGCGCCGTATGAAGCAGATCAACCCCGACGTCATCGTCAACAACCGCTATACGGCGGTGCTCGCGGGCTATGAACAGTCCCCCTACGACGTCAACGGCGACTGGTACACCCCCGAGCATCGGCTCGGCGGGTTTGACTCTTCCCGTCCCTGGGAGAGCTGCATGACCGTCACCGAGGCGCCGGGCGGCGGCTGGTCCTATCGCCCCAACGGCAGAATTAAGTCGGTGGAGGAATCGGTCAAATATTTGATCAACAATGTGGTCAACGACGGCAACCTCCTCTACAACATCGGCCCGATGCCCAATGGAAAGCTCCACGAAGACCACGCTGAGGTGTTCCGCCAGGTGGGCAAATGGCTCGAGCCGTACGAAGAGGCAATTTACAACACCCGCGGTGGCCCCTATCAGAATCCGGAATGGGGCGGCAGCACCTACCGCACCGACGAAAACGGCCTTGAGACGATTTATCTGCACGTCACCCCGCTGCTCAAAGGCTACACTCCCTCGGGCAGCTCGCTGCAAATCGCCGATCCGGGCAACGGACAGACCTACAGCTCCGCCAGCCTGGTCAAAGGTGGCAAAGAGGTGCAGCTTACGTACAATGAGGACGGCATTCTGCTGACTCTCCCCGAAGGGGAGAGCTGGGATGCTTACGACACGGTGATTCGACTCACCCCCGATATTCCCGCGTCGCTGGCAAGCAAAATCAGCGAGGCAGAGTCCTACGCGAATTCCCTGACTTCTGACCTGCTCGCAACAGTCCGTCAGAGCCTGACGGATCAAGCCGCTGAGGCAAAACAAGTCCTTGACAGCGGCGAAACAGGACGTTATACGGAACAACTCAGGCTGCTCAACAGCTGTATACAGCGCGCCCGTTCAGCGGAAACGCTCGCCGAAGCGGTTGCATCCGCTCAAGAGAAACTGGAGTCTGTCGCAGTGGGAACCAATCCCTGGGAATGCTCGCAGTATCTCTATGACAGCCTGCAAAACAACATTTCTGCAGCCAAATCCATGTTGAGTGACACTGAGGCAACCGCGGATCAATTTGACAAATCAGTGTCTTCCCTCAACATAGCCGTCGGCTCGCTCAACGATCTGATGAACTCCCTTGTCGTCACCTTTACCCCGGATCAGGGCAGAGTGGACAACGGGACCACCTTCTCGATGTCACAGCCTTGGCAGGAGCTGAACATCCGCTACACCCTCGACGGCTCGGAGCCAGATGCCAGCTCCGCCATTTACCAGGGCGGGCAGCTTGCAATCCCGACCGGCATCATGACGGTAAAAGCCGCCCTGTTCGACGCGAGCGGTAAAAAGGTCGGCGCGACCTGCACACACACCTACCTCAACGCCAAATCCTTACAAAACCTTTCCCCTCTGGCAAGTTCTGTACAGGCCAGCACGATCTACTCTGGGAGCTATACCGGAGAAAAGGCGTGCGACGGCAACATGTCCACCCGTTGGGCGACTCCCGACGGGACGATTACCGCGACGCTGGAGCTGCAGTTTGACTCCCCGCAGACAGTGAACACCGCGCAGATTCAAGAGTATCTGGATACGGGTGAAACTACCCGAATTTCAAAATTTGCCATCGAATACTGGCAGGACGGCGGCTGGAAACGGGCGTACACAGGCGATAAGGTCGGTGCGAACAAGGTCTTCTCCTTTGCAGAATTCACCTCCGACCGCGTCCGGCTCAACATTGAAGCCTGCATGAACGTGACAATTTGGGAGTTTTCACTGTTCCGACTGGAGGATTCTGTGGGCGTCACAGCGGACAAAACCAATCTGCGGCCGAATGAAACCGCCCAGCTTGCTGTGTCCGGCCAGCTCGCAGACGGAAAGCCGATCACCCCGGAGATGATTGAACAGGTAACCTACCACACAGACCGGGATGACCTTGTCAGCATTGATGAAACCGGAAGACTGAGCCTGAAAGAGTTCAGCGGCGAAGCTGCGTTTAACGTTTGGGCGGATGTCACCATAAACGGCAAAACAATTACAACTGAAAAACTTGCATTCAAGGCAAGCGAGCTCGGTGAAAACCTTGCGCTTGGCAAAGCAGCGTCGTCCAGCAGTGTGTATAACAATACGTTTGGGGCGTCCAACGCAGTAGACGGCAACGACCGAACCCGCTGGGCAAGCAAGGCAAACCAATCGGAATATTGGCTGGAGGTGGATTTGGGGGCAGAAACCCAGCTCAACCACATGAAATTCCAGGTCTATTCCGACCGCTCCGACCCAGCCAATTACGAAGTGTACACCGATTTCAAAATTCAGTATTTAAAAGACGGAGCGTGGGTAGACGCCTACGATTCCTCCGCCATGACACACCAGATCACCTATCCTGTCTACAACGGGACCGAAAGCTACAACAACGTGTGGGTTGACAGCAGCGGAACGGTCAAATCGACTGACTACCTCGTCTCATTCGACACCGTTGCCACGAACAAAGTTCGGCTGTACAGCGATAACTGCAAAAAAGACCCCTCTATCATTGAACTCGGCGTCTACTTTGTCGCGGAGCAAGCAGTTGTGGATAAGTCCGAGCTTGATGCGGCCATCCAGCAAGCGGCGGCGTATGAGGGCAAGGAATCCGAATACACGGCGGACAGCTGGGCTGCACTGCGCGGGGCGCTCGAAACGGCAAATACAATCTTTGACGACCCGGACGCAGACCAAGAGACCGTAAACGCAGCGGCAGCTGCTCTTCAGGAGGCGATTGACGGCCTGGTGAAACGCGAGCCGGTCGAAACCGACAAGACGATACTCAAAAAAGTTCTCGACTACGCGGTACAGGCGAAGGCGAGCGAAGAATATGCAAACGTTATTGCAAGTGTAAAAGCGAGCTTTGACGCAGCCCTCCTCTCTGCGGATGAGGTCTATCGAGACACTACCGCATCACAGGCGGAAGTCGACCGCGCGTGGATGAATCTGCTCAGTGAAATTCACAAACTCGGTTTCCAGGCAGGGGACAAAACACAGCTCGAGCTTTTACTCTCATATGCAAAGACCATTGATCTGACCAACTATGTGCAGCAAGGCCAGTCTGAGTACACAGCAGCCCTTGCAGCAGCACAGGCCTGCTTTGAGGATGGCGACGCGCTCACGAATGAGGTAAATCTCGCTGCACAGGAACTGCTCGACGCGATGATGAATTTGAGACTGAAAGCGGATAAGAGCATTCTCGAAGAACTCCTCGTCCGAGCCGGAGGGATTGACACAACGCTGTACTCCGCCGAAACAATCGAATCCTTCCTTCAGGCGAAAAAAGAAGCGGAACGGGTATTCGCCGATTCCGAGAGCGCTCAGCAGGCAGTTGACAGCGCAGTAGACAGCTTGGAGCGGGCGCTTGGCCAGCTGATGCCCCTTGATCCGGCCCCCGCAGTCCAGGGCCAGGGTGATTCCACATCGGCAAATGGAAGCCCCAAAACCGGGGATCCCTTCTCAGCTGTCGGTATACTTCTCCTTGCAGCATCAGGCAGCGTGCTGTTAAAGAGGAAACACCGTTACGGTTGCGACAAATAAGATATTGATTCCAAATAAAAAACACACCTGAATCCATCAGGTGTGTTTTTTATTTGCATGTGAATTTCAGCGACGCGTTTTTGGATTAGATCACCACAGTTTTCAAAAACGACCCAGAGAACAGCCGGACAGACTTTTACCTGTCATGATACATCACCCAAAAGAGAGAACCGGACCAAGTCTGTCTCATACAGAGGGAGAGAAATAGACTTTGAAACGATATGCCCCGCAGGCCTCTACGGCTGCAAATCCTTAAAATATGCGAATTATTCTTCTTTTATTCTCCACACCGGCAGGCAGTTCAGTGGACAACGACAAAGGCTTGCGCTACAATAACCTCATCGTCAAAATCAGGATTCGCAGGGAGAAGGGTATCTATGGAGATTTTAAAACTCAGAGAACATAGAGAGTTGCTCAATAAAGCGTCCGTATGGTTTCACTCAAAATGGGGAGTACCGGTTGAAGCATACGAAGAAAGTATCAAAGAAAGTTTAAAAAAATACAGGGATTGTTCCGCAATGGTATATCGTACTGGAAGATAAAAATATTTTTTGGGGTGCTGGAGTGATCGAAAACGACTTTCCCAATCGCAAAGGTTTGTCTCCAAATGTCTGTTCATTCTATGTTGAAAAAGAACATCGCTGCAAGGGAATCGCGGGAAAGCTGTTACAGTATGTTTGTGATGACATCAATAGTATGGGAATCGATACCCTTTATCTGATTACAGACCATATCTCATTTTATGAAAGATACGGCTGGACATTTTTATGCGTGGTCCAAGGGGATGGTGAACCGGATAAGACGAGAATGTATATCCGCAAAAATACAAAATAGACAGATAATTGCTTGCGGGGAACAAAGCAAAAGCAGATGAGCAATTAAGGTGGAACGGGATTTCACCCATTTTCATGGCAACTGAACAGAATAAAAAGAAAGGCCAAAAGACAAGTTCTGTGCTCCACAAAACAACATCGTGCTCGAGAGCAGGCCATCTATTTCGGCAAAGCGTTTGCTATTGGATGACCTCAATACTTCCGTTCTTTGTTTCTAATTCAACGGTCACGGTCGGATTATTCCCCACGGTTCCCCTTACAGTCTGTTCATCAACCGCAGTATCTGTATGAAATGGAGTAGTGATAGAACCATCTTTCGTTTTTGCAATCAAATAGAATTCCAAATCTTTTGGTAGAGTAATCTGCACAGCATCATTCTTGTTGAAAAATGACAGGTCACCCGTCACTTCGGTATACAGCACATTCAAAGTTCCTGAATTCTCTGCCCGATAGCTTCCAGAACCAATCGCCGTTTTTATGTCCGCGTTTCCGCTGGTGGTCCTGTAGGTTACATCACCATTGAGCTTTTCGCAGGTTACATCCCCACTGGTGGTGGCAATATAAATCTGATTTGCTTCCATTCTGCCTATGTCAAAGGATCCTCTGGTTGCCGATAAGGAAATCTGAGACGCGATCACGGTATTGATTCGAACAGTACCCGCTGTACTATTCACACACAAAGTTCCCAACGAAAATTCTGTTTGTGTACAATCAATGTCACCGTCGGTTGTCGTGACCGTTAAAGTTTCATGGTAGGATGCTGGAAGATAGACTTCAATACTCCTTGAAAAATCGCCCTGCAAAAATGGCTTTGCGCCCTCGCTGATTTTAATCCTTTGCGGATTCTGGGCCACTTTTGCATAATAACGCTGATTGTCCGAGGTCATGTATTCCTTAATAACCAGTTGGTTTGTTTCGCTTTTCAAAAAAGTAATGGATTCCTCGTCAAAGGAAATTTGAATTTCTGATACTCCGCCTACAGGAAAATGAAGTTCATGAACAAGCCTCAAATTTTGGGAGTGAGAACACCCGGAAAACAGCGAGGCGAATAGTCCAAGCGCCGCACAACCAAACGCAATTCTTTTTATCATCATAAAACACTCTCTTTCTGTTATGAGTGAATAATTCATTCATAATAGGTGTGAAAATTAGAGGGCTCAGAGGCCCCGCTAATTTAAATTTGATACGCCGATAGGATATTGTCCATACAGACGCTTTTTGCCAGCTCCATGGAGATCTTTCGGGTTTGAAAAGAAGTATAATGAATATCCATTGCCCACCATGACAGCATTTCGATGATCAGTGTAGTAGACAGTTCCAGATGTGGTAATGGCCTGACCTTCCCAGCTTCAATAAACTTTTGTAAATATTGCGTCATCGTCTGAAAAAATTGTGTTCGATACACTCGGTAATGCTCTGCGAGTTTCTTAAAATCATACTGGTTTCTCTCAATGAACAAGCACCCTACTGCATAACGGGCCAGTATATCAAAAGCGTCTGATACGAGCATCTCCAAACTGTACTGATCTATTGTATGAAGATGGGCGGCAAACTCCCTGCCGGACTGTTCAAAGCAGGCGATAATCTGTTCTTCCAACCCAGCAAATAGATGATCTGTAATGGGCCGATCAAATTCCCGATCATTAAAATCTGGTTCTAGGGTGCGCTTGAGGATAAAGTGCATAATTTCTTTTTTTCCCGTAAAATCGAGATAAATTGTGCCTACAGACACGCCAACAGCTTTCGCAATATGGCTGATCTGAGTTTTTGCGTAACCTTGTTGTAAAAATAAATCTGTTGCAGCTTCGGCAATCTCTTGAATGCGCTGGTTCATGCGTCACCTCTCATTGAATGAACTATTCATTTATACATCTTACTCTTTTTTCATGAAAATGTCAATCCCCTGAAGATCGAGTTCTTATACCGGTCGAAAGCGCTATATTTTATCTCTTAACGCTATTAAAAACAAAACAGCATATCAGCGCCGCTCCTGCTCTTAGACTTTGCTTGTTGGCGGGCAGCCCCAAATGCCTGGATAAACTGGCTCTGATACCGCCGAACGCGCATAGTCTCTCCTTGGATTCTCAGTTGATAGGGCCCCCCTTTTCAAGCTCATTTTAGAAGAGGTGCATGGATGCGTATGACATTCCCCTATTTCTATTCCAGCAAGCTCAACCATGATTGAAACGGAACGAGCTGCAGCCATACAATCATAACTATTTTTAGGGAAACATTCTATTTCCATCGAATAGACACGCTTCGATGATTCCCCCCAAATTTTTTGCCTGTGTCTTCATGTGTTTATCAAGATATACCGGTAGCTTTCTGGCAACCTCAACCAACGACAGCCTGGCTGCTGAGAACAGGCCGTATCGGGTTCACTTTGCAGAGCAAAATCTCATAGTACTATTTTGTACTAAAATTCTATTTATTCGATTGATTTAAACCTTTATAGCTGTTATAATATACTTGCCTAGGCAAATTTTAACAAAATTTATAAAAAAGGAGAGATTTTAAAGTGAAGAAATGGAATCAAGCAATTGGATTGATCCTGGCATTGTCACTCTTCCTATCTATTTTTTCAATCCAAACCAGCGCAATGCGAGACGCAGAGCAAACAGCAGAAATTACACTCAGCGACTTAAAGACAGAAGAACTCACTAACCCCCTTGGGGTTGACGCTGAGACGCCCAATTTTAGTTGGGTGATCCGTTCCGATGTAAGAGGCAATTTGCAGACGGCTTATCAGATCAAGGTTTATCAAGGGGGCTTGGATGATTCGGTCGTATGGGATACTGGAAAGGTAGCCTCGGCGAACAGCATCAATGTAAAATACGATGGTTCCCCCCTAGTTTCCTCGACAAAGTATTGCTGGCAGGTCAAAGTGTGGGATCATTACGGCAATGAAAGCGCATGGAGCGAGCCAGCCTATTTTTCCACCGGCAAATTTGATCCGGAGAACGAGCTCAAAGCAGACTGGATTACCTACAATCCAGAGGGGGCTGCGGTCGACTATAATCCAGTCAAAATCAAGTTCGATCAGCCGATTACTGCCCAATACCTCCGCTTCGCGGTACAAAAAATGGGACTTCCTTCCACAGTGGGGCAGTACAGGACAAGAATAGCCGAAATTGAAGCGTACAATTCGCAAAAAGACCCGAATTACGAAAACAACCTGCTGCTTAAAAAAAGCACTTCCACACAGAACCAGGACAATGTGTCCAAGGTGTGGAATAACTCCTATATCGACGATGGCCACAAGGATTCCATCAAGGTGCCGGCCGGATATCAATCCCGGTACGCCCTTGACCCCGACTTGCAGAATGAAAAATACATTGACGACAACGGCAACTACATCAACGATTCCAACGGAAAGGTCAAAAGCTTTAACGATTGGGTAAACTTTAACCTTGGCTCCGAAGTGACCATTGACGAGGTGTGGATTTATCCCGCAATCGGCAACGAAGCGATTTCGGACCCCACAAAGGTCGCCGATTTCCCTTCAAGCTATACCATCTCCTTTACCAACAACAAATCACTTTTCTCGGCGAAGCCTTCCCTGACCGACAGCGGTGAAGATATCGATTCCCAGTGGTTCGTTGGCAAGCAGGTTGTGGATGCTGAAGCGCCCGCAAACGAGGCGCCCAAAGGCAATTCCCTTCCCCTGATCGCCAAATCCTTTGAGACTGAGGGCGGTAAAGAAATTAAATCGGCAACCCTTTACTCCAGCGGTCTTGGCATCTATGAAATGCGGCTCAACGGCAGCAAGGTGACGGAAAATGTTCTGGAGCCCGGCCTGACCGATTATGAGAAATCGATTTTCTACAATACCTACGATGTGACAGACCTTCTCAAGAAGGGGGAAAATGTGATCGGCGCCATGCTCGGCAACGGCATCTATGACAATCCGAGATACGCTTTAAGGTACAGCAAAGCGGACAGGACCAATGGCAAGCTCAAGCTTTATGCGCAGCTTGAAATCACCTATGACGACGGTTCCACCCAGACAATCCTTTCGGACGAAACCTGGAAATGGGCCAACGGCCCCACCGTGACCTCCCATTGGTACGGCGGTGAGGATTATGACGCCCGTCTCGAACTGCCGGGATGGGATTCCCCTGGATACGACTACACGGATTGGAAAAACTGCGTGATCGAGAATACCATGCTCAGTGCAAACGGAGGGGCGGAAGTTCCCATGGGGGCCTTTCAATCGAGGATGTATCCCGGTTCACAGATTGTTGACACCCATGAAACCGTCAAGCTTTATCACCCCGAAGAGAATGTCTATGTCTTTGATTTGGGTGTGAACTTTGCCGGTTGGTTTGAACTCAACGCAGCCTTGCCGGCGGGAACCAAACTGAAAATGCTTCCCGCCGAACAGTTTAACTCCAAAACACAGAGAGTGAGCCAGGCTTCCTATGGAGAGACCCCGCTGTATGACACCTACATCTTCAAGGGGGATGAAAACGGCGAGACATGGCACCCGAACTTCATGTATCACGGCTTCCGGTGGCTGGAAGTCATCGTCATCGGCGAAACTGAGGTTGAACTGACTGCTGACATGATTCGCGGCCTGGACATCAGGGTCTCGAACGAAAAGGTAGGCGAATTTGAAACCTCAGATCAGGATGTCAATGCAGTCCATGACATCATTTTAAGGTCGGCAGAAAACAATATGTACGATTCTTATACCGACTGCCCCCAGCGAGAAAAACTGGGATGGATGGAACAAAGCCATCTCACCTACGGCCCCCTTTCCTTTAACTTCGACGTCGCCGCTTACATGGAAAAAATAGCGCAGGATCAACGGGAGGGCCAGTACGAAAACGGGTTGATGCCGAGCACATTACCCGGCTACTCGCCTCAAGGCGGAAACTACAACGATGATTTGTCCTGGGGTGGCGCCGCCATTTTGGTGCCCTGGTACACCTATCAAACATACGGTGATACGCAGATTCTGGAAAAATCCTGGGATACCATGCAAAAACTGATGCAGCATTACAACAACCGGCGCACAACCTACAAAGAGGCGCTTGACGCGGCGGTTGCTGCTGATCCCAACCTGAGCTACACGGATTTTGACTATGTGCTCTACGACTACGGCCTGGGCGATTGGGCCGAATATCAGGGCGACCCTTACGGAGTTAAGGTGCAGACACAGATTTCCAAGTCCACAGTGCTCATCACCACCCCGGTTTATGCACAGCTGGCTAAGTCCATGTCCGAAATTGCCACTACGTTGGGCGATAACGAAAAAGCCGCCGAATATATGGCTCTGTATGAAGCGATCAAGGAGGAGTTTAACCGGCTGTTCTTTGATTATGAGACAGGGATGTACAAAGGCCCGGTGAAGCAGAACAATAAACAACAAGAGGCATTCGCTCCGCTTGAGCCCTTTGATCTGCAGTCGGTTTACTCGTTGGCTCTGTCCAATGATTTAGTACCCGAAGGCTATGAGGAAAAGGTGCTCCAGAACCTGGTAAACAACATCGTGGAAAATGATTACCACCTCAATACGGGCGAAGTCACCTTAAAGCAAATGCTCACCGTGTTAAGAAAACATGGATACGATGACCTGATTTACAAGATGGCAATGAATGATACCCAGCCCAGCTACAAATACTTTGTCGGCAGAAACACCTCGCTTCCCGAACACTGGAACGGAAGCGGTTCCCAAAGCCATATTATGATGGGTCATATCGAACAGTGGTTCTATGAGGGAATTGGCGGAATCAGCAACGAGGGAGTGGCATTTGACAAGTTCACCCTTTCCCCTTACCTGCCTGAGGATATGGCGTATGCCAATACTTCTACGACAACAAAATACGGTGAAATCCGTTCCAACTGGTCCCGCACAGACGATGGGCTGAGCTGGGAGGTTGTCGTACCCGTCAACACAACTGCCACCATCGTCATCCCGGTCAAAGATGCGACCGCCATCACAGAGAGCGGCAAGGATATCCTCGGCCAGGATGGCAACGGGCTGACCTTTGCGGGGATCGATGAAAACGGGTTCAGCACCTACACTGTGGGCAGCGGCAGCTACCGCTTCACAGCGACCGACAAGGAACAGCCGGTTGATACTGACAAGACCATTCTGGGCGCCGTGATCCAATATGCACAGGGACAGAAAGACTCGGAGGAATTCGGCAACGTCATCGCGGTGGTGCAGCAGTCCTTTACCGAGGCGCTGGACCAGGCGACAGCAG
>CBCSOX010000049.1:0-14983 GCA_965141735.1 uncultured Oscillospiraceae bacterium | reverse complement strand
AGCATGCGGCTGTTAACCGCAGGGTCGTTGGTTCGAGTCCAACTTGGGGAGCCAAGAAACAGAAAACTCTGTAAACTTTCGTTTACAGAGTTTTCTGTATTTATGAGAAAAAAATTTATATCTTGAATAGTCAAGTTAAGTGCAACAATTTGTTAAAAAAGACTTCATATGATTTCTAGGATACACGCTGAGTGAAGGAACGCCGTATTATTTTTCCACGGTGAGCTACAACTTTCGGCACCGATTCACGTATTTTATTCTTCATTTTATTTCTCAAGGATTGTGTATTTTTTAATTTTTATCTGTCTTCCCAATATAGTGCTTGTATTCTACATTAAATTGGGGGATAGACTTTATTAAGCGATTAACTAGCTAACTTTACATTTGGATTTTCAATTCTTGCGTACTGTTTTCCCGGCGATGCTGTCGCAATTTTCGCCGCTCAAATACGGTTCCATTTTGTCAGGTAACTTGAGAAACACTTTTCGATGCGGTTGTAAGACTTCGTGCTATTCATTCAGTTTCGTATTTGTTTTTTTATAATGCCTTTGATAATCGCTTGGAGAAAGGCCGTATTTTTGTTTAAATACTTTTGACAAATAGCTTGAATCACTGTAATGCATCAGTTCAGCAATCGTTTCCAGTGAAAAAGAAGTGGTTTCCAGATACTGCTTCACTTTCTTAAAACGTATATTCTGCATCACCTCTCCGAAGCCCTTTCCCGTATGTTTTTTGACGATCCTCCAGATGTGCGTTGTCGAATAGCCAAAATGCCGGGCGACATCCTCTGCGGTAGCTGTCTGGCAATGGTCGCTCATATAGCTTAAAATATCAACAATAAGGACGCTGTCGAGATTTTCAGGCGAAACTCCAATTTGATATGCATAGGCAATGGATAGGCGGGAGAGCAGAATAATGAGAAATGACTGACAGATCGTTTGAGTGTACGCCGTCTTTTCAAAGTACTCAGTCACAATTGAATCGATGATGCGGAAGATAGCTTGATCGGTGATCTTGCTAAAATAGAGATAGTCTGTCGATGCGCCGAGGCGGTAGATATAATTTGCAAAAAAATTAAGCATTAGATGGTTGTCTGCCATCAGCGAAAGCATGGACTTTTCAAATACCCTCTCACTGATCTTAATGTTTACGATACAGTCATCCTCTCCTCCAACCGCCTGTATATTGTGTTTGCAGTTTGGGTTCAAAAGCAGGATTTCTCCTGCTTTCATTTCAAAGCGGTCGTTTTTAAAAATATTTCTGCATATACCGCGGTGACGATAGACCAGCTCAAAAAAATTATGGTCGTGAAGTTGTTCCGAGTTCGGCTGCAGGTGATACGGTTGATGAAAGCTAACGCTTACATCTTCGGCATTGTCGTTGATGATACTGATGTACGCATCCTTTTGAATTAATTTGTTGAAACAATGGTAGGGTGATTGCTCGAGCTGAAAATTAGACTGGATATAATCGTTAAGATAAGAATAAAATAGATCCCTGTATACTTCAATTGACATTTGATCCCCTCCTGCATAACCATCATATCATATTTACCAATTGACTACAATGGGACGATGACGAAATATTACTGGAAATCGGAGAGTGTGAAACATGGCAAAAGAGGTCGATATGCTCTAAAATATAGTTAGAACACAGAATATACTGTGTTGTTTGTGAAAGGGAGGATTAGATGAAAAGAATGAGCAGATGTGCGGCGCTGATTGTAGCAGCGGCCCTATCAGTATCCGCAATAGGCAATTTTTCCGTTGTGCAGGCTGCAGAGGAAACAGGTGTGACTTTGGCGGAGGAATTTCAAAATGTTCCAGTTGAGGCTAAGGTGACCACTCGCTACTGGCTCCCGCAGGCGGCGGTGGAAGAGGAGGAGCTGCGCAAAGACGTGCGGGAATTTGCCGCTTTGGGGCTCGGCGGTTTTGAGGTGGTGGGATTTACCACTCTCACCACCGGCGTAACCGACGATTACCAGTGGGGAACCGACAACTGGGACAAGGCGATGGAGGTCCTTGTCGACGAGGCGAAAAAACAGGGCTTGCAGGTGCATGTCACGAATGGGCCAGGCTGGCCGATTTCAGTGCCCTCGGTCAGCGACCCGGACGACGAAGCGGCAGCCTATGAGCTGACCTACGGTGTTTCCTCTCTGGCAGCGGGAGAAACCTACAACGGAGTTGTCCCGATGCGAAACACAGTGCGGGACGCTGGAACGACCAAGTTGTTTGCCGTTGGAGCGTACCGGCTGACAGATGACAAGACGGTAGATGCCAGCTCATACCAAGATCTTATGGGGTATGTGACGATCAACAGCGGGGACAACACTCTGAGCACTTTGAACTGGACCGCCCCGGCAGAGGGCGATTGGCAGGTGTTCAGCTTTTGGGAGCAGCCCAGCTGCAATAAAAACAACTCCGCCGACTGTTATGTCATCGACCACTTTGGTCGGGCGGGCGCGCAGGCCTGTGAGGATTACTGGAACGAAGTGATGCAGCAAAAGGACTATCTGGGTTATGTGACGACGATTTTTAACGACTCAATTGAATATGAGGTCGACAAGGAATGGACCAGGGGCTTTCTTGAGATTTTTAAATCGCAGAAAGGTTACGACCTCACTCCCTACCTCCCCGCAGTCGGCAAAGAGGGGTATTACAACACAGGGACCGGCCCGAACTATGAATTTACAGAGGATGGAATGGCGGACCGGATCAACAACGACTATGAGGATGTCCTCAACTACTGTTTTACTGAATACCATTTGAAACCGCTGCAAAGCATGGCGGAAAATCACGGAATCGATATTCGTTATCAGGTCGCCTACAACAAGCCGCTGTCAATGGAAACCTCGGCTCTCTATGTCGGCGTACCGGAAACGGAGTATTTGGTCAATCCTTCTGGAGATGACCTAAGTGCCGCCGGCAAAGCGCCTGGAAACTTTTTGAGCGGCCGTGCGATGTCATCCTCGATTCATATGACAGATCAGAAAATACTGTCCGCTGAAATGACCGCGGAATTTCTCAACGCATATGGTCAGAGCTATGAGGATTTTGCCTGGTGGGCAAAGCGCGGCTGGTCGTGCGGCATCAACCGTCAGGTCATGCACGGTTCCTCCTATTCCGGCGTGTGGGACAACGGTGAATTACACGGCGCGATGGGCAACCACTGGCCAGGCTGGCAGGCGTTTTCCGGAGCCATGGCAAACGATTTTAACCGCAACACCTCGGTAGAACTCGCCAGGATCACGGTTGATTACATCTCCCGCTACAACTACATCATGCAGAAGGATTCGCGGATGGACCTCGCATTTTATCGTGATTTTAACAATACCGACTATTCCGACAGTGCGGAGGCGGGTGGCGTGCTTGTGAACGCAGAGGGCTATTCCTTTGATTATGTGAGCCCCGGAACACTGAATTATGAGACCGCGGTTGTCACCAACGGGGTGCTCAACCAAAAAGAGGCGGCTTACAAAGCGCTTGTGCTTTTTGATCAACAAGAACTGGAGCCTGCTGATGCTGAGAAGATTTTGCAGCTCGCACAAGATGGTCTTCCCGTGGTGCTTGTCGGCAAAAAACCGGTCAAGGTCAAAAATTACAGCAATTTGCTTGATGGGAATACAGACCAAACCATTTCCCAGATTACGGAGCAGCTTCTCGCGTTAGACAATACTCGTGAGGTCGCGCACTACAGCGAGCTTGCAGGTGCTTTAAAACAGCTCGGTGTTCAGGCGGATGCCAGTTATCACAAACCAGTTGACATTATCGCGCGGCATCAGTTCGATCAGACCGGAGAGTACTACTATTTGTATAACTACAATCAACTCGCGAAAGATCCTGAAAACCCAGGGGCGAGCCACTACCCCTTTATCGACAAAGAGGCGTCTTTCAGTGAAAAAGACGTCATTGTTACCCTCAAAGGGGAGGGCAGGCCTTACTTAATGGACGGCTGGTCGGGAAAAATCACTCCGATAGCGGCTTACACCCAGGGAGAAGGCAGTGTGACGCTCGATCTGCATTTCGACGAAGACGAGGCCAAAATGATCGCCCTCCTTACCGACGAGCAGGCGCAGCGCAATGGCATTGACATTACAGAGAGCCATGCGGTTTCCTCAACGGCTACACCTGATTATGTGGATGGAAAGCTGGTCGTAAAAGCTGCCGGTAACGGAGATATCCTGACGACAATTGAGAACGGGGTGCGTGTCAGCGCAACAGCGTCCGGCGTTCAGCAGGCATTCGAGATTGCAGAGTGGGATCTGCAGGTTCGGGCGATCCGGAGGGGAGAAACCGATTATTTCCGCGATTCGGTGTGGGAAGACCTCTCCCCTGTCAAGCTGACCGAACTCAAAGGCTGGAAAGAAATCAACCCGGATTGGGCAAATGTGTCAGGCGTCGGCATCTACACAGCCTTCTTTGACCTTGACCGCGGGTGGAAAGAAGGATATGGGGCGTTGATCGATCTGGGCGAAGTGGAGGATATGTTTAACATCACGGTTAACGGGGTAACGCTTGACCCGGTCAATCAAATCAACACTGTTTATGACATCGGACGCTACCTTGTCAAAGGGAACAATACGATTCGGATCGAAGTCGGCACAACCCTGATGAACCAGTACAAAGGATATGGCGGAATGAACTTCAACCCACTGTGTGATTACGGTTTGCTTGGAACAGATGGGGCAGTTACGGTTACCCCTTACCAGGTACTGTCCGTCGAACCGTTTGATCTCTCAAAAGACAAGGAGATTTTACAGCAGGTCATCCTTTATGCGCAGGGACAAATGGCTTCAGATGAGTATCAATCGGTCATTCCAATGGTGAAAGACACGTTTGAACAGGCTCTTGCGGATGCGCAGCGGGTTTACGACGATCCAGCTGTTTCGCAGGCTGAAATTTGGAATGCATTTTCAGCTTTGATGAAGGAAATTCACAAGCTCGGGTTTGTTCAGGGGGATAAGACCTCTTTGCGGCAACTGATTTCACTGGCAGATGAACTCTATTCGCAAATTGCCCTGTACACCCCTGTTACCGCTCAGCCTTTTGTTGATGCGCTGACTTCGGCTCGTTCAACGCTTACAGACGGCAACGCGTTGCAGGTGGATGTAGCGTCTGCGGAATCCACGCTTCTGGAAGCGATGATGAATTTACGCTACCGGGCGGATAAGAGCGTACTCGAGTTGGCGCTTGCGCGGGCAGCTGATATCCGCACCGCGTCGTACACACCAGAGAGTGTTGCGGTGTTCCTCTCAGCAAAAGAGGAGGCAACAGCGGTCAATGCCAACGAAAATGCGTCCCAGACCGAAGTGAAAAACGCGGTTGATGAGTTAAATGCGGCAATCGATCGCTTAGTAGCAATGAACACAGCAGAGGTGAAAGATTCGAGTGTCGAAGGGGATAGCATCGTAATGACCAGAAGTACAAATGCGAAGACAGGAGATTTAGCTCCGGTTTCAATTGTGCTGTCTGTATTCGCTTTGGCTGGGGCTGGGCTAATACGAAACAAAAAGAAAATCAAATAAATTAAAACGTCAAATAGAGAAAGTTCGATTGTCCTATCGGGCTTTTTCTTTTTGTAATATCGTAGGGTTTCATTAAGACCACAGCTCAGTTGGTAGAGCACGCGGCTGTTAACCACGTTGTCGTTGGTTCGATCCCAACAGGGGGAGCCAACATCAAGCCTTGTGAACGAAAGCTTACAGGGCTTGAGTAATTTAAGAACAAAAAGAAAATATATCGTACAGAATCGAACTGTTATACAATTTCAAAACGAATTTTCAAAGTCTTAATCGAAATGATTAGGACTTTTTTAATTGATTGAGTCAATTGATCCTATATTCGGAAGGAGCTTTCCCGAACTGCTTTTGAAATTGATTTCCAAACCAGGTATAGTTGTGGTATCCGACTTGATTCATCACTTTGGTGATGGAAAGCTGGCTGTCTTCCAAAAGAGCTTTTGCTCGGCTCATGCGCAGGTCAGTGAGCAATTCAGAAAAATTCTGCCCTGTTGTCTCGCGAAGAATGCGGCTGAAATGCTTGGGATGATAGCAAAAGTGGTCAGCCAGGGACTGCAGCGTTATGGTGTCGCAGTGTTCGCCCATGTATTCAATCACTTCCGAAATTTTGTATTTTGTTGACTTATTGCCGATTAAAAGATTGTGCTGTTGCTGATAATTCCGAATGAGCTCAATGAGCAGGCAGTCAAATAGATAAATCAGCTTGGATTCCTGATAGAGCGCCCCCTCGTTTTCATAATATTCCGTAATGATTTGCTGACAGAGCCCATTGCACTTTTCCTCCTCGGATTGTTTTGAAAAAACGATGTAGTTTTTCTCAGTGCGCTGCTTTTGCAGAGAGTTCAGAAAAAAATTCGCCACAAAATCATTGTAGGAGAGAAGTTGAAAGTGGGAGCTGTTTAAAACATCCCTGCCGATAAGGAGGTTGAAAATGATGGTGTGGTCAGGATCTGGACACCGGAGGGTGTGAAAGGCATGGGTGTTCAGAAGGCAAATATCCCCCTCCTTTAGAGGTATTTGCTGATCGTCCACAAGGTTTATACAGCAGCCGCTGTGCACATAAACCAGCTCGAAAAATTCGTGGCTGTGGAACGGTACCTCTTTGTAAGCCGCATGAGGGTAGACGCCGATACTACAGCTTTTAAAACTCGTCTTCAAACCTTGTTCTGATATCTTTTGATCCACAATGCAGCTTTTGCCTGATGGAGGCGTGCTGACAAGACGGTCGTAAAGCTGACAAATATCCATTCTCTTTTCCCCCTAAAACAACACTTTATTGTTTCTCTATTCCTCATTATACCCAATAAAAAATATGATGTAAAGCAAAAAACAGAGGAAACTACAGAAAATGCTCCTTTCCGTAACAGTTTGTGTTCCCTCACGTTGTTGTAAGAAAGTCATAAAAACTGTAAACTAGGAGATGAAAAAATGATTTTTTTCAAATTTCGACAAATAGTTTAATAGGAGGAAGAAATGGAGTTTAAGAAGATTTTAGCTGCTGTACTCTGCACGTCGATGCTTGTGTCCACAGCAACGGTATTCGCCAGTGCGAAGAATGCCGAACCGGATTTTGCGAGTCAAATCGAGTCACGGTTTGAAAATCCTTCGATGGAGCAGCGGCCCGCCGCACGGTGGTGGATGGCAGAGGGGCTTCATACCGATGAGACAATTCGAGAATCAATCCGGGAGCTCTATGACTACGGATTTGGGGCCGTCGAATTTGTGACGCTGGACGAATCGGAGTATCTGGACGACGCAACCTATGCATGGGGCTCTGAGGAATGGATTCATGATTCTCAGCTAGTTGTGGAAGAATGCACAAAGCTCGGAATGGGCGTGAGCTTCACGAGCGGCACCCACTGGTCCACATCCAACCTTGTCAGCATCAACCCGGATGAGGAGGCGGCTTCCCAGGAGCTTGGCTACAGGACGATTGAATTGGCGCCGGGGGAAACGTACGACGGGGTGCTCCCACAGGCTGAGCTGACAGAACATGCGACCAAAATCCGTCTTGTGAAAGTCACTGCTGCAAAAGTGGCAGAAGCCACCGAAAGCGGGGCAACAAATCTTGAGAGCGATTCACTCACCGATGTGACCGGCCTTGCCACCCAGAACCCGGACGGGTCCTGGAACATCCGCTATACCGCGCCATCCGACGGCAGCTACACCCTGTTTGCCTTTTGGCAGTACGGGACCAGTGAAAGCTACAAGCCGGCAATTTCCAATTCCTACACCATCAATTATTTCTCCAAAGAAGGGGCAAACGCACTGATTGACTATTGGGAGGAAACAGTCCTGACTTCGGAACTGCGTGAGCTCATTCAGGAAAACGGCAACGTCACGATGTTTGAGGACTCCTTAGAGGTTGACCCTCATGGCGCAAATATGACTGGAAACCTCTGGTGCACAGATTATCTGGAAGAATTCGAGTCGCGGCGCGGCTATGATGTGAGCAAGTATCTGCCCGTACTCATCCTGTCTGATTTTGCACACAATCGCTCGAAATCCTATGCGTATGACCTGGAGGGACAGGAGGATCTTGCGCAAAAGATTCGCAACGACCTCTATCAGACCAACACAGAGCTGTATATGGAAAACCATCTCGAGGTGATGCGCGAGTGGCTCAACCGCTATGGCATTACCTTGCGCGCACAGAATTCCTTTGGCCAGATGCTGGAGATTTCCCAGCCGGTTAAGAGCGTTGATTTTGTCGAGAGCGAGTCTTTGGCCACAGCGTCGGACATCGATGCCTATCGCGGTCAGTCGGGTGCAGCGCACCTGTACAACAAACTGTACTCATCCGAGACCAATGCCGTCATCATGGGCAACTATAAATACAGCAACAACTATCTGAATCAGACCATCTACACCCAGTTTGCGTCTGGCATTCAAAAGACGGTGACGCATGGCTATTCTTCAGAATACGGACCGGACGGGCATTGCGACTGGCCTGGATTCGAGGGCATGTACCAGAGATGGGGGGAGCGCTATAACAAGCGCCAACCGAATTCCATCGATTACCCAAAAGTCTGGGGTGAACACATCTCCCGTCTGCAATCCGTGCTGATGCAGGGGATTTCCCAGATGGATGTCGGCATTCTCCGTTCCGATTATCTCTATCAGCTTGCCCGGCACCGTTTCTTTGATTACAATGACACCCAGGGCACAAACCTCACACACCAGCACAAAGGCTACTACTGGCAGGACACCACTTTGCAGGATGCCGGGTATACCTATGATTACTTCTCCCCTTATCTTTTGCAGGACGAGGAGATCACCTGCGAAAATGGGATTGTCCAGGCGGATAGCGTCGGTTACAAGGCCCTTCTCCTCTATCGGGATGAGCTGCCGCTGGAAAGCGCAAAGGTGCTTTATGAGTGGGCAAAAGGCGGCCTCCCGGTCGTCCTTGTCGATGGGCCGTCAGAAGAAATCATTGAGAATCAGCCGACGAGAATCAAGTACAATGAGGGCGCGGCGGTGATCACAGGGTCTAACGACGGCAAGGACGCCGAGCTTGCAGAGGTGATGGCCCAGATCAAGGCGCTGGGTACTGTCAAGACTGTCAAGACACAGGCTCAGGCAAAGGATGCGCTGCAGTCGCTCGGTGTAAAGCCCCGCGCCGAATTTGTGCAGCCCAATCAGAAGCTTCTCACCACCATGCGCAAAGCGGAGGATGCTACCTATCTCTATGTGTATCACTACATGTATGAAGATACAGATAATTATACCGGACAGATTTCAGTAGAGGGGATCTACAAACCCTATACCTATGACACCTGGAGCAACAAAGCGGAAGAAATCGGCGCGTATTCTTACTCGGATGGACGAACTGTTTTAAATGTGGACATTGCCCCGGGAGAAGTCGTTGTATTCGCGCTTGACCCGAATGACAAAGCTGCCAAAACGGTCATCGAAACCGAGAACGTAGAGAAGGTAACGGTGGAAGACGGCAAATTTGTGCTGCAGGTTCCGCAGAGCGGCGCCGCTTCTGTCCGCTACAGCGACGGCAGCACCGATCAGGTGACGGCAGAAGTGCCGGATGACATCACGCTCGATCAGTGGAATCTGACGGTGGAGTCCTGGGAACCGGGCGACAAGGTCACCCGCACCGAAGACCGCGGGACCGGCCATATTTCTACCGAAGTCACCTACGCCACCAACAAGGTACAGATTGAGGTGGGGAAAACCGCTCTGATTCCATGGAAAGACATCGAACAGGTCGGATCTACAGTTTCCGGCGTCGGAACCTACCGCAACACCTTTACCCTCCCGGACAGCTGGTCTGCGCAAAATCGCCTCATGTTCCAGGCGGATTCGTTCTGCGGCGGGACGGCAGCCGTCTTTGTCAACGGACAGCAGGTGGATGTGAATATCGACACCTGTACGGCGGACCTCACGGGGGTTGTAACCCCGGGTGAGAACACCATTGAGGTGCGTGTTACAAGCTCTTTGCGCAACAAGTTCCTGCCCGAGGGCTATCCCGGATGGAGCAACTATATTCCTGATTTTGCCGATTACGGCATGACCGGCTCCGTCAAGCTCACTGCATATACAGCTGTTGCGGTTGAGGAAAAGGAAATTCCTTCCTCACCTAATAAGACTATTCTCCGCTCCGTTCTCGCATACGCAGAAGCTGCTTACAATTCCGATGAGTTTGACAACGTCATTGAGTCTGTACAGGCTTCCTTCACCGAGGCGCTTGTCAACGCCCGTGCGGTTGACGCAGATCTCAAGGCTGACCAGGCATCGGTTGACGCGGCATGGCAGACCCTTATGACCGAAATCCACAAGCTCGGATTTGTCCGTGGGGACAAGACCTCTCTCGGCAAGCTGATCGATCTTTCAAACGGTTTTTATGCACAGATCGACCTCTATACCCCGGCAACAGCAGAGCCGTTCGTCGCTCAGCTGACCGCGGCAAAAGCAGTTTTTGACGACGGGGACGCAATGCAGCAGGATGTCAGAGAAGCAGAGTCCGCTCTGCTTGACGCAATGATGGCGCTGCGTTTCCGCGCAGACAAATCAGTACTCGAGGCAGTGCTAGCAAAAGCATCGTCGATTGACACCACAGCTTATACAGCTGAGAGCGTTGTAGTCTTTCATCAGACAAATGAGGCGGCCAAAATCGTAAAAGAGGACGAAAATGCCACCCAGGCTGAAGTCAACGATGCCGTTGATGGCTTGAATGCAGCAATTGACGGGCTGATTGCAGTTGAAGCGTCTGCCCCCGCAAAACAAGGCGCTGCGGTAGAAGGTGACTCTAAGCTGAGCACCGGAAACGGAAACGTAAAAACAGGAGAGACAGCGCCGATTGCCGCTGCAATTACCTTACTGACCCTGGCAGGGGCTGGATTTGCACTGTTGAAAAAGAAAAAATAGAACCATCCCCCGGTTCATATTCTAAAACATGAAAAAATGCTCAGTCATATATGACTGAGCATTTTTAGTAGCAGTTTCTACCTTGAATTGTAGGGATGTTGAGGTTAGTTGAACCAATATGCAGTGGCTTAAAATTTCACCACTGAGTTACAAGAGAGAATACCATATCCAAAATTTCATATCTTTTGATAATTCTCCTTAGCTCAGTTGATAGAGCATGCGGCTGTTAACCGCGTTGTCGTTAGCTCGAGCCCAACAGGGGAGCCAACCATTAAGTCCTGTAAACGAAAGTTTGCAGGACTTAATGATTTTAAAAATACAATAGAAAAGCAACAGAACAGGATCATTTTGTCATATAATTTCGAGTCAAATAATAAAGTCTCAATCGTATTGATTGAGACTTTATTATTTGTGTAAATTCCGTATGAAACGGTACAACAAATAGGTTCATACGGTATGAGGATTTTTGTGCTTCTTCCTTTCAGATTTGCTTTAAGATTCTTAAAAACCTCATACCATCGCAGTTTTCTATGGGAGAGAGAATAAAATTATTTGTAAAAACCCTCATACCGGACGATTTTATTTTTATTCATCTTTCTGTATACTGCAATTAGATGGAGCAGGCCGGTCTCTGAGTTTAGAGGGAAAGGAGGGAATTGAGAATGGAGTTGGCGGAGAAGATTTGCAATTATTCGGTTCGCGTTGCGGAACTGGTGAAATTCTTACTCGAAGATGACAATCACTTTCCGCTCAGCGAAGCGCTGCTGTCGAGCGGAGTCGAGGCCGGACTTGCCGTCCAGCAAAAAGATTCTCCCGACGCCTTAAAGCGGGGAATCGAAGCGCTCAACCGGGTGGATTACATCATTGGAATGGCTGTCCGCGCGGGATATCTGACCGAGCTTCAAAGCAACCATATTCGAAAGGAGGGACGGGAATTGCTCAAAGAGCTGACTCAGGCATCCAAGCCTGAATCGGAACAGGACACACAAAGCTCATGAAAAAGAACAGGACAAAAGGAGGAAAAACAATGAAAACAACACATTCTTCATGCCGCGTGCTGGCGTTTTTGCTCAGCGTGTGCATGATCGTGGGGATGCTGCCCTTCATGGCAATCGTAACCTTGGCGGCAGAGCCTACTTGGTCCGGGGACATAGATTTCTCTTGGTATTTTGGGCACGAGGAAGATGAAAGCTATGTGATTGAAAACGGGGATGATCTGGCGGGTCTCGCCTTGCTGGTCAACGGGGACTTGACCGTATCCGGGGAAGCATTAACGGTGGATTTTGCGGGAAAAACCCTAACGCTCACCCAGGACATCAATTTGGACAACAGAGGCTGGATGTCGATCGGCACGTATGAACACCCGTTCCGCGGATCGTTTGACGGGACAGGCAAGGTCATTTCTAATCTGAGAATCTCGAACGCCTTGGATGGATATGCAGCTCTTTTCGGAAGAATCGAGGACAGTTCGATCAAAAACCTTTCATTTCGTGATGTTAACCTGAATGCGTCTTCATCAACCAATGCAACTCTGGTAGGACGTGCCGAAAATTCCCTCATTGAAAACTGCACTGCGAACAACGTCCGTAGCCTTGACGGGTACGTAGGCGGACTCCTTGGGTTTGTCATAGGCGGGACAGTGCGCAACTGCCACACCGAGAATGTCAACCTTGTTTCAACCAATGGGACTCAGATAAACCCAGGTCAATACCGCAGCATCGTTGGCGGTCTGGCCATTCAGGTTCAGGAGGGGACCATTGTAGAGGACTGTACCTCCTCAGGCTATATTCGTGCGAACGGACTGGCAGGCGGCCTGATTGGGGTGACCACCACAGAGCTTGACTCCGAGGACTGGACGACGGTTCAAAATTGCTCCTCTGCTGTTGATGTTCAATTGAGCGGTGAGCGGGAATATTCGAACTTTGCCGGCGGCCTGATCGGTACAAACGGCTTTCGAGTCCTTGTGGAGCAGTGCCATGCCACGGGAAATGTTACGACCAACCTGCTCGGAACCTGCGCGGGAGGGCTGATGGGCTCCAATAATTCGACAGTTCTGCGCTGCTACGCGACCGGAAACGTCACCTCCACGAGAAGCGAGGCAACGCTCGGCGGCCTGATTGGAATGAACGCATATGAAGCAGATGTACCGCGCGGCTCAAACGGAGATGTGAAGGAATGCTATGCCACTGGCTCGGTGGACGCCAGTCAGAGCGCAATTTGTGTGGCGGGCGGCCTGATCGGGCAGAATGAAACGTATGTGAACGACTGCTACTCGACCGGCAGGGTTTCAGCCGGCAACGGCTCGAGGCCGGAGGCCCGGGCGGGCGCTCTGGTCGGAGAGCAGCGTCCAGCGACGGTCAATGTTCCTGATCCTGATAATGACGACTATAAAGAGGAGGAGCTTGATGCGGCGTATGTCAACCGGTGCTACGCCACCGGCGAGGTCTTTGTGAAAAAACTCGGCATCGGCACCTCAGGCAGGGCAATGGGGCTCGCCGCAAGCTATGAAAAGGGAACCATCCGCAACTGTGTGGCCCTGAGCAGGAGCGTTGAAATGGACGGCAATTTTATTACCTCCGGCATCGCGCCCGGCAGCTACGACGAGTTCACCCGCGTCGGCTCCAAAACGGCGTCGCTGCAAAACAACTACGCGCGGTCGGACATGCTGGTCGACGGAAAATCACAGTCGGGCGACAGCGATCTCAACGGCAGGCATGGGGAGAATATCTTATACGGTTCAGCCCAGGACTGGGGCAAGTGGTTCGGCGGCGACTTTTCGGATGTCTGGGACATGACCTACTGCAATCTGGCGCTGTACTACGGAGCCCCTCTGCCCACACTCAAACATGTGGGCGGCAGTCAAAATCCGATTTTTTTAAACCGTGAGGAACCCTCGGGGCCGGATTATAGTTGGTACGACCCGTCCAGCAGCAGCTTTACTATTCGAACTGTTTCGCAGTTCTCGGCCCTCGCCAATCTCGTCAACGGGAACACCGCAAATGGGTACGTGAGCTTCGAGGGAAAAACCATCTATCTGGATGCGAGCTATATCAGCCTGCGCGGGATTGAGAACTGGGAGCCGATCGGCAAGGACAAAGATCACGCCTTCCAAGGAACCTTTATGGGCAAAGGAAGCAGCATCACCGGCCTCACCACGCAGGACGACAATACCGATGGCAAGGGCCTGTTCGGCATTACGGGCAACAAAGCGGTGATTCGAGACGTCAACATCCTTGGCGCGAACATCAAAGGCAATCGGGATATGGGCATGTTAGCGGCGCGAAACGCCGGGGAGATCACCGGCTGCTCGGTCAGCGGCAAGATCACAGGCGGCAAATCGGCTCAAAGTGAGAGCAGCATCGGCGGCCTGGTTGGAATGAGCGCCGGCTTGGTGGACAACTGCTCTGCCAGCGGCACAGTGGAACTCCAGAACCACGCAGAAACAGGCGGCCTGGTGGGAACCTTTATCGATGGAGTTGTCAGAAACAGCTCGGCGAATGTCAGTCTGACAAGCCAAAACGCGTCCATTCTGGGCGGCCTAATTGGTTTAGCTGAAAACGGAACCATCGAATCCTGTACAGCCAAAGGCGGCAGCCTGACGAATGGGACGCCCACCCGTTGGATGGGTATGACCGGAGGGCTGATCGGACAGATCATGAAGGTGACGGTCAGCGACTGCCATACCAACGGAACCATTGAGATTAAGAATGGGAACGCCGGCGGCTTGGTTGGCCAGGCGAACCACAACGCCGTGATCAAAGCCAGTACCGCAGGCAACCGGGTCACAAACAGCGGGACGGGGACAACGGACATGTCGGGCGGTCTGGTCGGTGAGAACTATGGGCTGATTCAGGACTGCTATGCATCTGGAACTGTAAGGATGAACCGAGGCACTGCGGGCGGACTGGTCAGCAGAAATTCCGGAAAAATTGAGCGGAGCTACGCCATCAATTGGGAGGTAGAGGCTGCAGGGACAGCAGGTGGGCTCGTCGGAGTCAACAAGGGCGAGATTTCCCACTGCGTGGGGATGAGCTTTTCAGTTCTCAACCCGGAAAACGGCTTTGAGACGACCGGTGCGGTCGCGGG
>CBCSOX010000048.1:0-15050 GCA_965141735.1 uncultured Oscillospiraceae bacterium | reverse complement strand
CCCTCAGTTCTTTGTAAATCATCTTCGGCGCGAATACCACATGGTTCTCACATCGGCAGCTCGAATGCGCTGTGGCTTTACTTCATTTTTCACCTTGTGCAAAACCTCTTTGCTCTTTCGTGATGCGGTTTCCTAACCATCTCGATTGTGTCATGGTGGTTTTATCTTCCGAGGCTTTTTGTATCCCCAAGAGGGGAATGCTAAAGCTACAAAAAAGCTCAGATCGGACAATCATCCGATGTCAGCTTATCTTTTTGCAGCTATCTGGTATAATAAAAGAAAAAGGAGTGCAAAGCGATGAACATTTGGCATGATATTGATTCCTCCCGCATCAACCCGGAAGATTTTATGGTAGTGATAGAAATTCCAAAGGGGAGCAAGGTGAAATATGAACTGGATAAACAGACTGGAGTGCTCAAGCTCGACCGTATCCTGCACACCTCCACCCACTATCCGGCAAACTACGGGTTTATCCCCAGAACCTATGCGGATGACCTGGACCCGCTCGATGTGTTGGTGCTCTGTTCCGAAATGATCTATCCGATGACTCTGGTCAAATGTTATCCGGTAGGGGTAATTTCGATGATCGACAATGGGAGAAATGATGAAAAGATCATTGCCATCCCCTTCAACGACCCGACCTACAACAGCTATACCGACATCTCGCAGCTTCCCAAGCACATTTTTGAAGAAATGATTCATTTTTTCTCGGTCTACAAGGCGCTTGAGCACAAAGAGACAGCGGTGGACGAAGTCAAGGGACCCTCCGCGGCAATTGAAATTGTGACCAAGGCAATTGAATCCTACCGTGATCGCTATGGAACCGCTTAGCTGCCGGCTTCAATTTCGCTTACAGGTGCGGCAAGGGGATCTGCATCAACCAAACCACGTTTGAAGCCCCTGCTCCAGCTGCGAACTCAACTGCTGCTGACTGCGCTATACACCTCATCCGGTCTACATTCAGTGCTCTTTTTGAATCCCCATTCGATGTGTGGTTTTCTGCTGGACCTATCTTCTCAGCCTTTTTGTGTCCAGAGCTGTTTGATTGGCTTGTATCGAGAGAGCATTTTCTCAATAACCCGGATCGCCTCAAGGCGGCCCGGGTTCAGTTTGTTTACGGATCATTGAGCAGAAGGGCTGAAGTGTCCCACAATCACAACTCGGAAATCATACAATCCGCTCTTCTCTTTGACGCCGGCCTGTTGGCGATCCAAACAGAAATTATCACAAAAGGGGACAGGACCGTGTCTTTGTAAAGCGGCCCCAACCGCATTCTCCACACAGTGGGGGGCTCCTGAAGCAGATGGCCGCATCCAGTGCCTGCGCGGTATCAGCCTGAAACTGAATCAAACCTTTGGTTCAGCCCGGGAACGGCCGGCGGGTTCCTAAAAATTCTCTCTGCGCCTGTAAAAAACGTGCTGTACCTGAGAATTCTGCCTCCATGCCGCAGCCTTGTTGTTGCTCGGTTGATAAAATTAGAATGGCATCTCCCAATATAGGGAGATGCCATTCTAATTTTTTATTCGGTCCATTGCTGGTTATTTCGGTTCTCGCTCCCGCAACGTGACGTGAACGGTATCCCCCGGCTGCTTTCCAATTTTTTTGCGGATTTCCTTGCGGACCCCGAGAATGTGTCCCGGCGTCCCCATCCTCA
Organism: uncultured Oscillospiraceae bacterium; assembly: GCA_965141735.1. GTDB lineage: Bacteria > Bacillota > Clostridia > Oscillospirales > Ruminococcaceae > Massilioclostridium. The sequence continues at coordinate 13,396 of CBCSOX010000048.1, read as the reverse complement.
CCAGGCTGCCCTTGTACTGCTCTCCATCAAAGGTTGCAAACACCGGGACCCGGCCTTTACCAAATTCCTCTTTGACATCAAAAGGCACTTCCACATACGCCCCGTCGATCTCCGGGACCTTTTGAATGACCGCGTCGAATTCATAGAGTTTCTCGTTCAAAACAACGCCTCCTTCTTCAGTAGGATTTCCGTTGTTTTTCGCCGCATCCGCCCGCTGCTTCTTTTTTTGGCGCAGCTGCTGAAAAAACCGGCTGAGCATCTCAGCACACTCCTGTTCGAGCACGCCGCCGGTAAGCTTTGGCTTGTGGTTGTAGGGGTATTGTGTGAGATCGACCACCGAGCCACAGGATCCGGCTTTTTGATCCCCCGCCCCATATACCACATGATCGATGCGGGCGTTGATGATCGCCCCGGTGCACATGGGACAGGGCTCGAGGGTGACATAGAGCGTTGCGCCAAACAGCCGCCAGCCGCCAAGTGCGCGGCAGGCCTGATCAATCGCGAGCAGTTCCGCATGGGCAAGTGCGTTTTTATCAGTTTCCCTCCGGTTGTACGCCTGTGCGACGACCACTCCATCCCGCACAAGCACCGCGCCCACCGGCACCTCGCCAAGCTCTGCCGCCCGAGCCGCCTGTTCGAGCGCGAGCCTCATATACCGCTCATGTTCCAAAGGAAGCGAGCAGGTCAAATACCGATATGATGATCACCACGAGCAAAAATACGTTACCGGCGGCGTAACGCACCTTAGTGGCAGTGGTGAAGCTGCTTTTTCTCTCATGAAGTGAAAAGAGGTTGGCGTCCTGTCCCACCAGATACACCACTGACAGCAGACCAAAGAGGAGCAGGATGATGTAAATCAGGTTGACAGCGATTGCCCCGACTGAGGGGTCAAGCGCCGCTTGAAGCTCGGACAGCCCGACGGTAAGCAGGTTGTTGCCAAGGTGCATCAGAATCCCGGTGATGATCGACCCGGTCCGGATGACAAAATAGCCGATGAGCAGCCCCATGAGAAAGGCGTTGAGCACCATGTAGATGTTGTAGTGCATCAGCGCAAACAGGGCGGAGGAGAGGATCAGGGCAAAGCCGTCCCCATGCCTGCGCAGACTGTGCATGAGCACACCGCGAAAGAAAAGCTCCTCAAACACCGCAGGAATCAAAGTCAGGGAAAGCAGATAAATGAGTTTCCCGGCAGTAGTTGCAAGATAGGGCTCCTCCACCTGAAACGCCTGAATCCCCAGCCTGTCTAAAGTGGACCGGAGCACCTCCATCCCAAATGCGGAGATGATCGCAACTGCGGCTGTGATGGGCAGGGAGGCTACCGCATACCGCAGAACCGGTTTTTTAAACAGCTTGTGCATCTGGGAGTGGGTTCCGAGCAGAAAATAGAGCATCAGCGCGGGGAAGACCAGGGTAATGGTGGTGGAAATGACACCGGCGAGCTGCTGGGTCAGCTCGGTCCCGACGAGCACATTGCCCTGCACCTTGGTGGGGAACCCGATTGACATCATCGTGACCAAAACCACCCGGGGCATCAGGCGTTTAAGCAGGATATAGACGAGCATAGTGATGCCCACTGCCGAAACAGTGCGCATAATGGATCGCTTTTCAACAAGGCGGGGGCTATCCGGGCGGTAATAAAACTGCTGATATTGCCCAAGCTGAGAAAAATTCCGGTCCATATCCAACCCCCCGTCTGTTTGATTGTCGTTCTAAAAGCAGGATAGTACCAGCGGGGACCCGCTGATACTATCTGATTTCCTATGAAATCATTCACTTCATTTCAGTATAACACATTGTGTTCGGTGAAAAACTGACTGAATGCGAATGATTTGTAAAGTTTTTGGCAACGAGCGTAATCGGTGCGTAGAATGGCACAAAAGGAAGCGAGGAAAAATGGAGTGGAACAAGGCGGAGGACGTCGGCAGGCTGTCGCCCGCAAAGGACGACAACGCCGTTTCCGCGCCGTTTTTACCGCCGAACTTGTGTCGTTTTATTCGCCGATTGCTCTAGGAGACAAGCTCAAACAAGCTCACCTGGTTCATTCCCTTGGCATCCGGGGTAAAGCTGATTTTGACCTTATCCCCGACCTTGAGCAGCGGGAGCTGGTCGCTGAGCTGAACCGAAGCGACGTAGATTTCCTCCCCAGTGTCGAGGCGGAAATAATAGTTGGTGTTGCCGTCCTTAACTGCGCTTGTGATCTCAGTGACCGCGCCGCTCTGTTCGTTTTGAGCCCCCTCGGTCTCCTTTCCGATTGACTTAAGCTGTCGGATATAGGATTCCTGCGCCGCCTGCAGCGTATCTCCGACGCCGACGACCTGATAGTTCTCAACCGAGACAAAAGCGAACTGCTTGACCAGCCCCGCGTCGTCCTTGAGACTGACAAAGTAGGTCGGCTGATCTGCGACGTTGATGAGGATGGGGAAGGTAGCCTGGTATTTTTTCTCCTGCACCTTGCCCTCGGCGGAATCCATCGCAGAGTTTTCCTCCGCGCCGTTGATCTGATAGTTGCGGGTTTCCTTGGTGCGCAGATTGGTGAGGATAAAGCCGATGTTGGATTTGTCCGACGTCACCGAGGTGAGCCCTGTGTACAGCCAGATGTCGTCGTCGAGCGCGAGATAGTTGTAGCCCTCTGTTGTGCGTATGACGTTGCGCTGACCGATCACCGAATTAAAAAAGCCGTTGGTGTATTTGCCCCAGTTGTTGGCCTGAGTGATGATCAGGTGGGCGGGATAGACGTTGTCAATCCACTGGGGAACCTCGTTGATTTTGTAGCGCTGGGTCTCGCCCGAGACCGCGTCGACAAGCACGATGCCGGTGATATCCCGGCCGCCGAGCACGCCGATTTTGTAATCATAGGTCGGCACCACCCAATAGGGATTTCCGTCGTCGTCGATTTCAAATACCGGGTCTTCAAACATCAAGGTGGGGTAATGAAACCGGATGTGCCGCTCGAGATTTCGGTTAAAGTACTCACAGGTACCGTACTTCATCGGCTTTTCGAGCTTCACCAGCTGTGTTTCCTGAGTCGCCATGTCGATTGTCACATAGTAGGGGATACCCTCACTCTGGTTGGTGAACCACTTGATGAGGTCGGCGTACTGTAAGGGGGAAACGCGGGTGGGCACGTTTTTGTAGTTGATCTGGGAATACATTGTCGACACCTCAAACTGGGAGGTGAGCTCGACCACTTCACCGAGCTTGCGGTTGCCGAGCCGTTGGGCGACGTCCTTGTCCACGATCGGAATCTGAGAAATCGGCATTTCGGCGATATCGTCCTGGAAAGATGCTGTGTGCACCGGGAGCTGCTGCTGGTATTTCTTGGCGTTAAACAGCTCGGAGGAACTCAACCAGATCACAATGCCCACGAGCAGCAGAATGGCCACTGCCCAGACGGCAATTTTAAAGCCTTTTTTCTGTTTGAATTCAATGACGGTTCCGTCCGCAGAGGTGGTCGCAGTTTTCTGCACCTTTTTTACAATCCCTTTGAGGGAAAAGGTAAAGACCAAGCGGGAGAGGATAAACACTACGACCAGGGCGATCAGAAACGACCAAAAGCTCGCGTGTTTGGGATTTATTGCGGGGATGGCAAAATAAAACCAGATTCCGCCGAACACGATTGTCGTCAGAAGCGGCAGCCATACTTTTTTAACCACTGTTGTTACTCCTTTTTTATCGTAATAGCACTAACTAATGTACCCTGCCATTATAGCACAACACCGCCCGATTGAAAACGTTTCTCACAAAAAATTCACTTTTGTGAGGATTCTGTAACATTATCGTAGACAAAGCGTAAATTCAACGCTTTGGTGAAACTTTTTAGGCCACCCAAAGATTACAATTCCCTTTCAGTTGGAGTCTTTTTGTTGACAGAACCGCGTAAACCTACTACAATAATGAATAGGTATGTGATTAAAATATAGTTGGTGAAAAAATGAAAGTACTGCTTTATTCCGAGGGAATGAGCCTGATAAAAAAGTCCGGCATCGGAAAAACGCTGAGCCATCAGATCAAAGCGCTTGAAAAAAACAACATTCCATATACGCTCGATCCAAAAGACGATTTTGATATAGCACACATCAACACCGTGGGCCCCAATTCACTCCACATCGCGCAGACCGCGCGCAAACACGGCAAAAAGGTGGTTTACCACGCGCACAGCACCGAGGAGGATTTCCGCAATTCCTTTATCTTTTCCAATCTGCTCTCTCCCCAGTTCAAAAAGTGGCTGATCACCTGCTACACCAGCGGGGACTGCATTGTCACCCCAACTCCCTATTCCAAACGGATTTTAGAGGGATATGGGATTGAACAGGAAATTTTTGCGGTGTCCAACGGCATTGAGCTCGAATTTTTTGAGCAGGACCCGGTCAAAGGGCTGACGTTCCGCCAGCGGTTCGGATTCTCTGCCGAGGACAAGGTGGTCATGGCGGTTGGCCTGTACATAGAGCGCAAGGGGATTCTCGATTTCGTCGAGCTCGCCAAGCGGATGCCGGAATACAAGTTTATCTGGTTTGGTCACACCCCGCTGTATTCAGTCCCCGCAAAAATCGGCAAGGCCGTTCGCACCAAACTCCCCAATCTCTTTTTCCCCGGCTATGTGGAGAGCGACATCCTGCGCACTGCTTACTGCGGCGCGAATCTGTTTCTCTTTCCCACCTATGAGGAAACCGAAGGGATTGTGCTGCTCGAGGCGCTGGCCACCAAGCAAAATGTGCTCATCCGAGACATTCCGATCTATGAGGGCTGGCTTGAGGATGGAAAGAATATTTACAAGGCGGACTCTCTCGAGTCATTTGAACAAAAAATCCGGGGAATTCTCGAACAGGAACTCCCTTCGATGATCGAACCGGGCTATGCGGTCGCGGTGGAACGCGACCTCGCCAACATTGGAAAACAGCTCAAACAGATCTACGAACATGTGATGCAACTATAAAAACAGGCTGACTCTGATAAGTCAGCCTGTTTTTTTATTCCAGTTTAAACGGGGTAAAACCACCGGCTCCGCTTGTGTGCATAAAACGGCTTCGCTTTGGGGTTTGTCTGAGCGTCAAAAGCGACAGGCAGATCACTGCGTTCGCAGTTGCAGCAGATGTGATGCCGACGGCTGTTTTACAGTTGTTCTTGAGGGGCGGGCCAGTAGGATGCCCTTCTATAGAGCGCTGATTCAACCCGATAGACTGCGCGGCAGATGTTGAGACAGTTCAAAAAAAAATAGATGAATCCCACTGTATTCAGAGCATTTTCGACTTAGAAATAGCCAAGCCCTGTCCGCAGAATCTGCTCCGAGCCGTCAGGCTCGATTGATTCAGCAATTGTCTGGGGCTGGTGCATACCACCCGTTCAACCAGTGGATTTGATTGCGGAATCTCTGTCCGCATTCAGCTGCAAAGCAAGACTGGATCTGAGACGAACCAGCGGCGCTTTAACGTTCGTCCTTACACAGTGCTGCAAGCAGCTCACAACCATGCTCTGCTTTGGCTCAATTGTGCTGCATCCTTTGTGCAACCCCAGGCGCTTGTTCTGGGCAAGGTTTCAACCCCCTACCAGGATTTTGCTTATAGAGTAATCCCAAACAGCCGACAGGTGTTCTCCCGCGCCGCGTCCACCAGCTGCTGCGCATCCACCTCTTTGATCTGCGCGAGCTTTTCGGCGGTGTAGGCGATCATCGGGGACTCGCACCGCTTTCCGCGCAACGGGACAGGCGCCATGTAGGGGCAGTCGGTCTCAAGCAGCAGCCGGTCAAGCGGCACCACCTGCGCCGCACGGGCCACTTTTTTTGCGTTGCCAAACGTCACAACCCCGGTAAAACCGATGCAGTAGCCCAGTTTGAGCAGCACTTCGGCGGTTTCCGCACTGCCGCTGAAGCAGTGCACCACCCCGGTCACAGAGGGGAACTTTTGCAGAATTTCCAGAGTGTCCTCTGTCGCCTCGCGGGAGTGGATGATCACCGGCATTCCGAGCTGCTGTGCCAGCTTCATCTGCCGCTCAAACACCCGCTTCTGAATCGGCCGCGGGCTGAAATCATAGTGATAGTCGAGCCCGATTTCCCCAATCGCCACCACCTTGGGCTGGACGCACATCCGCTCTATCTGGTCGATGTAGTCCCCGTCCACCTCGGCAGCTTCGTGGGGGTGCACCCCGACGCCGCACCAGAAGAAGGGATAGCGCTCAGCAAGCGCCATGCTCGCCCGGGAAGAGGGGATGTCACTCGAGGCGTTGAGCACTGCGACCACCCCCTGAGAGGCAAACGAGCTGATGAGTTCCTCCCGGTCCGGATCAAAATCCGCGCTGTCGTAATGGGCGTGCGAATCAAAAATTCCGTTTAACATGTCTGTCCTCCGACTAGCGGATTTTCGCGCCGGCGGGCACCGAGTCGTCGACAAACAGCACCTTGGCTGCGCCGTCCTCCACATCCGCTGCGAGAATCATCCCCTGGCTCTCGACGCCGCGCAGTTTGACCGGCTTGAGATTGGCCACGATGATCACCTTTTTGCCGATCAGCTCCTCGGGGGAGTACCACTTCGCAATGCCTGAGACAACCTGCCGGTTTCCTTCCCCATCGTCGAGGATGAGCCGGAGCAGCTTATCGGATTTCGCGACCTTTTCACACTCTTTGATCTGTGCGACGCGAAGCGAAACCTTGGCAAAGTCGTCGATGGTGATGATGCCTGCGGGTACCTCCTGTTGTTTGTCGGCCTGTTTCTCCTCTTTTTTTGGGAGCTTGCTCTCAATTTCGGCCTGAATTTCAGCGAGCTTTTTCGCCTCGTCGATTCTGCCGAACAGCACTTTTGGCTGGCCCACCTTGTCGCCCGCCCGGATGCCGCCGAACTCTCGGAGCGACGGGTAATCCGAACCCGGCGCGTTGATCTGGGTCAGAATTTCCGCCGCAGTAGCGGGCATAAACGGGGTGAGCAGCACTGCGATAAACCGGATGCCCTCGAGCAGGTTGTACAGCACGGTGCCCAACCGCTCGATCTGCGCCTCGTCCTTTGCGAGCGCCCACGGCATCGTCTCGTCGATGTATTTGTTGCAGCGGCGGGCAAACGCCATCACCGTGTCAATTGCGTCCGAGGTTTTGAGCGCATTCATCTGCCCGTCAAACTTTGCAACCGTCTCTTTTGCCAGGGAGGACAGCTCTTCGTCCAGGGGGGCCTTCGCTGTCGGCGCGGGGATCACCCCGTCAAAGTACTTGCCCACCATGGTGACGGTGCGGTTGACGAGGTTTCCGAGGGTGTTGGCGAGCTCGGAGTTAAACCGGGAAATGACGTTTTCGTAGGTGATGCTCCCGTCCTGCGCGTACGGCATTGCGCTGAGCAGGTAAAAGCGCACCGCGTCGACCGAACCGAACTGCCGCACCAGATCGTCCGCGTAGATGACGTTGCCGACCGACTTGCTCATCTTGTCTTGTCCAGAGAGCAGCCAGGGATGGCCGAAAATCTGCTTGGGCAGGGGAAGACCCAGCGCCATGAGGAAAATCGGCCAGTAGATGGTGTGGAAACGCAGAATGTCCTTGCCGATGATGTGCAGATCAGCGGGCCATTCCTTTTCAAACAGCTCGGAGCTCCCCTCGGGATCGTAACCGATTGCGGTGATGTAGTTGACCAGCGCGTCGAGCCAGACATAGACTACGTGCTTGGGGTCAAAATCCACCTGCACCCCCCAGGTAAACGAAGTGCGGGAAACGCACAGGTCCTGGAGCCCAGGCTTGAGGAAATTGTTGACCATTTCGTTCTCGCGGGATTTGGGCTGGATGAAATCGGGGTGCTGCTCGATGTATTCCATCAGGCGGTCCTGATATTTGCTCATTTTAAAGAAGTAAGCCTCTTCCTTGGTGGGGACGACCTCCCGCCCGCAGTCAGGGCATTTGCCGTCAACAAGCTGGGTCTCGGTAAAGAACGACTCGCAGGGCACGCAGTACAGCCCTTGGTACTCGCTCTTGTAGATGTCCCCCTGGTCATAGAGCTTTTTGAAAATCTTCTGCACAACACGCTCGTGATAGTCGTCGGTGGTGCGGATAAAGGTGTCGTAGGTGGAGTCCATCAGGTCCCAGATCGTCTTGATTTCACCCGCAACGCTGTCGACATACTGTTTGGGGGAAATGCCGCTCTCTTTTGCGAGGTCCTCCACCTTTTGCCCGTGTTCGTCGGTTCCGGTGACAAAGTGCACGTCATACCCCTGCATTCGTTTGAACCGCGCCACTGCATCGGCAAACACAATTTCGTAGGTATTGCCTATATGAGGCTTGCGGGAGGCGTAAGCAATCGCCGTTGTGAGATAAAATTTTTCTTTCATGATGAGCTCCTTTTCGCCGAATGAGGCGTCAATTTTGATTTCTTTTTTATTATAACACATTTTTTCCAGATGCAACAGCTGAATTCACAATTTTCATCCGGCCATACCCTTGACTTTTAAAGACAGGTTGTGCTATAATAGTAAGGCATTCAAGCACATCTGGGTGTAGCGCAGATGGTAGCGCGCCACCTTGGGGTGGTGGAGGCCGTGGGTTCAAGTCCCGTCACTCAGACCATCAAAAAGACCGTCGATTTTTCGACGGTCTTTTATTTTTATGTAGGGCAATATCTATGTGAACAATGCGCGCAGTTCTTGGAGATCTATGAGCTATGAACCAGGCTTTCAAAGAGAAGATCTGAGCGCATTCAAAATTGGCGGAACAAATCGAGCCGAATGTAATAGAATGAAACTGTACCTGATTGGGGGATCGGTCAAGGGCGGCGGCAGCGCCTATGGAGGAAAATGGAAGCCAGCGAAGCAAGAAGATGAACGCTTTATTGGCGAGCCGGGAAGCATCAACCGCACGAAAGATCGAAATGGCAACCTGATCGAAATAAAAATCGGCCCAGATCGATTCGCGGTTAAGGTGCGCCATCACACTCACCACGGCAATTCCTCAAAGCATTCGGTTCCTCACGACCATGCTATCACACGAGAAGGGAACCGTCCGAATTGGAGCGAACCCCAAAATGATTGGGACGGAAATATTCCTGAATTTAAGTTTTATTGGAGGTACAAGATGAACTATCACTATATTTACGGCCATAATTCATTAGAGGAGAACCGGTTCAAAATCATCAGCGATTTTAAGTTTTGTATGGAATGCCGTGGCGAAGTCAAACTCGAATGGAAGGGGATTCGTTTTGGCATTGTCCCTTATTGGGAGGGTCAAAAAGAGGATAAAAAAATTTCTATTTACCTGTGGAACCGACCGGAAACAGAACAGGTTTTTGATAACGCTGATGATGCGCTTAACTATATGGTTGGCTCGGATCGCCTGCGTGATGTGATCACACAAGTCACCGTGCTTGGGTGCACGATTTAACCTGAGCATCCAATATTGGGGGATGATTCAGGACGAAATCTGAGTCCCCAAGAGCATCCGCCGAAACAGTATATATCGAATTCAAGGGAGAAAACTGCCCTTCAGCCGCAATGAGTAAAACCGTTTTTAAGCCATCGGCAATCCCAAATGGTGTATCTGCCGTGGAGGCTGAACACAATTTGAATGGAATATCAGCATGTGTGGCTTTCGCTGTCTACCCCGTCTCCTGGCGCAAAACCCAAGGGTGGGCATCCCTCAAGCGGGATCTGTGAAAGCAAATACCTGAACAGAAAACTGGCGTGGCACAGCTCATGAACTTTCGGTGTACATAGTCGGTGAAGGTTACCTGCACACTGGCATCATGAAAGTCAAGGTGTGGAACCGGACAATTTTAAAAAACTCTTGCCGGCTGTAAGCCATTCGCCGCCCCACTCGTTTGTGGAAGGGTTTGAATTGCCCGAAACTGCTTTGGGACAGACAGTACGCGCATTTGCCCGACAGCAGTGTTCCGGGTGGGTTTCAGGGAACTGCATTTTCCAGTGTACTGCACAAACAGCGGGGCGGAGGACCCACGAGCAGCTCATTTTGGGCTCACACAGCAGTGCGGCAAAACAGCCGGGCGCGATGGCTTCGACGCTTCCTTCCTGCTCCGCAGCGGATGCCCAAATTTCAGCAGTCCCGCATAGGATAGAGAAAAAGGAGGGATCTGTTTGACAGACCATTACCCGTTTCAAAACCCACCGCTTCCCTATGCGTACAATGCGCTTGAGCCGTTTATCGACGAAAAGACAATGCATCTGCACCACGACAGACATTTACAAACGTATGTCGACAACCTCAACAAAGCGCTCCAAAGCGAACCCGCGCTGCAAACGCTCTCCCTTGAGCAGCTGATCTGCAATGTGTATGGACTTCCATCAAGCGTTCAGACTGCGATTCACAACAATGCAGGCGGGGTCTATAACCACATCTTTTACTTTGAAGGAATGCGCCCGGAGCATCAGCCCCCATCCGGCAGGCTGCTCCAGCAGATCAACCGCTCGTTTGGCAGCGTCGAGGCGTTTCAAAAGCAGATGAAGGAGGCGGCGCTGAGCGTCTTTGGCTCCGGTTACGCCTGGCTGGTGGGAGACCGGATGGGCGGTTTAAAAATTATCACCACTGCAAACCAGGATACTCCGCTTTGCAATAACCTCTGTCCCATCCTCAACCTCGACGTGTGGGAACACGCCTACTACCTCAAGCACTACAACCTTCGTGCGGATTATATTGACGACTGGTTTCGGGTGGTCAACTGGGATCAGGCAAACAAACGGTACCTGGACTGCGCAAAAAAAGAGTTTTGGGAGCTGTTTGAGTTTCAGATGGTTTAGCAAGGACAGGAAGGCTGCTTCAAGCCTTCCTGCTCTTTTTAGGAATACCTTTCGGCTGATTTTTGGCAACCGAGGGGGAAACGGCGCCCCAAAGGCTTCACAAATGTTTTCGTCCCGAACGCTCAAGTGGCACACAAGGCATTCCCATGCTGCAGCCACTTAGAAACAACTCAATAGTTCAGCTTTTGTAGGGACAACCCCATTGTTTTTTCAACAAGCACCCAAAAAACAGTTGAAAACTCGGTACAAAAAATCGGCTTTCCCGCCGAATTTTCAAAATAGGCTTTGCTTTCCCGACAATTTATAGTATAATAAAAGAAATTCTCCGGCTGTTGGGCCGAACGACAAGAGGTGTAAAAGATGAGACTGTTGATAGAGATCATTATCCTGATCCTGTGCCTGGGAGCCGCGGCCTATGTGTGGTTCAAGCGCCCCGCATGGTGTATCTCCAAACAAGTAAAACGCGATGAGGAGATCACCGGCAAAAAATATGACTACAACAAGATTTACCGCAATACAGCCTTGATGTTTCTCGGGTTGGCCGTATTCGAGGTTTTACTGATTCTTGTTTCCCGTTATTTGCACATCTTATAATCGCCAGCGCCGTCCGGTTTGGACGGCGCTGTTGTTTTGTGTTGAAATGGACGGGAGGGAGAATTGCGCGCAAGTTTCTCCTGTACCAATTAAAACTACATCCTGACTCCACCAGAGATTCAAGATTGTCTTTTCAAATTAGAAGCAATCGGGAATCCGCATGCCCGATCCGCCCCTTTCCACACGTCTGCCTTTGAGAGGAAAAAACGGAGTTTGATGGCCGGATCGCTTGGCTCTTGTACTCCATCGTCTACGCAACCGACTGTACCCACTTGCGCACTCCGGTTCCTGTCGATGTGCTTCTCTGTCGAGCTTGTAACCTCAGCTGGATCTATTGACTCTGCCCCCTCACATCGGCACAGGCAATGTCTTTGCTGCGCTCACGAAAGGAAACATCGTTAGACAGTTTAGAAGTCCTTTCCAGAAGAAGTGTTTCAACAGCAAACAGTTCAGTTTTACTGGAGCAGAGCGTTTCGTAGAAAAAAGCTGCGGAAATCAAAGCTTGCCCAATAGTACAGAAAGAGCGGCCGCCCTTGACGGGACGGCCGCTCTTGTATTTTTATCGTTATACCTCAGGGTATTCGCTCGATTTGTCCGCATTGATCTCAAGCGGGTGGTCAGACACATCCTCAGCAGGCAGCTTTGCCGCCGGCGGGGTGCCTTCCTCATCCATTGCCTGGACGTCTGCCATCGTGATTTCCCCCTTCATCAGCTTGAGGAACACCTTGCCGTCCACCTTTTCCTTTCGAATCAAGTACTGGGCAACGAGATGGAGCTGATCCATGTGCTGTTTGAGGATTTCGTGGCACCGTTCATAGGCGACATCCACAATCTTGCGGATCTCCTCGTCAATCTCCGAGGCAACTGTCTCGGAGTAGTTGCGGGAGTTGTTGAAGTCGCGGCCGAGGAACACCTCGTGGTCGCTCTCGCCGTAGACAATCGGGCCGAGTTTTGGGCTGAAACCGTATTTGGTGACCATTTTGCGGGCAATGTCCGTCGCGCGCTCAATGTCGTTGGATGCGCCCGTCGAGATATCCCCGAGCACAAGCCCCTCTGCGACCCGTCCGCCCAGCAGGGTGACCAGTTCCTCCTCCATATGCTGCTTGAGCACATAGCTGCTGTCCTGCTCTGGCAGGGACATGGTGTAACCGCCCGCCATGCCGCGGGGGATGATCGAAATCTGGTGCACCGGGTCCTGGGTTGGGCAGTGGTAGGTAGTGACCGCATGGCCCGCCTCGTGGTAGGCGGTGAGCCGTTTTTCCTTGTCGTTGATCATGCGGGATTTCTTTTCAGGGCCCGCGATGACCTTGATCGTCGCCTCCTCAATGTCAGGGAGGGTGATCGCCTTGTGGTTTTTGCGCGCTGCGAGGAGCGCCGCCTCGTTCATGAGGTTTTCCAGATCCGCGCCGGTGAAGCCGACGGTGGATTTGGCGATGACGCTCAGGTCCACATCAAAGCCGAGCGGCTTGTTGCGGGAATGCACCTTGAGAATTTCCTCGCGCCCCTTGACGTCGGGATAGCCGACAATGACCTGCCGGTCAAACCGGCCCGCGCGCAGCAGCGCCGGATCGAGAATGTCGCGGCGGTTGGTCGCCGCGATGATGATGATGCCTTCATTTGCGCCGAACCCGTCCATCTCGACGAGCAGTTGGTTGAGGGTCTGCTCCCGCTCGTCGTGTCCGCCGCCGAGGCCTGCGCCGCGCTGGCGTCCGACGGCGTCGATCTCATCGATAAAGATGATGGCCGGGGCGTTTTTCTTAGCCTGCTCAAACAGGTCGCGCACACGCGAAGCGCCGACGCCGACGTACATCTCGACAAAGTCGGAGCCTGAAATCGAGAAAAACGGCACGCCCGCTTCGCCTGCAACTGCGCGGGCGAGCAGAGTTTTACCGGTACCGGGGGGGCCGATGAGCAGCACGCCCTTGGGAATGCGCGCCCCGATCTCGTTGAATTTTCGAGGGTCCTTGAGAAACTCAACAATCTCGGCGAGTTCCGCCTTTTCCTCCTCGGCGCCCGCCACCTCGTCAAAGGTGGTCTTGCGCCCCTTTTCCATGCTGTTTTTGAGATTGGCCTTGCCGAACTGGCCCATCTTGCC
>CBCSOX010000047.1:0-15987 GCA_965141735.1 uncultured Oscillospiraceae bacterium | reverse complement strand
ATGAATTGGGTATCTGGGTTTGAACATATGAAGTTGAAGAAGCGATAGAAAGATGTATTGGCATGATCAAAACTGTGCGGAAAAAGATGCGGTAGCGAAACAAACAAAACAAAAAGCGATGATAGTTTGAACAGAAAGGAACACAACCTTTCTTTCTGAGTAGCAGAGCATATTTCCCACGTAATTTGAACAAAATAAAAGCCAGCGCCTTATTGTGAAGTGTACCCCTAAAGTTAGACAGTATGGTATATTGTCTAACTTTAGGGGTGATTTTATGCCGAAAGGGCAAATATAAGCGGTGAATTGGAACAAAAGGTCATAGAAAATATGATGGGAAACAAGCAGAGCTTACGAGAGACGGCTAAAAAATGTGGATGACCAGAAAAAAGCGACCCGAAGGAGTAGAAGGGTCATGCGTAGATCGTCGCGGGAGAGTCCAGACAAACCGACAAAGCAAATAGAAGAAGATTTGTAGTCAGAAGATACATGTTTGCGCATGAAGATAGACAACCTAAAAAGAGGAACAACAAAACAGAAAGCGCAAGTAGTCTGAGGGCTGAGGCATAAATATACGATGCCCGCGCTGCTACAAGTGGCTCAAATCCCACGCTCGGCCTAGTCCTAGTACATCAACAGAAAAGTAGGCCAGACAGATAGTGCGAAGTAAAGAAACAAATCATATGAATACAAGGGCAAATATGGCTACCGGCGTATCACGGATGAATGACACATTTGTAGTTATAGATTCAGCCACAAGAAAGAACTGGGAGTGATATATCTGGTGCGGGTGAAGAAGGATCATTTTTAAGGGTGAAGCAGAAAAGACCACACCGAAACTGTTGGAGCGTGATTTTAAAGCAGAGAAACCAAATCAGAAATGTGTAACAGAGTTCAGTTTATTTGGGCAGAAGCGTTCCCTTTCTCTCATTCATCCTGCAACGTAAAAATAAATGCGGGAATAATCAGATCGAAGACAGTCTGAGGTGGAAAGGACAAAAGACCTGTTCAAGGGCAGCAGGGAATCATGCCACTAAAGTTTGAACAAAATAAAAGCCAGCATCATGTAGACGCTGGCTTTTATTCATGGACTAGACCCGCTCGCCATATCACCCCGCTTAGGGGGCATGACTCGTGTGTCTGTATCCTATCGATGTGCTCGTTCACATCGCATCCAGTTTGAGCACGGTGAGATTTATGGAATTTCTCAGTGAAAAAGAAGCCTGATCACTTCATCAAATACGGGGATAGCCAAATCGCCTCAACGTTCACCACTGATGGGGGATTCGATATCGATTCCAAGTTTCTGAATTAACTGGTCGATATCGGCGAAAGTGGTCTCATTTGGGCTCAGCTCGCCCATCCCAACCACTGCGGGTTCTTCCGTCTCCGATGGCACCTCAGAGTATGAGAGCTTTGCGGAAGCGGGCCTTGGTGCAGTGCGCCGCACCCGAAATGGAAGGCCGTCCCGCATCAGGCATTGTTTTATAAAAATTGCAACCGCTTCATCGAGAGTCATCCCCAAATCAGCGAAAAGCTGGTCAGCCTGACGCCTGTCCTCCTCGGAGATTTGGACGGTCAATTGTACAGTTTCCACCATATCATTCCTACTTTCACTTTTTACTGCCGGTGGATACGGAGTCCTACCTCCATTTTATAACACAATTTATGAATTCGGTCAAGCTGGATTGGAACGCTGCAACGATACAGCCGAGTCGTGCAGCGGTGCGGCTGTACCCAGTGCAAGCTTTTTGTTTTTCTGGTCTTCCCGGATCTGGCGGTTCAGTTTTCTCATTTCCGGCAGGATAAAACCGAGCACGATGAGCGCAGAACAAATATCAGCAGCGGGCCCGGCAAATAAAATTCCATCCAGGCCAAAGAAAAGAGGCAGAATTAACAGCAGGGGAATCAGCAAAAGAAGCTGCCGCAGCATGGAGAGGACAGATGCTTTGACCGGCTGGCTGGTCGCCTGAAAGTAGTTGGTCGATATGATCTGAAACCCTGCGCAGAACACCCCGAACAGATAAATCCGCAGGCATTTTACAGCAAACGAAATGAATTGGGCATCCCCTCCTCCAAATAGGTTCAGAATCATGTGAGGGGCAACTTGACAGATGACCTCGCCAAGAACGATGACAATTGTCGCAGCTGTGATGCCGATCAGATAGGTTTTTCGGATACGGTGATGTTTTTGCGCGCCGTAGTTGTAACCGATAATCGGCTGAGCACCGATCCCGATGCCGATCCCGACCGCGGCGAGAATCATCGCAATTTTCATCACGATCCCCATTGCGCTGAGCGCAGCGTCTCCTCCTACCTCGCTTTGATTTCCATAAAAGACGAGGGAGTTGTTCATCACCACCTGCATAATGCAGGCGACGAGTTGGGTAATGCCAGCGGACATGCCGAGTGTAACTATTTTTTTGCAGGTGTGGGCGGACAGCTTCATTTGGGAAACGCAAAAACGCATATTCCCTTTCTTCCAAAAATACCAGCTGAGGATTGCCGCTGAGAGGATTTGAGCAGTCACTGTGGCAATTGCGCCTCCCCGCACGCCCCACTTGAAAACAAAGATATAGATTGGGTCAAGAATGGTATTGAGCACCGCACCGATGAGAATTCCGTACATGGAGAGCCGTGGATGTCCGTCGGTTCGCGCCATGGTGGAAAGGGAGACACCGATGATGTTAAACGGCACTCCGAGCAGAATGATCGAGGTGTAATCCTTTGCATAGGGAAGAACCGTATCGGTTGCACCGAACAGGCGCAGAATTGGAGTGAGGAACAGCAATCCCAGCACGGCGGCGCACAATCCGAGGAGGATGGAGAGGGTAAAGACATTGTTGAGAGAGCGCTGGGCGTCCTCTTCTTTTTTTTGACCCAGTCGGATGGCAGCATAAGCGCTTCCTCCCGAGCCGATCAA
The DNA here is from genome assembly GCA_965141735.1 of uncultured Oscillospiraceae bacterium. Classification (GTDB taxonomy): domain Bacteria; phylum Bacillota; class Clostridia; order Oscillospirales; family Ruminococcaceae; genus Massilioclostridium. Next base: position 13,067 of record CBCSOX010000047.1, on the reverse strand, counting down.
GGTGGCAAAGGCCATGATAATCGTCATGATTGGAAAGGCGACCGTGGTCGCTGCATTACCGAGGTATCCCACCCCCTGGCCGATGAAGAACTGGTCGACGATGTTGTAGATCGAGTTGACCAGACAAGAGATCACAGCCGGAACCGAAAAATTCAGCAAGAGGCTGCCAAGTGATTTACTGCCGAGCGGATTCTCGGTCTGGCGGGCAACTGTGTTGTCCATTATATATCAAACTCCTTTGTTTGGTTTTTGGATGTCCCGTGCAGCGAATGCCCAGCATGATTTGTCTATTTCATGTAGTGATAGGCGTTTTCCGCCATTTTTGCGAGCAGCAGCTGCGTTTGCTCCGCGTCTTCTGCACTCATCCCGGCGGTGAGGATGTCGTGCCAGTCCTCACGCGATGTGTGAATTCCCTCGATGACTTCCTTTGCCGGTTCGGTGGTGTACAGGCGGCGGATCCGGCGGTCCTCCGGGTCAACAGCAATGCGCAGATACCCCTGCTCCTCGAGCTTTTGTACCGCTTTGGTAACTGTTCCCTTGTCAAAATGGCCGAGATGGGCGAGATCATACATGCTGATCCCCTCATTTTCAGAGATGCGCATTAAAAAGAATTGCTGTCCGCAGCCGATGCCGAAACGGGCAAGAGCCTTGTCATAATACCGGTTGCCCTGGCGGTAGAGGACAGAAATATAGCGGGTGAGAAAACGCTGCTGTTCCATGTAGTTGCCTCCGTCGATTCTAACAGTTGACTATCCAACTAGTTTATTCTAATCCTATTTCCTTGGAGAGTCAACGAATGAAGAAGGGATTCTCTGCTATGGATAAAATAACGACTTTGTTTTGTTTTAATCTAGGAAAAACGACTGCTATATTTTACATTCGTCAGTTTTCAGAACAGGTGGTTGGGCATCGCGACGTGAAGAGGAACAGGAGGACATCAAACAATGGTAAGATGATGACAGATCAACAACCAGAACCCTTTAGACAGAAAGCCTGTCGGCCTGCGTTGTTGGTCGCATGACAGCTGCAAGCCGCCCGGGCGGTGCAGCGGAATACACATTCCGGGCCGTCCGGAGCTTCCGCCGGCCCAATTCCAGTGAGGTGATTTCTCATCAACAGTACGGAATATTTAAGACAAAAGGGCTATCCGTGCGCCGGGCACCCCTACCGCAATCGCATCGACGAATGGCTCGATTGGTATTGCGGCGGATTGCATTCCCAGAGCATGGCAAAAAGCATCTGCGCAGAATGGGCGGGTGTGCTGCTCGGAAATGGGGTGACAGTACAAACCGGAGCGTTTCAACAGAAGTTTGACAACTGGTTTCAGCAAAGCGGGTTGAACGGCATGCTGTTTTCCCTGGCAGAGGAGGCGTTTGCCTCGGGCAGCGGCGCGGTCGTCCTCTGCCCATCTGGAGAAAATAACCCGGCGGTGAACGTCGTGGGTGCAGGCGGTATTTATCCACTCGCCTGGTCGGACGGAAAAATAACTTCCTGTGCTTTTGCCTTTCCCACAACCCGTGAGGGAAAGACCTGTACGCTGCTTCAGCTTCATCTGCCGGGCAGCACCGGTTACTCCATCGAAAGCGCGCTGCTTGACGACGAGACGGGAGAGGAGCTCCCAACCGATCAGCTCGGATTTGAAAAGGTGATTGCGACAGGGTCTACAGCTCCCCTTTACGCCTTCTTCCTGCCGGGAGCTGCACATGGCTACACGGCAGGCTATCCGCTGGGCGCGTCGATTTACGCAGGGGCAGTCTCCTGTCTCGAAGCGGTGGAACAGATTCAGCGCAGCCTTGCAGCAGAATTTACCCTTGGGCGCAAACGCCTGCTGCTTCCTCCCTACATGACAAAGCAGAACGGGCAGGGAAAACCGGCGTTTGACACAAGCGACAGCGTCTTTTGCTCTCCTCCGGGAGAGGACGCAGCTCTCCCAGCCGATCTCTCAACGCCACTGCGTGCAGAGGAACACAGCGCGGCATTTTCTGCGGCCACAGAATTTTTGCGCACTGCCTGCGGCCTCGGGAAAACACCTGCTGAAGAGCCGGCTCTCCTTCGTACATACCGCGCCCGTTTTGCACAGATGCTCACCGAAATGGTTGTGTCGGCTGCACGCCTGCTCGGCCAGCCGGAACCGGAACGGGTGGACATTCTATTTGACTCTCTCCCATCTTCCGAACGGATTGCGGCAAATGCCGCGCTTGTGCGGGACGGGCTTCGCTCCAAGGCATCGGCCCTCTCGAATCTGTTGGGCTGTTCGCATGCAGCAGCAGAGAGAGAACTAGAAAAAGTTTCCGCGCAAGCGGTAGAAAGGACGGGGGGATAATGGCTTACATCACATCGAGCGACTACCTTTCCTTTGCAGGGGGAGATCTACCCGCTGATTTTGAAGAGCTCGCCTGCCGCGCCTGCGACATGATAGACCAAAGGGTACTCTATGCTTGGAACGGAGTATCCTCCCTTTCGGAGGAACAGACGCTGCTGTTCAAACGCGCTTGCTGTGCCCAAACACAGTGGCTCGACCTCAAAGGCGGCGCTCAATCACTCTGTACCCCCCTGACTACAGAGGCGACACTGGGCAAATTCAGCTACACAGCGGATTCAGCAGAGTCTTTTTCACCCCTTGCCGAGGGGTATCTTTACCAGGCCGGGCTTCTCTATGCGGGGGTGGGAACAATATGATTCCAATTCCAAAGGGGATGCTCCCCCACAAGGCGGCTCTGCAAAAACAAACTGGGATGGATGGATGGCAGAAGCCCAGCTACGCCGCCCCCATCACCCTGACAAACGTCAAAATTGATCCCTTTCACGCCGTTGCGACTGACAGCCAGAGCCGCCGTGTTCAGCTCAACGCCACCCTTTTTTACGACTGCCGCGCCTCGCGTCCCCATGGAATCAGATTTGAAGAGGGCCAGCGCGTTGTCTTTGGCGGACGGGCCTACACAGTGCAGTCAGTCGACATTCTCTACGAAAACAGCGCAGTTCCCCATCACTATGAGGTGGGACTTGCGTAAACAACCAAGATTGGAGGCGGTTTCCCATGCAGCCGCAGACTGAATTTATACAAACGATTCTTGAGACGGTCAACGGATTCGGGCTTCCCTGGACCTGCACAATGGGACCGGTCCCCGCAGGAGACGGTTTGGCCTTTCAGCTCGGCCCTGCTCAAGTTGAGACGATGTATTACGACCGCAGGGCGCGCCGAATCTGGCCGCTCACATTCTGCTGCAAAGCACAGGATAAACAGGATGGATTTGACGTTCTCTGCGCTTTGAAAAACGGTTTGGAAGCCATCACCCCTTATCCGGGCGGCGAACAGTTTGCCTGGGAAGGTGTCCGGGCAGGGGACCCGGAGTACCGCGGAGAACAGGACGGTCATCTTTGGTCCTGTAAAGTCGAAGCAGTCGTCTATTATTGACGGAATCCGCCCAAACCGGCGGTTTCTATAAAACTTTATTCACAGCCGCACAGCCGGCAAATTAAGGAGGATTTTTCCTATGGCAGCAGTACAATCAATTGCACCTGAGGTAAACTACAACACCGCTTTTGAAATTAACACAGCAACTTCTTCTGCACAGGAAACCTGGGCAAACATGGGCGTGTTCGCCAAGAACATCACCCAGGCGTTTAACGAAGTCGTCGTCCAGTCAAACTATTATGCGGACGAGGGCTGGGGCTCGAGCGAAGTGACCGGCGGCCAGCTCACCGTGACAATCACCGGGGACAAAAAGGTCGGCGATCCGGCCTGCGACTTCATCTTTGACAAAAACCGCCAGTTCGCGTTCGGCGATGCGAGAAAAACAAAGATCAGAGTCCGCCGCGGCAATGATGCAATTGTGTGGAACGTCACCCTCGCAAACATCACTGACACCATGGGGGATGCAAACCAGCCCAACGCGGTGAGCGTCACCATTCACGGCAACGGCAAGCCCGAGTTCAAAACGATCACAGAGTAACTGATTCACAACACGCCAGACAGGGGGAAGGGAGGATTCCCTTCCCCCTGCTTTTATTCACAGGCAACACTGTAGGAGGTAGTTTAAAATGAGTTATCAAATCAAACGGGCCGACAGGCTCATCGATACCCTGGAATTTGTCAGCAAGGGAGGCGGGGTCGCGCTGCAGATCGACGTTAACATCGAGATTGGCAAGGTTGCCTCCCGTTACCGCGCCTGCTGGCTCAACATCATTGAAGCGCAGAAAAAGCTGGTTTCTACTGAGGACGGCTCCCCGGATCTCGAGGAGGCAATGGCTGCTTTGGAAAGCGCAGTGCTCAGCACCTATGGGCTTCTTTTTGGCGAACAGGCAACCCAGCACATGCTCGGGTTCTTTGACGGAGACGTCGAGGAGATGCTTGAACAGACGCTCCCATTTGTACGCGATGTGGTCGTCCCGGCGATACAGAGCTACAGTGAACAGCGCAAACAGGAGCTGAAAGAAAAATACAGCTCCAAAAAGCGGCGGGCATAACGGTGCGCGGGCCGTTTGCCGAGTTCGAGGGCAAAAAAATTCCCCTTGACCTCGCATACAACCGCATCCTCGACTGTTTTGACATCCTCCGGGAGGAACAGCTCGACGAATACGACCGGATTGACATCACGCTCAGCCTGCTCACCAAGGACTGCCGCAGCGTCGCGCGGATGTGTCCGGAACAAAAAATCAAGCTGTACAAGCAAATTGTCGGGGAGCACATCAATCTCAACAAGCGTTCCTCCCCTGGGCGCGCTACTGAACGGCTGTTTGATTTCCGCCGCGATTTTGATCTCATTTTTGCTAGTTTTCAAACCGCTTACGGGCTTGATCTAATCGAGCTCAAAGATCAGCTGAGCTGGTGGAAATTTTTCTGCCTCTTTCAGGGCTTGCCTGAACAAACAAAAATGCGGGAAGTGATGGCGATCCGGGGGCGCAAGCTTCCCCCGCTGAACTCCCAGAATCAGGAGGAGGTAAGGCAATTGCAGGAGCTAAAAACCTATTGGCGTCTGCCCCCCGAATGGGGTGCGGAAAACTATGAGGATCAGCTTAATCAGATGTTTAGCACATTAAAAAACATGGCCGACAGGAGGTGATCTGAATTGGCTAAAACTACAATGAAAGAGTCTGAAGAAATTCGTTACATGGTGCGGGTGGACGACACATTCGTGAAAACCGACATGGAATCCGCTCAGAAAAAGCTGGCGCTGGAAGCACAAAAAACTTCCGACAGCCTGGTGAGAACCTATCAGGATGCAGGGATTGCCATGGTGCAGGCGACTGCTGAGGCGAACGACCAGATGCTCAGCCTCACCGCAGAGGCAAACTCCAAAAAAGAAAAGTCTACGACTGAAAGCCATCAAAAAATGCTCGAAGTGGTGAAGACAGTCAACCGTGAGATCGTAGTTGACACCGAAGATACCAATAAAAAGGCTGCTGAGAGCACCGAAAAAGCAGCTTACTCTGCCGAAAAGGTGAATGGCAAGGGGGAAGTTGTCAAGGCTGCGTTCAAAGGAATGGGCGGCGCGCTGCTCGACATCGGCCAGCAGGCGATGAGCAGTGCGAGCGAAATGCAGGACGCCATGGGCAGCTTTGCCAAAGCCACTGGTGTGGGCAAGGAAGAACTCGGCGGCTATGAGGATGTGCTCAAAAACATCTATGCCAACAATTACGGGGAAAGCTTTGACGACATCGCCACCTCCATGGCATCGGTAAAAGAAAAGATGGGCGACCTCGAGGGCACAGAGCTGCAGAACATGACGGAATCTGCACTTGCCCTGCGGGATACCTTTGGGTTTGACGTGGCGGAGTCGGTCGACGCTGCGAACAGGCTCATGAGCGATCTCGGGATCAGCGGTGAGGAGGCGATGAACCTCATTGCCAGAGGGGCGGACGAGGGGCTTCTCTCCTCGGACGATCTGCTCGGAAGCCTTGGGGAATACAGCGGCGAGCTCGAGGCAATGGCGGGCGACGCGGACACAGCCGCAGAGGCAATGGCAGGCATCAAAGATGCGGGAACCGGCGACCTTCAGTCCCAGCTCGAAGGGGTGGGGCGCGCGTTTGAAACCATGCTTCTCCCGCTCGGGGAGGCGCTACTCCCCATTGTGCAGGAGGTCATCGACGCGATTGTCCCGCTCACCGATGCATTTAAACCGATTATCGAGAGCATTCTGCCGGTGATCACCAGTTTGCTTGACACGATGCTCGGACCCATTGGGGAGCTGATTGAAAATCTGCTGCCCCCGATGATTGAATTCATCCAGTCACTCGCGGAGCCGCTTGCAGATCTCGTTGAATCGCTACTGCCCCCTCTCTTTGAAATTTTTGACGCGCTCAGCCCGGTTTTGCAGACACTGGTGGAGGAGATTCTGCCGGTTCTCGGTGAGATGTTCAGTACTCTTGTCGAGGCGATCACCCCGATTATCGACGCGATTATGCCGGTGCTCGTCGACCTGTTCGCCGGGCTCGCAGAGCCTCTCAACAACCTCATCGAAGCGATTCTTCCCCCGCTGCTTGATATCTTCAACGCCCTGGTGGAACCTCTCACCGACATTATTATGGCAGTTCTGCCCCCGCTGCTTGACCTACTAGAGGCGTTGATTCCGGTATTTGCCGACATCATCAACGCAATCGCGCCTGTCCTCACAGTGCTGGGCAATCTAATTGCAACAGTTGTTGATCTGCTCATGCCGGTCATCCAAAGTTTGGCGGATATCTTTGGCAATGTGCTCACATCCGCAATCGATAACATTATGCCGGTTGTTGACTCGGTGACAGCAGTCTTTAAAGGCCTGATGGACTTTATCAAAAATATTTTCTCCGGAGACTGGGAGGGTGCATGGGACAGCATTGTCGGAGTGTTTAAGAACCTTTGGGAGGGAATCAAAAACATTGTCAAAGCGCCGATCAACTTTATCATTGACGGCATCAATGGAATGATTGGGATGATCAACAACATTAAGATTCCCGATTGGGTGCCCGGTATCGGCGGTCTCGGCATCAACATCCCGAAGATTCCACGCCTTAAAGGCGGCATTGACTATGTCCCAGGCGACTTTTTTCCAGCCTTTCTCGATGAGGGGGAACGCGTCCTGACGAAGGAAGAGAACCTCATGTTTCATGCCCTCGGCGGGCTCTCCGGCATGCAGTCTGCGATGCAGATCTGCTCTGCTCCGGCGCTCACCATCCTTCTCAATGGCACCGTCAACATGGATGGGCGCCGGGTTGGGGTGATGACTCTGCGAAATATTGATAGTGTGGTGAAGAGCAATGGCGGTTAAATGTTATATCAACCGACGGGAATACCCTGTTGTCGGCGAAATTGAGATCGCCGATCACGCTGCCGCGACGAGCGAAAGCACCGTGACCGTAGACATCCGGGGTCTACCTGAACCGCAGGCTCTTGACATCGTCTATCTCTTTGACGACGATGACCGCCTGCTCTACGGCGGGCTGTGCAACATCCCGAAATCTCCTCAGTGGGTGAGCACCTTTACGCCCCATCACTATGAACTGACCATCAGCGGAATGAACAATTTGCTCACCCGGCGCTACGTCAACAAGGTGTGGAACAGCGCAACCATCCATGAGATTGTCACAGAGCTTTATGAAACGATCCTCGCAGGGGAAAACATCCAGCTCGGGGGAATCTCTGCTGCGCTTGCCGATCTGCCGAAACAGAAATATATTTCCCCCGACATGACCGTCTACGACGTACTCACAGAGCTCGCAGAACTCATCGGTGCAGCCTGGAACATCGAAATCAACCGTTCCGCCACCCTTCATGGATACCTGGGGAGCTCCAAAAGTGCACTTGGTTTTTATTCGGGTGAAACCGGGGTGGCTCCGCTGCTGCTTCCATTTCAATTTTACGAAACCGAGTCGTTCCACCCCTTTTCTTTTACCTTTATGCTCCAACAGGATTTTCCCACTTTTCAGCCAGAGCAAAGTGACGTTTTAATCGGTCCGCAGAGCCATGTTCTTGGGCTGCAAAAGACAGTCCAAAGTTACGATGTGCGCACAGTACAGGTGATGAAAGGGGCTTCCGGCCTCACCGACCCGCAGACGGAACAGTTTATTCTTAAAGCAGATCAGAAGAGCATTGTTGTAACCTGGCCAGTCGCAGAACTGCCAGTCATCACCGTCAACGGCGTCAAGGCCTCGGTTGGACTCAAAGAGCTGGAGGAGGAGGCAAATCCCCACCAGTTCCTTGTGACTTACAATTCCTCTGAGATCGAGATCAATGACAAATACATCCCTGCGCTCAAACCAGGAGCCCTGATCGGAGTCAATTATGTGGGATATTTTGCGCTGCGCATTCGCGTGCCCAATCCGGAGCGGATTGAGCACATCGCGCAGCAGAGCAGAACATCGGGAATTCTGGAAGCCGTTGAGGAGAATACCCGGTATTCCTCTGCTTCCGAGCTCGTTTCTTACGCGGTGAGCAAGCTCTACAACAACGCAGAGCCCGAAATGCAGATTTCCCTTACTGTGCGTGACGAACAAGGAACGGAACCATTTACCATTTGGAAGCTCTCCTTCCCGGAGCAGCACATCCAAGGGGATTTCGTTGTTGTTGAACGCATCCGCACCATCGGGCCAGGCTACCAGGTGATCAACCTTACCCTTAAGGACAAGGGGTTCCTAACCGCTTACGGGACAATTTTTTATCAGAATTACAAAAATAATCCGACCGACATCCGCGATTCAGAAATTATTGTCGACACCAAAACGGTTGACTGTGGGGTGAACACAAGCAATGGCTTTGCCTTCACTCAATCGTTGATGTGCTATGCAGATGACGGACAACCATGGATTCAAGGAGGTGCGTATACCTATTATGCCGGATATTAACGCAGCCGCAGCCGCACGCATTGGGGACGAAACCTTTCCCGGCGTGCTCACAACCGCTGTTACCCAGGTGCTCAACGACCTGTTTTCTAAAAACAGCGTAACCGCTTCGCTCCGCCCCGCCTTTATCGGGGTGGGCCGGGGCAATGGAACCACAGCAAAGCCGACCGACACAGGACTTGCAGATGAGATCACCCGATTCCCCCTGACACAGCTTACCCAATCCAACGGCATCACCACCGCTTTAGTCAATGTGCCTAAAGCATCGGAGAACCTCAGTGAAGGGAAAGAAATAGGCGTATTCACCCGCGACGGAACCCTGATTGCCCGCGCAACCGAAGGTGTGAAAATCCCATACAGCAACAATAGCATTCTGAATATCATTTGGATGCTCAGAATCGACGCATAGGAGAGGTGATAAAATGTTAGATTCTTGGAAGGCCAATACGAATCCCGTTTATGCACGAGATATCAAAGAGGGAGGCAGTGGACAGACCTATCAGTTCGAAAATGTTTTTCTTCCCGGGAAAGAGCCCAATGGGACTCCGTTTAGCTCGATTGAAATGAATAAAATAATCGAGGCGATTAACCAGCTTTCCGGCCAAAATCTGCTGATCAACAGCGATTTTCGTGTTCACCAGAGAGGAACCAGTATTACGGATTTTCACAACGGGGGTAAGGGCCGGTATTCTGCTGACCGCTGGATGGTCTCGTGCTCCTCTGCAGTAAATTCCTTTCTTTCAATGACCTGTCAGGATGAGGGGAGACTCAAAGTCAGCAACTCACGCAACCTTGAGGCAGCATTTACTCTAAAATATCTCATGGAGGACTGTGACCTTTTTCAGGTACGCGGCAGAACACTGGGAATTTTGTACAGCATTAACGGAGTAACCGTGGGAAAAGTGCGGCAGATTCCAGCTGATCAGACATCGCACGAAGTGGTTTCTTTGGAGGTTACAGTACCTGCCTATGCTACGATTACAATTGATTATGTCAAAGCGGAGATCGTCAGCGATGAGGTGACAAACGAATCGGTGCTTCGTTACCTCTCGCCCTACCGGCCTAAGCCGTTTGCAGAGGAATATGCAGCGTGTATTCGATATTATCAAATTGCAGGACCATACCACCTTACTCTGCGAAATACCGCATCGGGAAGTGAGAACTTTTACATTTATCCGATGTCATTTCCAAGGATGCGCACCGCACCGGAGTCTGCTTTGGTTCTTGACCACACAGATAATGTTGAAAATATCTATGTCACAATTAGATCACCACAATCTTTGTCAGTTGTATTCACTCCGGTTGCTATCATTATGTCTCTGATGTTTCGTGTGTACCTGGATGCAGAGTTGTATAGTTAGAATTGTCGTTTTCGTAGAAATGAAGTAAATTTTCCCAAATGAATGGGAACACCTATTGAAAAGTGGATAGAACACTTGAAAGGATGATCTGATTGCTCACAAAATGGAAGCCCAACACCACCAACTTGCTGCTTCGCAACACTCTAACAGAGGAAAACAGCTATGCGTTCGAACTGGATCTTGACCATGGCGAAACGCCAGATGGAACACCATTTAGTTCCACTGAAATGAATAAGATTGTCGATGAAGTTAACCGCAATACTCCGCCCGGCATAATCAGCGCCTTTGCGGGGAATCGGGCGCCGGAGGGCTGGCTGCTCTGTGACGGAAAGGTTTACAAAACAGAGTTTTATGAACAGCTTTACTCGGTCATTGGCAACACCTACGGCGGAGATACCGCCAAGGGGGAATTTGCCCTTCCAAACCTTTGCGGGCGTGTTCCAGTCGGCCTGGATTCCACACAAGCTGAGTTTGATGTGCCAGGGAAAGCTGGCGGAGAAAAAACACATCTGCTGCTAAATTCTGAGGTGCCATCCCATACGATCGAGCTAGTAGAACAGCTCCAAGTATATGGAGAGTGGATGCCAAGTGGACACCAGCCACAAGCTGAGAAAGCGCATAACAACCTTCAGCCTTATCTCGTGCTCAACTTCATTATCAAATATTAAAGGAGGTATCTTATGGCAGTAAAAACAGTCACAGCCACCATCAACGGCGTGACGCACAACCTGACTTATAACGCTTCCTCGGGCAAGTGGGAAGCCTCCCTCACCGCCCCGGGGACAACGTCCTACACTCAGTCGGGTCATTATTACTCGGTCTCCATAACCGCAACCGACGACGCCGGGAATTCCTCTTCCGCGGATGCAGCCCACCCAACTCTCGGCCAATCTCTGCGCCTATTTGTCAAGGAGATGGTCAAGCCGACGATCGTGATCACAGCTCCTGCGACAGGAGCGTATGTGACAACCGGGCGTCCCACCATTACCGCTGAGGTCAAAGATTCAGGTTCCGGCGTCAACCCGGACAGTATTTCGGCGAAAATTGACAGCGGCCCGGCAGTGACGGGAACAGCCATCTCAAAGACGGCGATTGCAGGCGGTTACCGCATTACTTATCTTCCGACATCCACACTTGCTGACGGTTCGCACACCGTGACTATCCAAGCGAGTGATTTCGATGGAAACGCGGCGGTAGCGGGGACAAGCTCCTTTCAAGTGGATACCATCGCCCCAACGCTTAATATCACCTCACCGGCAGATGGACTTGTCACCAACCAGGTCGCTCTCACAATTGTCGGAACCACTTCGGATACAACATCCGGCCCGGTTGCTGTGACAGTTAAGGTCAACTCCGGCAGCGCCCAGACGGTGACTGTGAATTCAAACGGCTCGTTCACCAAGTCAGTCACTCTAGCGGAGGGCCTCAATACCATTGTTGTCACTGCATCCGATAAAGCGGGAAAGACAACTTCCGTTACGCGCAGAGTAACGCTAAACACCTCGGCACCCAAAATCACCGCCGTCAAGCTCACCCCCACTGCGGTGAACACAGGGACAATTTATAAAATTGAGGTCACAGTTGGTTAGTGAAATCGTCCGGATGTACGGCAGTGCGGATGAGCACGAGCTGGAATTCAGCCCAACTCCCGCGGGGGTGTGGGAGGTCTTTGTCCCACCCGACGTTACGGACGGCATGTACATTGTTGAAATCTTTGCCGATGCCAAAAACGGTGAACAGGCTTACTGGACCGGCGTGCTCTATCTCTGTCAGGGTACGCCCTGCCTGGAAGTCAAACCGGATTCGGTTTCGATCCGGATGGCACCAGAACGCAGTGGTCTTGCGTATCTGCCAGATCGCAGCGAGTTGAAATTCATCGGAAACAATGCCCGGATTTTCCTAAAACCCGATCCAGTTCAAATTCAAAGAAGGAGGTGCGCCTGTGTGCGGATGTGAAAACAACAGTATTCAGATGATTGCCGGGGAAACCCGCAAATTGGAATTTGAGGTGTGCTGCGCCGATGGAACGCCCGTCGTCCAAAGAGCAACCTTTACCTTAACCAAAGAGGGGGAAACCATAAGGCAGGGAGACTGCGATACCAACGGCAGTCTCATCAGTGCTTTGATTTCTCCTGAACAGCCCGGTTCTTATGAGCTGTGGCTCACCTATACGATTGCACCCAACACCCGGAAAGCGAGGTGGGCGGTGTATGTCCATCCAGATTGTTAATGCATCGATTTCCCCCAATCCAGTGACAACCGCGGGAAAGTACCAGCTCACAGTCGAACTGCACGAACAGGCGGATCCCTATCTCGCCTGGCTGGAAGCGGGCGGAGCACGCCTGATCGACAAGAGCGGGGCAGAGCTGCTCGTTGCGCGGGGGACATCCTCCGGAGCGAGCTATACCAGCAGATACACAGGAGAGAAAATCAGCAGTACACTCACCGCTTTTCGTACAGCGCTTGGGCTTTTTTAAAAAACAGGAGGTTTTTTATGGGAGAATACAATTTAAATTACACCGGCACTGAGATCGACGAATCCATTGCCAAAATGGACCAGGCGTTGACGCAGACGACAGCGACCGCTGGTGATATTGCACAGGGGAAAAAGGCGCTCACCTCCGCTGGACTTACCACTGGGACTGCACAGCCGGCTAAGCCGGAGGTGATCGGTTCCTTTACACCCACTGCGGCTGGAGATACCGTTCGACCGCCTGCAGGTAAGGTGTTTTCAGAGTTTACGGTTGCAGGGGACAGCGACCTGATTGCGGGGAACATCAAGTCAGGTGTGAATATCTTTGGTATCACTGGAACTCACGACGGCAGGCTCCCCACACAGTCCAAGCCCGCCACCCCGGGAACCACCGACAAAACCATCACTCCTGACCC
>CBCSOX010000046.1:0-16017 GCA_965141735.1 uncultured Oscillospiraceae bacterium | reverse complement strand
CTGTCCGAGAGGCGGAAGGCGATGCCGTGCGCCTCCATGCGCCGCTGCACGAGGGCGGCGGCCTCCTCGTCCAGCACCGCGGGCAGGATGCGCGGGGCCATGTCCACGATGGTCAGGCTCCGGCACAGGTGGCGGATGCCCTCGGCGCACTTCGTGCCGATGAGCCCCGCGCCCACGATCAGCACGCGGCTGAGCGGGGTCAGCGCGGCGGCCAGGGCGTGCGCGTCGTCCAGCGTCAGGAAGGAGAACTTCTTCTCCACCCGGTCCAGGCCCGCCATGGGCGGGACAAAGGGGCGCGAGCCGGTCGCGACGAGCAGCTAGTCGTAGGGGACGACCCGGCCGTCGGCCAGGCGCACGATCTGCTTTGCGGGGTCGATCTTTGTCGCCGTGCAGCCCAGCAGGGGCGTGACGCCCATCTTTTCATAGTAGTCCCGCGGGCGGTAGAGCATGCGCTCCTCGTCCGTCTTGCCCCAGAGCAGGTAGGAGATCAGGGGGCGGGAGTACGTGTGGTGGGGCTCGGCGGAGATCAGCGCGATGGGGGAGGCGGCGTCCACCCGGCGGATGCCCTCCACCCCGCCGATGGCCGCGGCGGAATTGCCGATGATGACGTAACGCATGGGTTCACCTCTCCTCATAGACGATGGCGCGGTTCGGACAGCCGCGCACGCAGGCGGGGCTGCCGGCGGAGGTCTCCAGGCAGAGCTCGCACTTCTGCACCGGCCCCTCCTGCGTGGGAAGGATGCAGCCGTAGGGACAGACGAGCACGCACGTGTAGCAGCCGACGCACTTGTCCCGGTCCACGCGGATGACGCCGTCCGCGCTGCTGAGCGCGCCGCTGATGCAGGACTTGACGCACAGCGGCTCCTCGCAGTGGCGGCAGGAGACCGCGTAGCAGACGCCCCGGCCCTCCTCGATCTGGATGTTCGGGTGGATGGGCGCGTCCTTCAGGGCCTTGACCATGTCGCTCAGGCCGCTCTGCGCAAAGGCGCAGTTGTATTCGCAAAGGTGGCAGCCCAGGCACCACTTTTCCTCGACGTAGATGCGCTTCATGCCGTTTCCTCCTATTCGCCCGCGTGCTTGACGCCCAGGATCGCCAGCTCCCGGTCCGTCAGGTTCACGCCGCGCAGCATCAGGCGGTTGCCGCGCATGGCCTCGATGCTGTTGATGCCCATGCCGCCCATGATCTCCATGATCTCGTGGTTCCAGGCCGTGACCAGGTTCACCAGGCGCTGGTGGCCGATCTCCGGGTTCAGGCGCTTGACCAGGTCCGGCCGCTGGGTCGCGATGCCTCAGTTGCACTTGCCGGCCTGGCAGGTGCGGCAGAGGTGGCAGCCCAGCGCCAGGAGCGCGGCGGTGGCGATGTAGACCGCGTCCGCGCCCAGGCAGATGGCCTTGACCACGTCCGCCGAGGAGCGGATGGACCCGCCCACCACCAGCGAGACGTTGCCGCGGATGCCCTCCTCCCGCAGGCGGGAATCCACCGCGGCAAGGGCCAGCTCGATGGGGATGCCCACGTTGTCGCGGATGCGCGTGGGCGCCGCGCCCGTGCCCCCGCGGAAGCCGTCGATGGCGATGATGTCCGCGCCCGAGCGCGCGATGCCCGAGGCGATGGCCGCCACGTTGTGCACCGCCGCGATCTTGACGATGACGGGCTTTTCGTAGTGCGTGGCCTCCTTTAAGGAGTGGACGAGCTGGTGCAGGTCCTCGATGGAGTAGATGTCGTGGTGCGGCGCGGGGGAGATGGCGTCGGAGCCCTCCGGGATCATGCGCGTGCGGGAGACGTCGCCCACGATCTTCGCGCCCGGCAGGTGGCCGCCGATGCCCGGCTTTGCGCCCTGGCCCATCTTGATCTCGATGGCCGCGCCCGCCTGCAGGTAGTCCTTGTGCACGCCGAAGCGCCCAGAGGCCACCTGCACGATGGTGTTGGCGCCGTATTTATAGAAGTCCTCGTGCAGGCCGCCCTCGCCCGTGTTGTAGTAGGTGCCCAGCGCCTGCGCGGCGCGGGCCAGGGATTCGTGCGCGTTGTAGGAGATGGAGCCGTAGCTCATGGCGGAAAAGAGGATCGGCACGCTGAGCTTGAGCTGCGGACCGCGTCCGCAGGTTGCCCTTCTCGTCCCGCTCGACGCGGTCGGTCTTGCGGCCGAGGAAGGTGCGCGTCTCCATGGGCTCGCGCAGGGGGTCGATGGGCGGGTTCGTCACCTGCGAGGCGTTGAGCAACAGGCGGTCCCAGTAGACGGGGTAGTCCTTGGGGTTGCCCATGGAGGAGAGCAGCACCCCGCCGGACTCCGCCTGGCGGTAGACCTCCTCGATGGCGCTGCCGGGCCAGTTGGCGTTCGGCTTGAAGGTGTGGTCGGTCTTGACGATCTTGAGCGCGCGCGTCGGACAGAGGGACACGCACCGGTGGCAGCAGACGCACTTGCTCTCGTCCGCGACCATGCGCTTGCGGTCCGGGTCGTAGCGGTGCACCTCGTTTGCGCATTGTCGCTCGCACACGCGGCAGGCGATGCAGCGGTCCGCGTTGCGGACGACTTCGTATTGGGGATAGAGGAATTGGATGGCCATTATGCTTCACCGCCTTTGCTGGAAATGAGGACCGGCTCGCCGCCGCGGGGCGACCAGAGCGCGTCCAGGTTCGGCTCCAGCGCGCGGATGGCGCACTCCTCGCTGGCGATGTAGACGCGGTCGCCCTTTTCGCCCACGACCATGGAGCGCAGCTTCAGCCGGTCGTTGAGCGCCATCACGCCTCCCTCAAATCCGAGCAGGATGGAAAACGGTCCGGTAATGAGCATGCTGGAAAACGCGTTGCGCAGATAGGTGAGCTTCTCGCGCTTGGCGGGCTCCATCTGCTCAATGGTGCTCCAGAAGGGGGCTGCGATCACACTCGCCATCTCCTCCATCGTCAGTTCCTGCTTGCGCAGCAGGTAGTCCACCATGTAGGTGATGACCTCGGTATCGGTGAGCAGGTTGCATTTGTAGCCAAACATCTCAATAAAGCGGCGATTGGCGTCGTAGGAAGAAATCTCCCCGTTGTGCACAATTGAGTAGTCGAGCATGGCAAAGGGGTGGGCGCCGCCCCACCAACCGGGCGTGTTGGTGGGGTAGCGGCCGTGGGCGGTCCAGCAGTAGCCGTCGTACTCTTCGAGCCGATAAAACGCCCCGACGTCCTCGGGAAAACCGACCGCCTTAAACACCCCCATGTTTTTTCCGCTGGAAAAGACATAAGCGCCCTGAATATTTGAATTGATCTTGATGACGCTGCGGGCGACGAACTCTTTTTCATCCAAATGGCTGTCTTTGAGCCTGGTGGGCAGCGGCATCACAAAATACCGCCAGATCAACGGCTCGCCAGTGATCTTTTTGGTCCTTCGCACCGGGATTTTCGAGAGGTTGATGATATCGAAATGCCGTTCTAAAAAGCGCTCACACTCCTTTTTTGCGGACAAGTCTTCATAAAAAATGTGAAACGCATAGTATTCTTTATATTGCGGATAAATACCGTATCCCGCAAAGCCGCCGCCCAGGCCGTTGGAGCGGTCGTGCATGGTGGCAATCGACTCGATGATCGAGCGCCCGTTCATCCTCTCCCCACTTTTGGAGAAGATCCCCGAGATCGCACAGCCGGATGGGATCCTGATTTGTCCTTCTTTGAGCATAACAGCTTCCTCCTCATTGAGTTGCCTGAAGATGTAAAAAGGCGTTCACGAACCGACGCAACCTGATGCAGGTTGTGCCAATTCGTGAACGCCTTTGTTCATTGCTGTTATTATACAGGAAGTACAGGACGATGTCAAGCGGTTTTGCAATATTTTTTTGCATTCAATTCACAATTACTAATTTTCTAAAAATATAAAGTAAAAACCCATTCTTTTCTGCAAGTTATATTTTAAAATCCTGCAAATTGCACAAAAATTTTTTTCAAAAAAGAGTTGACAAATCCCTCACAGCGTTGTATACTAGCGTCAGAACAACAGCAACGGCGCTGTGGGTCATTCGACCTGCAGCGCCTTTTTTGTGCCGTTTGCTAAGGGCAGCTGCCCCGAAGAAAGGATTGTGTAGCGATGAGCAAAGTATTCATCCCCAAGGACTATCAGTCCCCGCTGGGCCTGTACGACACCCAGTCGGCCATTGAACTCGTCAAAAGAACATTTGAGGAGAAACTCACCAAAGTCCTCAACCTCAAAAGGGTCACAGCCCCGCTGTTTGTGGACAGCGCAACCGGCGTCAACGACAACCTCAACGGGGTGGAGCGCCCGGTTTCCTTTGACATCCTCGAGACCAAAACGGATGCGCAGGTGGTCCATTCCCTGGCGAAATGGAAACGGCTCGCTCTTTACAAATACGGTTTCAAACCGGGTGAGGGGCTCTACACCAACATGAACGCCATCCGGCGGGATGAAGAACTGACCAACCTCCATTCGGTCTATGTCGACCAGTGGGACTGGGAAAAAATCATCACCCGGGAGATGCGCAACCTCACCTATTTAAAAGAGACGGTCGCCTCGATTGTCGGAGCCATCTGCGACACACTCGACAAGGTGAAGTCGGTCTACCCGAGCATTCCGGTCACCCTCAGCCGAGAGGTGAACTTTGTCACCACCCAGCAGCTCGAGGACCTCTACCCTTCCCTTTCCCCCAAAGAACGGGAAAACGAATACCTCAAAGTGCATAAAACCGCCTTTATTATGCAGATCGGAGATCTGCTCAAATCGGGCGAAAAACACGACGGCCGGGCCCCCGACTACGACGATTGGAAGCTCAACGGAGATATCGTTTTCTGGAACGAACTGCTCGGGCGCGCATTCGAAGTATCCTCCATGGGCATCCGGGTGGACGCGAAGTCGCTTGACGAGCAGCTCACCAAGGCGGATTGCGATGACCGCAGAGAGCTTCCCTTCCACAAGATGGTGCTGGACGAAACTCTTCCCCTCACGATGGGCGGCGGCATCGGCCAGTCGAGAATTTGCATGCTGCTGCTCGGCAAGGCGCACATCGGTGAAGTCCAGGTTTCGATCTGGGACAGCGGGACGCTTGCAACCTGTGAGGCGGCCGGCGTCGACCTGCTGTAAGTAAAAACGCAAACATTGTTGAAAGGGTTGGTATACATGAGTCATTTATCCGAACTGTTTGGCAGCATGGTGTTTAGCGATGCTGTGATGAAGGAGAAACTTCCGCACGCGACCTATAAATTGCTGAAAAAATCGATTGCAACTGGTCAAAGTCTTGATTTGAATGTGGCCAACATCGTGGCCAACGCGATGAAGGACTGGGCGATTGAAAAGGGAGTCACCCACTTTACCCACTGGTTCCAGCCGATGACCGGGGTGACTGCGGAAAAGCACGACAGCTTCATCTCTCCGACCGGGGACGGCCAGGTGATCATGGAGTTTTCAGGCAAAGAACTCGTCAAAGGGGAGCCGGATGCGTCGAGTTTCCCATCGGGCGGGCTGCGCGCCACCTTTGAAGCGCGGGGCTATACAGCTTGGGACCCCACTTCCTACGCCTTTATCAAGGACGGCACCCTCTGCATCCCGACGATCTTCTGCTCCTATGGCGGCGAGGCGCTCGACAAAAAGACGCCCCTCCTCCGCTCTCAGGAGACGATCAACAAACAGGCGCTGCGGATTCTCCGGTTGTTCGGAAACGAGGAAGTAAAAGAGGTGGTGACAACCGTCGGTCCGGAACAGGAGTACTTTTTGGTGGACAAAAAGCTGTACGACCAGAGAAAGGACCTCATTTTCTGCGGGCGCACCCTGTTCGGCGCCAAGGCGCCCAAAGGCCAGGAGCTGGAAGACCACTATTTTGGGACCATCAAGCCCCGGGTGGCGGCCTACATGAAAGATCTGGACGAAGAGCTGTGGAAACTCGGCATCCTCGCCAAAACCGAGCACAACGAGGTGGCCCCGGCACAGCACGAGCTCGCCCCGATCTTTACCACCACCAACGCGGCGAGCGACCACAACCAGCTTACCATGGAGATGATGAAAAAGGTCGCCGCCCGGCACGGCCTTGTCTGCCTGCTCCACGAAAAGCCGTTCGCAGGGGTGAACGGAAGCGGGAAACACAACAACTGGTCCATTTCAACCGACACCGGGGTGAACCTGCTCGACCCGGGCAAATCTCCCCGCGAAAACCCACAATTTCTCCTCTTCCTCTGCGCGGTGGTCCAGGCAGTTGACGACTACCAGGATATGCTCCGCCTGTCGGTTGCGACCGCGGGCAATGACCACCGCCTCGGCGCAAACGAGGCGCCCCCGGCGATTGTGTCGATGTTCCTTGGCGATGAGCTGACCGAAGTGCTCGAATCGGTGCTCAACGAAACCGAGTACGACAAGAAAGAGAAAATCAACATGGAAGTCGGGGTGCATGTGCTGCCGAGATTCTCCAAAGATACCACCGACCGCAACCGCACCTCTCCGTTTGCCTTTACTGGAAATAAATTTGAATTCCGAATGCTCGGCTCCTCCCTCTCGGTCGCCGGCCCGAACATCGTGCTCAACACAATCATCGCCGACGTCCTCGAACAGTTCGCAGATGAACTCGAAACGGCAGACGACTTTAAAACCGCTCTGCACGACCTGCTCCGCCGCACCCTCAGGGAACACAAGCGGATCATTTTCAACGGCAACAACTACGCGGACGAGTGGGTGGATGAAGCCGGCAGGCGGGGATTGCTCAACCTCAAATCCACCCCCGAGGCGCTCCCTTACTTTGTCAGCGAAAAAAACATCAGCCTGTTTACCAAGCACAATATCTTTACCGAGATTGAAATGCGCTCCCGATATGAGATCATGATGGAGGGCTACAGCAAACAGCTCAACATTGAGGCGCTGACCATGGTGGACATGGTTAAAAAAGACATTCTGCCCGCAGCGACGAGTTACGTCAAAGAGCTCTGCGACACGGCGGTTGC
Source organism: uncultured Oscillospiraceae bacterium (assembly GCA_965141735.1). Lineage (GTDB taxonomy): Bacteria > Bacillota > Clostridia > Oscillospirales > Ruminococcaceae > Massilioclostridium. The sequence continues at coordinate 9,107 of CBCSOX010000046.1, read as the reverse complement.
CAAAAAGCAGTTTGCGCCGCTGGCGGCCTGTTCGTTTGAGGAGACGCTGGTCACCAAGCTCTCCTCCCTCTGCGACCAGCTCTACAAAAAAACAGAGGAGCTCGACGGGTTGCTGCTCCACGCCAAGGAACACGCTGAGGTCTGCGACTGCGCGATGTTCTACAAAAACGAAGTCTTTGCGGCGATGCAGCAGGTGCGCGGGCTCGCGGATGAGCTTGAGATCAATACGGCAAAGCAATACTGGCCCTATCCCACCTACAGCGAACTGTTATTCAGTGTTTAATCAGCCTGTCCACGCCCCTACGGGCAGGCAGGTTAAAAATACAAACTGGATCATGCTGCAAAGCGCCAACTGAATACAATCTTTCTCAGACAGCATGATGCACAAAGGCGTGTGTCGTTGTTCTTCAAAAAGAACAACGACACACGCCTTTTCATATTTTAGGAGGAATGTACTATGTTCTCATCCGTGGATACCATTTGGGTATTGCTCGGCGCATTGCTTGTTTTCTTCATGCAGGCCGGTTTCGCAATGGTCGAGACAGGCTTCACCCGGGCGAAAAACGCAGGCAACATCATCATGAAAAACCTGATGGACTTCGCCATCGGAACCATTGTGTTCTGGGTCCTCGGCTTTGGTCTGATGTTTGCGGGCAACGGCTCCTTCATCGGGGGAATCGACTGTCTGATTCAGGGGGACTACAGCTCGACCATCCCGACAGCCGCATTCATCATCTTCCAGACTGTCTTTTGCGCCACTGCTGCGACCATCGTCTCGGGCGCCATGGCAGAACGGACCAAATTCATCTCCTACTGCATTTACAGCGCGGTCATCAGCGCGGTGATCTACCCGATTTCGGGCCACTGGATCTGGGGCGGCGGCTGGCTCTCCCAGCTCGGCTTTCATGATTTTGCGGGCTCCACCGCAGTCCACATGGTCGGCGGTGTCGCAGCGCTCGTCGGTGCGAAAATCCTCGGTCCCCGTATCGGCAAGTACGGCAGAGACGGCAAACCCAAGGCAATTCCCGGCCACAGCCTGACCCTCGGCGCGCTCGGCGTCTTTATCCTCTGGTTTGCATGGTTCGGCTTCAACGGCGGTTCCACCGTCTCGATGACAGGGGACAGCTCCCTTCTCTCAGCCTCCAATATCTTTGTCACCACCAACCTGGCGGCAGCCACCTCAACAGTCACTGTCATGGTCATCACCTGGATCCGCTACAAAAAGCCGGATGTTTCCATGACCCTCAACGGTTCCCTCGCGGGACTGGTCGCCATCACGGCGGGCTGTGACATGGTTGATCCGGTCGGCGCGTTCTTCATCGGACTCATCGCCGCTTTTGTCGTGGTCTTCGGCATCGAATTCGTCGACAAAGTGCTCAAAATCGACGATCCGGTCGGTGCAATCGGGGTGCACGGCTTCTGCGGTGCGACAGGTACTCTGCTCACCGGTGTCTTTTCGGTGGACCAAGGGCTTGCCTATGGGCATGGCTTCCAGTTCCTCGGCGTTCAGGCGCTCGGTGTGATCTCTGTCGTCGCCTGGGTTGCCGTCACGATGACCGTCGTCTTTTTTGTCATCAAAAAGACAATCGGCCTGCGCGTCTCCAAAGAGGAGGAAATTGAAGGCCTCGACATCAGAGAGCACGGCATCGCAAACAGCTATGCGGACTTTATGCCCGCGGTTCCCGGAGCTATCCCAACTGTCAACGGCATCCCCGACTCTCATATTTCCCAGATACCGGTCGAACAGGCGGTACCGGTTGAGTTGGTCTCTGGCTCCTCCGACGAGGGCGCACCCGCTTCGGATGTCAAGCTCACAAAGCTCGTCATTGTCACCCGTCAGAGCAAGTTTGAGGAACTCAAGGCGGCGATGAACGCCATCGAGGTCACTGGCATGACGGTCACCCAGGTCATTGGCTGCGGCACCCAGAAGGGCGCCACCGAGTTTTACCGCGGCGTGCCGGTGGAAATGAACCTGCTGCCCAAGATCAAGGTCGAAATTGTCGTGTGCAGAGTTCCGGTCAGGACTGTCATTGAAACCGCGAAAAAAGTGCTCTACACCGGCCATTATGGCGACGGCAAGATCTTTGTCTATGACATCGAAAATGTCGTCAAGGTCCGCACTGGGGAAGAGGGCTGCGCCGCCCTGCAAAACGACGATTGAGTAATACTTGACTGCGTGCACCAGCCGCAGTTTCACAGAAACGCGAGGGATCTCCAATGAAATTCATCCGGCCAATGGCAGCGCTGATTGCCGCAGCGCTCCTCTTCTCCCCCCTCTCTCTGGTCTCAGCTCAGGCAGAGACCCCGCCGGTAAGAGAAACAGCTGCCGCGGCTGAACAGAAGACAAAAAACAACGAGGCAGGACTCATCACAATCACCGCGCTCGCCGTGCTCTCGAGCGGCGTTGTGCATCTGATGCGCAGAGGGGACAAACGCTGCATAAATACACCAGATTCAAGCAGCCCTTTCTAAAGCAACAGGCTGTGCTTCACGGCCTGAGTACACAAAACAGCCCCCATTTGAATTGGGGGCTGTTTTGTTGAGCCGGATAAACCGTGTCCTTAGAAATCCTCTCCCCTCTGTGCAGACGGGATGGATTGCGCCGCACAAAGGGCGCGGCAGAGAATCACCGGCAATAGGCAAGGGGGTATATGACGGTTCATTCTGGTGTACTGCAGCGGGTTTTATGCCAGACTGAAGCACCGCCGCAGGGCTGCTCATAACCGGCCAATTCAAAACCGAATAAAGCCCTCAGTTCAGAAAAGCCGCAGTTGTGCGCTCCAGCAGGAACACCCCATTTCTATCGTCGTAAGCGTACCCTGCGCTGAGCAGGGCGCCGCGCGAGGAGAGATTCTCCTCATCCGGCTGTACGATGATGCGCTGAGCATCGGGCCACTGGAAAATAAGTTCCGAGAGAAGCCGGACGGTTTCCCGCCCAAGTCCCACGCCAATAAACTCCGGCTCCCCAATCAGATAATCCATGCTGTAGGTTCCCTCCACCGGCAGCGTTCCCTGCCAGTCCTCCCCACTTTTCCAGTAGGGGTATACCTGCCCAAAGCCGATTTCCCGTTCCCCGTACAGCAGGATCAAATGCGTGATCCAGTCAAACTCTGCTTTGCGCCGTTGCATCTCCTCAACCCAGTCGAGCGGCTGCTCATACCAGCGCGCGACGTGCTCACGCATGACCCATGTTTCAAAGAGGGCAATATCGCTGTCCTGGAGTGGGCGGGATGTGAGTTGCTTCATTTTTTCCTCCTAATTCTGAGATGCCAGCGGTAAAAACACCGAAAACCGGCTTCCCTTTCCCAGTTTTGATTCCACTTTTATATATCCATCCTGCCGCGAGACGATCTCCCGGGCGAGGTAGAGCCCAACCCCAACCCCTTCTGCCTCCCGGGCATTGCTTCCCCGGTAAAACCGCTGAAACAGGCGGGGAATCTCCTCCTCCGCAATGCCGCTTCCCGTGTCTTGTATGTCGATGCGCAGATAGATCTCGTAGGACTCGGCCTGGACCACAATTCTGCCGCCTTGCGGGGTGTATTTCACCGCATTGTCCAGAAGGTTGAAAAGTGCTTCCGCCGTCCATTTCTCATCGAGAAATGCCAAGACTTCCCCCTGAGGGTGGAATTCGACCGCAATCCCCTTATCCTGCGCTTTCTGGCAGCACTGGTGCAGGGCGGAAAGAATCACTGAATTGACCGGAGTGCGGCGTGGAGTGAGCTGAATCACACCCCCTTCGAGGCGGGAGAGCTTAATGAGGTTTTCCATCAGCCAGGTGAGCTTGTTAAGTTGAATACGGATGTTGCCGGTGAACTCCCGTCGCTCCTCTCGGGGAAGCTCTTCGTCCTGCAAAAAGGAGGCGTAGAGCTGCAGATTGGCGAGCGGGGTCTTGAGCTGGTGGGCGATATCGGAAATGAGCTGCTGAATGTTGTCGCGCTCCTGGGCGATCTGTTGGTTGTGCGCACGCAGGATCCCCGTTAGTTTGAGCGTCTGCACCTGAAGCTTGGAGAACAGGTCGTCACCCAGGGTGGAGACGACGTCGGTTTCCCGCAGATCAATGAGTGTCTCCAGCAGGTCGGACAGCTGCTGGAGCACCCGTCCCGTCTCGCTGCGAAATATCCGCTGTTGTATCCAAAACAGGAACAGGACCAGTACACCGGCCCCTGCCGAAACAACAGCTGCAGTGGGAGACTGAAACACAAGCCAGAGGATGAGGGTGAGTCCCCCTTCCACAGCGGCGAGGAGAAGCAGCAGGAGAATGCCCTTTGTCCGCAATTTCATCTCTCCTCTCCCCAGGTGTACCCAATGCCAAAGACGGTAACCACATACCGCGGGTGTTTGGGGTCCTCCTCAATTTTACGCCGCAGCCGAGCGATGTTGACGCTCAGCGCATTTTCATCCACAAAATTTTCGTTGCAGTCCCACAGCCGTTCGATGAGCGTCTGGCGGGTGAGCACCCTCCCCTTATTTTTGGCGAGCAGCTCGAGCAGAGCGTATTCAGTGGCAGTGAGTTTTACCGGCCTGCCATCCTTGTGCACGCTGTAGCGCTGATAGTCCACCCGCAGCGCACCGCTGTAAAAAACGGCTTCTTCTTGCCGCTCCGCCCGCCGCAGCACCGCCCGGACCCGCTGCTTGAGGATGGGGACAGAAAACGGCTTTGCAATGTAGTCGTCGCACCCGGCTTCAAACCCCGCAATAATTTCCCGTTCGGTGTCGTTTGCAGTCAAAAAGATTACCGGGAGGAATCTCTCCCTGCGCAGCCGGGCGCACAGATCGAGGCCGCTGCCATCAGGAAGGTTGATGTCGAGCAGGGCTAGGTCTGCATCCTTTCCAAGTGCAAACGCCTCCCGGCAGGTGGCCGCGCAAACAGGCTCATGCCCCTCCTGCGCAAGGGCAAAGGCAATCCCCCGGCTGAGCATCCGGTCATCCTCCACAAGCAATATTTTTGCCAATGCAATTCCTCCTTGGCCCCTCATCCGGAGCGGGCAGCTTTCCAACCCGGCACGCCACCATCTGTTTTTATTGATCCAGCTCTGCGGGCTAAGCGCCTGTTACCAATCTGTTTGAGTCGCCCTGTCCCGGAACAGTTTTTCCGTGTGCCATTATTATAACACGTTGCGTGGTTTCCTACCAGAGTCTCCGCATTTTCTTCTGTTGCAGTTCGTCAGCACTCTTCGATTGGCGGCGCGTGATCATTGGGCGAAATCGGGATACAGAGCCGGACTTCCGCAACGGAAGCTGACAGCTCCAACCACTGGGCGTTTACTGACCGACAGAACGTCTGCCAAGAGACGCGCCGGAACATCTCAAACAACACAAGTAAGGATGATTCAAAACCACGCAGAGGGTCAACCAAATTTCAATGGGCAACAATTCAGCCTCTCTCGGAACGCCGTTACAGCTGTGGTTGTTTCAGCGCCGGATCAAGCCATTCTTTATGCCTTAAGGTTCTCACTCTGCGCTGCGCAGACGTTCGCTGACCGATCCACGGCAGAGGGATCGGTAGGCGGCGAGTGGCACCAGCAGGCAGATCGCCAAAATCAACAGCAGTGCGGCGGAGACTGGGATCACCGGATAGGTGAACACCGCGTAGCTCGCTTCTTTGGCGAGCACTGTAAACAGCCAATACGCGGCAGCCGTCCCCAGCGTGGCAATCAGCAGGATGGAGATGACGCCATAGCCCAGCCCTTCAAACAGAAGCATTTTCCGGACCTGCTTTTTGGTCATGCCGATGCTTTCAAGAATTGCAAACTCCCCCCGCCGAACGCTTACGCTGGTGAACATGACGTTGACAAAGTTGAGCAATCCGATGAGTGCGAGCACAACCGCCATTCCGCTCCCCGCCACCTGCATCATGATTTTGCTCTCCCGCATGGATTCCTCCATCTGCAGGCGGGAGTCGATGCCAATTTGATTGTCGTTTCCCACCATGGACTGAATCTTTGCGAGGATCGCCTCGGATTTGGAGCGGTCGGTGTCGAGTTCGATCCGATCGATGATTGGATCGCTAAAGATCCGCGCGAGCTCAGCTTCGCTCACAAAGAGGTTGGGGGCGGAGCCCCCCTCTTTGAATTGGAGCGTTCCAGACACAAATCCCCCGATTCGGTAGTTCCTCACCTGGCCGTTGACCGTGATTTGAACCGGGTCCCCGAGGTTGTAGAGCTCAGGCTGGCGGGTTTGAAGCAACACGGTCTCTCCGCGCTCAAATGCATCCCAGTCGATCCCCTGTTCTGTTTCAGCTTCGAGCTGTCCGATTGCCTCCTCATCCGCGCCGCCGAGCAGTGCCCAGTAGAGCTCTGGATTCTGCTCGATGCCCTGCTTTTGCTCCGCATAAGACGCGCCCCACTGGTTACAGAACGCCTCAAACCCGCGGCCGAACACCGCCTCGTCAAACTGGATGACACAGTTTTCCTTGGTACGCAGGTGCATCTTCTCAATCCCGTCGAGTTCCCTCAGTGCAGTGAGAAATGCAGGGCTGAATTTCTGCTCCGTCTCGGTGTCGCTCCCCACTGCAGCTGTTTTGTTGGTGAGGGTAAAATCGTGCGCACTGTACTGGTTGAGGTAGTTTTCCACGTCCAAACTCAGCACCACCAGATTGACCGAAAGAAAGGTGGTAATCCCGAGAAAGAGGGAGAGGAACACGACAATAGCGCGTTTTTTGTCCCGGAAGATGTTGTGCCACGCCATCCGGTAAAGCTTGCCGCCCCGGGTTCCGCCGCGGTGTTTTCGGGAAATTTTTTGACCGGTAAACCGCACTGCCTCCACTGGGGAAATCCGCGCAGCCACCCGGGCGGGTTTCACGCAGCTGATCAGGGTGGTCAGCAGCGCGAACAGCGCCGCAAACACCAGGATCAGAGGATGAAACGACACCCCAACCCTCAATGCACTGCCCGAAAGGGCGCTGATGAGCCCCGGCACAAAGAAGTAGGAAACCCCCGCACCGAGCAACAGTCCGGCAGGGATCCCGATGGCAGCGAGGCGCAGTGCCTGGCCCCGGACCATCCGACGGATTTGGCGGGGGGTGGTACCAATCGTCTTGAGCAGCCCATAAAAATGGATTTCACGGGTCACCGAGATGTGCAGGACATTGTAGATGAGCAGGTAGCCGCTGAGCATGATAAAAAGCACCAGCACTCCGACCCCCAGGTAGATCAGGCTCAAGTCGGAGGAGCTGCTGTAGCTGACACTTGTACTCCATTTCTGTCCGCTGCGTTCTGGGACCTCTTCAGTCAGACGGCTGACCCCGTTGTTGGCGTCCCCTTTGACTTTTACCGAAACCGTGTCCGGCTGCCGCAGATTCAATCCCATCTCCTCCACGAAAGCCCGGGAGACAAGGATCGTCCCGCTGTTGGCGGCGGTGAGGGCAGACCCGTCGGTGTACAGTCCGCAGAGGGTGAATTCCCGCGTCTGCTCCCCCTGCTGCGTCCGGAAGGTAAGGGTGAATTTTGAGCCGGGCTTGAGATCCCCAAGCCCGAGCTTGCCGGCCGTCCAGCGGGAGAGCAGCACCTCGTCTTCTGCCTGGGGATATCCCCCGGAGAGCTGTGTGACTGCCGGCCTGCGGTGGTGTTTCCACTCGCTCTCGTCGTAACAGGTGAGGGCGGCGGAAAAATCGTCATCATGAGCCTCCGCCAGTCCGGCGATGACCGAACGCCCCACACTTTCTACATAGGAAAGCTCTTCAAGCTGGTCGAGCTGGTCAAGTTGGGGGGAGGAAAGCTCCGCCTGCGCCGTCGTTCCAGCAGTCAGATAAGATTGCTTTTGAAACGAGTCAAAATAGCTGATCCCCGTTGTGAACACCGCAGAGATCAGAAAGGTGGTCAGCGCGATGGCGAGCACCGCAAAGAGGTTGCGCATCCGGTTGGTGCGCAGGCTGCGGGTGGTCAGCTTGTTGAGAACTGGTTTGTTGTTGATTGGATAGTTCATGCGCGGTCACCCCTTGCGATCCTGCCGTCCTCAATCCGGATCATCCGGTCGGCGAGCTGGGCAATTTCTTCATTGTGGGTGATCATCACCATGGTCTGATTGAATTTTCGACTGGTCGTCTTGAGCAGACCCATCACCTCCATGCTGGTTCTGCTGTCGAGGTTGCCAGTGGGCTCATCGGCGAGGATGAGGGCGGGCTTTGCGGCAAGGGCGCGCGCAATCGCCACCCGCTGCTGCTGACCGCCCGACAGGGTGGAAGGCAGGCTATCGAGCTTGCCCGCGAGGCCGAGCGCACTGATCACGCTCTCGACAAAACCGTTGTCCACCCTTCCCCCATCGAGCTCGATGGGCAGGGTGATGTTCTCATACACATTTAAAATGGGTACCAAATTGTAATTTTGGAAGACAAATCCAATAAAACGGCGGCGGAAAATCGTGCGCTGCTCGTCGCTCATCTGAAAAATCTGCTTGCCTGCAAGTTCCACGCTACCTTCGGTGGCGGTGTCAAGTCCTCCGAGCAGATGCAAAAGAGTGGACTTCCCGCTGCCCGATGTTCCAACAATGGAGACGAATTCCCCCTCTTCCACCGTCAGGCTGACCCCGTCGAGCGCTTTGGTGAGATTGGACTGGGTTCCGTAGTATTTTTTCAGGTTTTCGGCTTTACAAATGCTCATAACAGGCATCCTTCCATACAAAAAATCAAGGCTGTCTCCGGGAAAATCCCGGGTACAGCCTTGATTTTAACAAACCGATCTTACAAAGATGTGACGAAATGGGCAGCAATTTTTTCCTTACCCGCCCCCGTTTTTGGACAGCTCCACCACCCGCGCCCAGGTCAGGGGGCCAACTGCATCATTCTGCAAAAACCCCGCTTCTCTCTGGATGTAGCGCACGGCGTTTTCGGTTGCCGGGTCAAACGTGCCCGTCACCTCGACAGGTGGAATCTCAGGGTGCAGGGCTGCGGCGCGTTTGAGCAGGTGCTGAAAATCGGTGACATCGTCTCCCGTCATGTTCAAAGAGAGGAACCGCCCGGGATACAGCTCGCTGCTCTCGGGCATACCGTTGGATGGCAGGGCTGCAAGGGTGGCGGCATAAACCTCATTGATCTTATTCCAGGTTTCGCGGTTTAGTTCCCCGTTGGGTGTAAGGCCGTGCCGAAGCTGAAAGGCGATCAGCGTGTCCTT
>CBCSOX010000045.1:0-16172 GCA_965141735.1 uncultured Oscillospiraceae bacterium | reverse complement strand
AGCCTTAGTCCAGGCAGCTGCCACACCAATCAAAACAATGGGTCATATCGCTGTCCGCGTTCATACCCTGGAAAGTTTCCTTGTACATGGCGAGCCCTTCCAGACCCTTTTCAGAACCGGCCTTAAAGGAATCCTGAACCTCAGCAAGTTTTTTCGGCGCCTTAAGCTCTGCGAATTTTTTATAAATTCCCTCGAGCTCGGTGATCGAATCGATCACAGCCTGTTTTGTGGACTCGTCTTCCAGGTCGATCGCCTGAATCTGGGTGTACAGATTGGTGTTGACCGTCTGGGCGGACTCTGTGACCTCTTTAAGCGAGTTGACATAGTCCAGAGTTGCTTTGGTGTCGCCGCAGCCAGCCAGCGCAAACACCAGGGTGAGCGCAATGACAGCCACAGACAGGGCTTTTGTAAATTTCTTGAAATTCATAAAATCTCCTCCAATTCTCTAGTTTCTCTATTGTAGCATCTGGTCACAAAATTTTCAAGGTCTAACCAAAAAAAACAGCAAAATATGCGGCGATCCGGTACAGAATCGCCACATTATTATATAAAATGACTTACCAAAAATGCTTATTTTGCCGATAGCCTGCTATCGCCTGGACTGCAAAAAATACCAATACCGCAATCCCCATTCCAAACAGGACGTCGGATGCATAATGTGCGCCCGCGACTACCCGGCTCATCCCCATCACTGCGGTGAACACAAACGGAGCAACGCAGAGCACAGCTTTTTTCCATCCAGCCCGCACCAGCGGTGCGAGCAGCACAAACCCAAACACCCCCGATGCGTTCGCGGTGTGGCCGGAGGGGAAGGAGTAATTCCCTGAGAGCGGATGCCACTGAAACCAAGGGGAATACTCACTCAGGTCCTGCAACTCCCGGAAGCGCACCCGCCCGGCGCAGTTTTTGAGCACCGTCACCACAAGAAACACCGCTGCGCACCCTGCGAATGTCCTCCACACAATTCGGCTGACATCGTTGAGCCTCCGGTCGTCCAGCCTCCAGCTTTTGAGTAAAATAATGAGCAGTCCAGTCAGATAGACTGTGCCGAGCACACCAAACCGCACCCAACCGTTTGTACCGCCCGCAAGAAAAAAGATTGCCGTGAGCACTGCTGCTGCAAGCAGGCAGTGGCCTGGACAAACCAGGGGAGAACACCGCCTTCTGCTCTGCCGGTATAGTAAAAAATGCACTCCCCACGCAAGGATAACCGGGGTGACGAGATAGCCTGCAAATTCAAGCCATTTTGCCCAGCGCGCCGCTGGGTCATAAACTGCTTGGGAAATCTGCAGATCGCAGAATCCAAACACCGCCGCAAGCGTTCCCCATACGACTAGCCCTGCAACTGCAAGGCCCCATTTCCATCGTTTCCTCAAAACTTCCTCCTTACATGCAACGCTCATTTCCTATCTGTGAGTCTCTAACCTTTGTTACCAACTGGCAAGAGGCTTTCTGGCCACCGTCCCAGAAACAACAACCAAATTTCAATTGATCCGGTAGTTCTTTCCCTGCTTTGCAGAAGCGCAGGCTTGGCTCAATATCCCCTGAAATCAAGCTCGGAAAACAAGCTGTTTCCATCGCCCCACGCATACACGGTATAGTATTGACCGTCATCGATTTGAGTGCCCCATGCGGCCTTTGCATGCTCGATCATATGCAGCCCTTGGCCCGCTTGTCTTTGTACAACACAGTTGAGTCCATTGCTGTCACAGGCCGCATAGTAGGCTTCGAGCTGCGAGGCCGTCAAATCGCTCTTGATCAAAATTCCCCCAAAATACTGCATGCCGTTTCCGTTCCCGGCCAACTTACCAGCCCGGGATACCTTTTCACAGAACTCTGTCTCGGGTGGCAGGGGAATTCCTTCTACTGTATCCGCGATCTTCGCCGCTACTGCGTCATTCACAACTGGGATGGAGAGGAGAAAGGCAAGTAGGCTAAAAACAACTGCAACGAAAATTACAGTGAAAATCTTTAAAACTCTTTTCATCTATGCCTCCAATCCGCTTTTTGTTGGAATATCGGTTCTATCGCGCATTTTCCTGAATCAATTGTACCATACTTCGAGTCATATTTCTACTTTTCTCTGTTTTAGAAAGGATTTGCAAAACAAAAAAGCAGGCAGATCGCTTTCTCGCCTTAGGTGAAGAAAGCGGATCAAATTTCTAAAAACACAATAGCAGCCCTATGAAAAACCGTTTTCGGAACCCAAATCCGGACTTTACGCATCGAATACAATCCCACTTTTATATCCTAAAGTACCCAGTTATTTTTCCAAATTTCCCGCATATAAGTCGTTTTACATGTAATTCCAGTTCCTCGCCGACGGATTCTACCGCCTCGAAAACGGCAGTTGCGTCCCCCACCAGGGCAGCATGCTTTTTCCCACCGCAGCGGTCGAACCCCAGTTTTCATTTTGAACCGTTCGGCAGTTCTCTCTCGATATCCTGCTTCCTATACAAATGGTCCGTGCACACCTATAAATTAGTTGAACGGGTGGCACCCTCTAAAGCGATACACCGTCCTGCTTGCTCAAGCAGTCCTTGTGCGATCTCCTTTCAGATACTGCCCAATACCCTGATCGTCCGCTTCATGCTGAGTCTCTCCACCGGCAAAGCCGGTGGTTTTCTGCACAAATCAAAACCACCCGTTGAACTGGTGGTATGCACAAGCCCTAGAAGGTCATACTATCGGCTCACCTCTCAAGAGGCACTGAAAACTGCCATTTGCATCACATGCGCGTCAGCTGCGAATGCAGTGATCTCTCTAGAACGTTTCGCTCTATGCTGGAAGCGAAAGCTCTTTCCCCTCATCGGCAGAGCCGGCGGTTTATTTTCACGAAAGCTGCAAGAGAAACTCACCAGCTAAGCTGGTGGTACTACATATGCGGGCAAATCCCTATGCTGCTGGCAACACCTCAAGGCGCACATTACGAACGACGCTTGTAAAGACTTACATCCGGTAGCCGATTGCAAACAGACAATCTTGCCCTATTCGTTTCGCTCGGTTCACGCTCTAACCTCAGCTTCTCGTTTGCTTTCTCAACATAAGCCTTTGGCTAAAAATATACATTTGCCCATGCGCTGTCTTTCTCTGCATTTTCTACTCAACCAGAAAGCTTTTTCTGAACTCCCCGGCACAGCGGGGGGGCATCTACAAGAAAAACACCCCCCGCACAAAGCGGAGGGTGTTGTAAATTTAAAACAAGTTTACTTATTTCGCGAGACGCTCTTCGAGGGCGTCGAGCTGAGCGGAGAGCTCTTTCGGCAGTTTGTCGCCGAATTTGGCGTAGAACTCGTGGATGCCCTTTGCTTCCTCTTTCCAGAGGTCCTTATCCACGCTGAGGAGGTCTGCAACGACGGAAGTGTCGATGTCGAGGCCTTCGACGTTGATGTCTTCCGGCTTCGGCTCGTAGCCGATTGCGGTTTCAACAGCGTCCGCTTTGCCTTCGCAGCGGTCGAGGATCCACATCAGCACGCGCATGTTGTCGCCAAAGCCCGGCCAGATGAAGTGGCCTTCATCATCGGTGCGGAACCAGTTGACGTTGAAGATTTTCGGAGCTTTGTCGCCGAGTTTTTTGCCCATGTCGAGCCAGTGCTGGAAGTAGTCGCCCATGTGGTAGCCGCAGAACGGCAGCATTGCCATCGGGTCGCGGCGGACAACGCCGACTGCGCCGGTTGCCGCAGCGGTGGTCTCAGAAGCCATGGTCGAGCCGACGAATACGCCGTGCTCCCAATCAAAGGATTGGTACACCAGCGGAGCGGTTTTCGCGCGGCGGCCGCCGAAGACCATTGCGGAAATCGGAACGCCGGCCGGATTGTTGAATTCCGAGCTGATGCAGGGGCAGTTCTCTGCCGGAGCGGTGAAGCGGCTGTTTGGATGGGCACCCTTCTTGTCGGAAGTTTTGCCGTTCCACTCGTTGCCGAGCCAGTCGATTGCGTTCTCCGGCGGGTTCTTATCAAGACCCTCCCACCAAACGGTGTTGTCGTCGAGGTTGTTGACAACGTTGGTGAAGATGGTGTTTTTCTTGGTGGATTCCAGTGCGTTGAAGTTGGATTTTGCGTTGGTTCCAGGGGCAACGCCAAAGAAGCCGTTTTCCGGGTTGATCGCGTAGAGTCTTCCATCCGGGCCGGGTTTGAGCCAGGCGATGTCGTCGCCGACGGTCCAGACTTTGTAGCCGGCTTTCTTGTAGACTTCCGGCGGGATGAGCATGGCGAGGTTGGTCTTGCCGCAAGCGGACGGGAACGCAGCGGTGATGTATTTCACTTCGCCCTGCGGGTTCTCGATGCCGAGGATGAGCATATGCTCCGCCATCCAGCCCTCGTTCTTGCCCTGGTAGGAAGCAATTCTGAGCGCAAAGCATTTTTTGCCGAGCAGCACGTTTCCGCCGTAACCCGAGTTGATGGACCAGATGGTGTTGTCCTCAGGGAAGTGGACGATGTAGCGGTTTTCGGGATCGATGTCCGCTTTTGCGTGGAGACCGCGGACAAAGTCGTTGGAAGTTTCGCCGAGGTTCTCAAACGCAGCCTTGCCCATGCGGGTCATGATGTCCATGTTGAGAACAACGTAGATCGAGTCGGTCAGCTCAACGCCGACTTTGGCGAGCGGCGAACCGATCGGGCCCATGGAGTAAGGGATGACGTACATGGTACGGCCTTTCATCACGCCGTCGTACATCGGGGTGAGCTTTGCGTACATCTCTTTGGGATCGCACCAGTTGTTGGTCGGGCCTGCATCCTCTTCTTTTCTCGAGCAGATGAAGGTTCTCGACTCAACGCGGGCAACGTCGTTTTCTTTGGTTCTATGAAGGAGACAGCCAGGGAGTTTTTCTTCGTTCAGGGCTTTCATTTCGCCGGTTGAGATCGCCTCCGCCTTGAGGGCATCGAGCTGCTCGTCGCTTCCGTCAATCCAGACAACCTGGTCCGGTTTACAGAGAGCAACCATTTCATCAACCCAGTTGAGCACATTTTTGTTATTCGTCAACATAACAGTTCTCCTTTGTTTTGTTTTCTTTATATTATCCAAATCTTCTGGTAATTATCATATTAGCATAGAACTGTCAATAGTATAAGGCCGGACTGTAAATTAAATATGAATAAAATGCAGGGGTTTTAAATCCATCCTGCAAAACGCATTGAATGTGTTCGCATATTCCTTATATTTTACGGCAAAATGAATTTTATGCGAAAAATATTGCAGGAAATATGAAAGTTAATGGTTTCACAAAAAGGGACAAAAACAGCGGGCAGCCTGTGAGCCGCCCTGCCTTTCGAAACCCCCGCCCACCCGGCCGCTGGGAACGAAACTTTCTTCGCAAAGCGCTGTGCACAAGACTGCCCGATGCATAAAAAACATGTTTTCTCTTACATTATAGGTATCATTTACCTTATTGTCAATAGGTAAATTTGACATAATGTAATTAGGAGATGATAACATGTCGCGCCTTAGGGAATTAAGAAAAAAATTTCAATACTCACAGCTCAAAGTTCAAATGGAAACAGGAATTGATCAAAGTAACTATTCAAAAATGGAACGCGGGGTCAAAATACCCACATTAGAGCAAGCAATTGATCTTGCCCTTTTATACCACACCAGTATAGATTATATTGTTGGCCTAACAGATGAAATAAAGCCGTATACTCGCAGCAAACAAAAAGATTGACTTGATATGCTATTGCTTTATTGAAAGACTTGACAAGTTTCGACAAAATATGGTATCCTATTTGTAAGGTGTTGCCAACCAGCGGTAGGCGGTGACTCTGCCCCCACAAGGGGGTGTTGCTATGGAATACTTGATCATGATGGCAATTCTTTTGTTGCTGATTGACCGTATCATACATAACAACAAAAAAAGATAACCGCCTCACTCCAATGAATCGGTTATCTTTTTAACTATTGTATTGGGGACTAGCCGTCTATCGGCAACACCTTTTC
Organism: uncultured Oscillospiraceae bacterium; assembly: GCA_965141735.1. Taxonomy (GTDB): domain Bacteria; phylum Bacillota; class Clostridia; order Oscillospirales; family Ruminococcaceae; genus Massilioclostridium. The sequence continues at coordinate 10,241 of CBCSOX010000045.1, read as the reverse complement.
TATTTTTATTATAACCCTGTGTCCTCCATTTGTCAACCTCTATTTAAAACGAATCGCCTTAATCCAATAAAATATAGTATTCTATTTGTAAGGCGTTTCCAACCAGCGGTAGACGGTGATTCTGCCCCCACAAGGGGGTGTTGCTCTAGAGTATTTGATCATGATGGCAATTCTGTTGCTCCTCATCGATCGCATTTTACAGTACAACAAAAAAAGATAACCGCCTCACTCCTATGATCGGTTATCTTTTTAGCTGAAACCTTGGGGGCTAACCGTCTATCGGCAGCACCTTTTCTAATTTTAGTAGAACTCCGGTTTTCCCTTTTGTCAATGCCGAATTGCCAACAATTTGTTGACAAACATGCCATCCGCCAGATTCCTTTATGCGCCTATTAACAAAAACCAACGGGAGGTTTCGCCATGCGTCTGTTTCGAAAAAAGAGTGCCCGATCCATCGCCCTCATTGGGGGGAAAAATGGCCCAACTGCAATTTTTCAGACGAACTCCCCCAAACAACAGGATGATGAAAACAGTCTGACAGAGATGCAGAAAACCCTACAGCCCAACCTCCGCCTGCTCTCCGATCTGCCGAAGTATTTAACGCAACAGTATCACGCCCTGCCCTATCCGCTTTCTGATTCCGAAACAGAAATGCTCAAGGTCAATGTCCTTCTCAACTCATTCCCTGAAGAGGTCGGTTTTCCTATGCCGCCGGAGGAGTGCTCCTCGGAAAAAGAGCTAGTTCGGTATGCCGAAGCGTCCGATCTCGCCTTCAGGCGAGCGCACAGCTACCCAGCTGACAAACTGAATCTCTGCTTTCGGGCCTATCTTCTCCCCCAAATGGGCGAAGACGGAACAGACGCCATTATTCAGTTTGAACTGCGCTCGGAACATCTCATCTTGAAAAACGCCACACAGGAACTAGCCGAAGACATTACCCTCTGGCTGGGCGTGTCTCAACAGGATATCGAGACACGCTCCCCCCGTTTCCAGGTCTATGTTCACACGCTAAAAGGGAGGCAGCTCGGAACAAGAGCGAATAGGAACCCGCTAGCTTGACGGTTCTTTTACCCAGACAAAGATCGAGGTACAACCAGGCAGGACCTCCGACTAAGCTGGAGGGACGATAAGGGCTTGAGACCGACAGACATCTAAAGACGCATGTGAAATTTCTTTCATTCGCAGCACCTACCCTGCCATCTATAAACGGGCAATTTCTTATTGAATTTTATCCTGCATATGCTGTCCGTTTTAAATTTCTATATTCTACGCAACGCAGAAGCCTATGAAAAACCTCTGACATCAGGAATTTTCCATAGAAAAAACCGCAGCCTGGTTTCAGACTGCGGTTTCTTATGTTCAGAACAAAAACTACTTGAGTTCGACAGTTGCGCCAGCGCCCTCGAGTTTTGTTTTCATTTCCTCAGCGTCAGCTTTGGAAACGCCTTCTTTGACAGCCTTCGGAGCGTTGTCAACGATCTCTTTGGCTTCTTTCAGGCCAAGGCCGGTGATCTCTTTGACAGCCTTGATAACGTTCATCTTACCGGAGCCAACTTCGGTCAGGATAACGTCAAACTCGGTCTTCTCAGCAGCAGCCTCGCCGCCTGCAGCAGCGCCAGCCATCATAACCGGAGCAGCAGCGGAAACACCGAACTCCTCTTCGATTGCTTTCACGAGCTCATTGAGTTCGAGCACGGTTAAAGCTTTAATATCTTCAATAAATTTTGCGATATCAGCCATGGTAATATCCTCCTAAAATTTCAGTTTAAATGGTGTGCACAATCAGATTATGCGCTCTCTTTTTGTTCAGCGATTGCGTTAAGCGCAACAGCCATGCCGCGAACAGGTGCGATAAGCACGCTGAGGAGCTGACCGACGAGCTGCTCTTTGGAAGGCAGGTTGCCGAGTTCAGAGACGGTAGCGGCGTCGATGACTTTCCCGTCCATAAAGCCGACTTTGATCGCAAAATCAGTGTCGTCTTTGAGTTCTTTCGCGTATTTGGAAATGACCTTCGCAGGGGCAATGACGTCGTCGTTGCTGATTGCGATTGCAGTGGTTCCCTCGAGATGCGGAACAAACTCGTCAAAACCAACCTCTTTCGCAGCGAAACGGAGCATGGTGTTTTTGACAACAAAATACTCAACGCCGGCCTCTCTGAGGTCTTTTCTCATCTTGGTATCCTGCTCAACGTTGATGCCCTTGTAGTCGATGACAACGCCGGCAACCGCGTTTTTCAGTTTCTCAGCGAGCTGAGACACCAATTCTTTTTTGCTTTGTAATACTTTCTCGCTTGGCAAATGAATTCACCTCCGGATATCTTGATATACAAAAAGCCTTTCCCCGCAAAACCGCGAAGAAAGGCATAACAATTCAAAAGAATCAAGTTATGATTTCTCCTCGGCAGGCAAGGCAAACACCTTTTACACATTTGTACCTGCTGTCTTTAGAAAAATACAGCGTTATTAGTATAACACAGCCGAGCTGCAATGTCAACTCTTATGCGCCGAATTTACCCGCGTTCACTTTGATGCCGGGGCCCATGGTCGAAGTGACGACACAGGATTTGATGTAGGTCCCCTTTGCAGCGGCAGGTTTTGCCTTTGCAATCGCCTTCATCAGGGTATCAAAGTTCTGCTCGAGTTTTTCCGCGCCAAAAGAAGCTTTGCCAATCGGGCAGTGGATGATGTTGGTTTTGTCGAGACGGTACTCAATCTTACCGGCTTTCGCCTCGGTGACAGCCTTGGCGACGTCCGGGGTAACGGTACCGGCCTTGGGGTTCGGCATGAGTCCGCGGGGACCGAGGACCTTACCGAGACGGCCGACAACAGCCATCATGTCAGGGCTTGCGATGACCACGTCGAAATCCATGAAGTTTTCCTTCATGATCTTGTCAACGTACTCCATGACGCCGACGTACTCTGCGCCCGCCTCTTCAGCAGCCATGACGTTGTCGCCCTTTGCAAAGACCAGGACGCGCACGCTTTTACCGGTTCCGTTGGGCAGAACGACGGCGCCGCGCACCTGCTGGTCAGCGTGACGGGAGTCAACGCCGAGTCTTACGTGAAGCTCAACGGTCTCGTCGAACTTCGCTTTTGCGTTTTTCGCAACGAGGTCGAGGGCTTCGTTTGCATCATAATATTTATTGCGGTCGATCAGCTTTGCGCTGTCAACAAACTTTTTACCGTGTATCATTACATTTATCCTCCCTCATGAGTGGTTCAAAGCGGAATGTTCCTCCCACCAGCGGGTCCTAATCGACGACGACAATGCCCATCGAACGAGCGGTTCCAGCGATCATGCTCATCGCAGTATCGATGTTCGCGGCGTTTAAGTCGGGCATTTTCTGTTCGGCGATCTGTCTAACCTGCTCCTTGGTGATGTTTGCTACCTTTGTCTTGTTCGGTACGCCGCTCGCCTTGTCGAGACCGCAGGCTTTTTTGATCAGCACTGCTGCGGGCGGGGTTTTGGTGATAAAGGTAAAGGAGCGGTCAGCGTAAACGGTAATGACAACAGGGATGATAAGACCTGCATCATTTTTAGTACGCTCATTGAATTCCTTGGTAAAGGCCATGATGTTGACGCCGTGCTGACCGAGAGCCGGACCAACCGGGGGCGCCGGAGTTGCCTTTCCTGCGGGGATCTGAAGCTTAATAAAGCCTGTAACCTTCTGAGCCATTTTCTTTTGCACCTCCAAAATTTGTGGTAAGGCGGAACACCCAAAACTCGGCGTTCCTCCCACAAGCATTTAATAAGATAAATCTATTAAACGCTCCATCGTCAAGCGATTCTTACTCTTTGACTGCGACGACCTGAGTGAGCTCGAGCTCGACAGGCGTCTCTCTTCCGAACATCGAAACGGTGACCTTGACCATGTTGTTGTCCACGTCAAGCTCCTGTACGATGCCGATAAACCCTTCGAGCGATCCGTCAACAATTTTGACCGAGTCGCCGATCTGGTAGTCAACCTCAACCTTCTTATCCTCGACGCCGAGAGCCTCGACCTCTTTTTTGGTAAGGGGGATGGGTTTGGATGTGGGGCCGACAAAACCGGTGACGCCGCGGATATTGCGCACGACATACCAGGTGTCGTCGGTGATGATCATCTTCACAAGCACGTAGCTCGGAAAGAGCTTGCGTTCCACCTCGCGGGTTTTGTTGTCCTTGATTTCGACAACCGTCTCGGTGGGGATTTTCACCTCTTGGATGAGATCGTGGAGCTGGCGGCTTTCCACCGCCTTTTCAATGTTCTGCGCAACCTTGTTCTCGTAACCGGAATAGGTGTGCACAACATACCATCTTGCGGTTTCTGACATGAAAAATCAGTCCTTCCGCGCTTACGCTTTGTTAAACAAGAAATTGACCAGGGCACCCAGGCCAAAGTCAAGCAGCGCGATAAAAATACCGAGCACAATGATCGTCACCAAAACAATAATTGTGTTGTTGATGATCTGGCTCTTGGTCGGCCAAACGACCTTTTTGGTCTCACTTCTCAAGTCTTTGAAATAGTTGGCGATTCTCTTGAAAATGTTCGGCTTTTTGACTTTTGCCGGAGCTTCTGCTTTAGACATCCCAATAACCACCTTTCAACTACTTCGTTTCCTTGTGAGGAGTGTGTTTGCGACAGAAACGGCAGTACTTGTTCATTTCGAGTCTGTCTGGATCGTTCTTTTTGTTTTTCATCGTGTTGTAATTACGCTGTTTGCACTCTGTGCAAGCTAAGGTAATTTTTACTCTCATATCGGCACCTCCTGCAGTATCGGACTATTATCTGCCTCCCTCATAAAAGGAACGTCCTTAAATTTTTGCGCACAAAAAATAAACCCTTTTAGAGGTGAGTACATCATAGCATACGAAAGAAGGAAAAGTCAAGCCTTTTTGCGAAATTCCCCGCCCCCGCGCGCATGATTGATCGATGTGTAGCATCAAACATGTCTTATTGTATCTCTTTTTGGCGTTTGTTGCAAGGGTTTTCTTCCGATTCCAGAAAAATTTCCAGCATCAGCCGCGCGCCAGTCCGGAACCCCTGCTCAAAGCTTTCCCGGTTCCCGACGCGGCAGCAGTCCGCCTGCGCCCCATGATAGCGGCCGAACCGTTTTTTCAGCTCCTTCGGCAGCTCCTGCCACACTTCAGTTCTAAGCTCGTCCGCCCTGCGCTCCGCCCGCTTGTATTCCTCGCTGTGCGGATAAAGCTGTTCGACCTCCTTGATCATCCCACTGTACAATTCACCAATGATGCTCATAATAACAATCACCTCTACATAGATTATAGTCACATTATAACTAAAAATCAATAGTCATGTTAATGCTTATTTATACTAGCTCATGAGGTGATTAATATGGTTTATGATCGCATCCGGTCTTTGCGTGAGGACCGCGACCTATCTCAAGAACAGCTTGCAGCCTATCTCTCGATCTCACAAACCAACTATTCAAAATACGAACTCGGCAAAGTGAACATCCCAATCGAAGCATGGATCAAACTAGCGGAGTATTACCAGACGACAATCGACTATCTCGTGGGACGGACCGATGAAAAAACACTGCTCCCTAAACCAAAGAAAAAGCGGTGATTCCATGGACTATACCGATCGATTAAGAGGTTTGCGCGAAGACCGTGACCTCAGCCAAAAGACAATTGCCGCCCTTCTCCACGTCGGACAAAAGACCTATTCAGACTATGAAACCAAAATAATCCGTATCCCGCTCGAGAGCGTCATTCTCCTCGCGTGTTTTTACAATGTAGACCTCAACTACATCTGCGGCGTGAGCAGCCAAAAACATCCATTTCCAAATGAATAACAGCTGGTGACACGATGTTTAAAAACAAGACGATGGATGGAAAAAACAATCTGGCAGGGGCAAAAATTAGATTGATCCGCCAACAGCGCTTCCCAAAGATGTCTCAACGCATGCTGGCGGACGAGCTCCAGCGCCATGCGCTGGATGTGGACAAAAACGCAGTGCAGAGAATCGAGGCAGGCAAACGGTTTGTCACTGACATCGAGCTCAAAATCATCGCTCAAGTGCTGGGCGTCTCCTACAGCGACCTATTGGATTAAATTCCCCTGGAGGTTTCGGATGTATTTTCAGAGAATTGCAGATTTAAGGACAGACACAGACAAAACACAGCAGCAAATTGCAGACCTTTTGCATATGAAACGGCAGGTCTACCGCAGGTACGAAAAGGGGGAGCGCGAAATCCCCACCTGGGCAGTCATCCAGCTCGCCCGCTTTTACGACGTCTCAACCGACTATCTTCTCGGCCTCACTCGCAAAAAACGCCCGTTTCCAAAAAAGTAAACGCTCTTTGCATGCACAGCATCATCGAGAGGTGATAAAAATGAAGTTTCAAAGGCTAAGGGATTTAAGGGAAGACCAGGACAAGACTCAGGAAGAGATCGCGGACCTCCTTCACTGTCACCGGGAGGTATACCGCCGCTACGAGACGGGAATCTTTGAAATCCCCGTCTGGGCAGTGATTGAACTGGCCCGCTATTACGACGTGACAACCGATTTTCTCCTAGGGCTCACCAAAGAAAAACGCCCCTTTCCCAAAAGATAAATCCAATTGAAATTCGAGGTATCGACATGTCGATTCAGTTCACTCCGTTGTGGGAGACCATGCGCAGGCAGAACCTCACCACCTACAGGCTCATACAGATGGGGTTCAGCAAGGGGACGCTGCACCGCCTCAATACAATCAGCCGGTCAGCACCCACACAATCAATACACTGCTCGAGCTCCTGCGATGCCAGCCGAACGATATTATGGTGGATACCCAACAGCGAGGTGCCGTCATGTATTTCCAGCGAATCACAGACCTGAGACAGGACGCGGACAAAACCCAACAGCAGATTGCAGAACTCCTCCACATGCAGCGGGAAGTCTATCGCAGATACGAAAAGGGCGAGCGAGAAATCCCCACCTGGGCAATCATCCAGCTCGCCCGCTTTTATAATGTATCAACCGACTATCTTCTCGGCCTCACCCGGGAAAAACGCCCGTTTCCAAAGAAATGATCCCTTGTTTCTTTCTTTAAATAGGCATAAAAAGTGCGGACCGCCTGGGTGAGCGGCCCGCTTTGGATGGAGTTTTCTAAAAGTAGGTAGATAATTGGGATGGATGGTCAGGAAATTAGGCTTCGAAGGAGTATCTACCCGGCCCCCTTCTAATTTATTAGACAGCGCAAACCCGCAAAAGGTTTCACACAAAATTTCCCACAGTAAAAAAATGAATCTGGCCGGAACAGCCTATCACTGTTCCGGCCAGATTCAAAATGGAAATAAAGAAAAAAGTAGTAGGTAATAGCATAGATTCAGCCGAAAAGCGTCAGAATATGTTTCGTTGAATCGACTATCATCTCATTAGACGCAGGTCCCTACCGATTGGTTTCACCAAAGGCAAATTTTTATCGGCTCGTGCAGCTTCTTTCCCCCACGCCTCATCTTCTTCCCACACTTCACAGCACATTGGGATACGGCGCGTCTCCTGTTCCCTCTTTCCAGATCCTCTCTTTTGTCCCCATTCGTATGTCAACGGCACAAACATGAGAGTGTCCTATAAGCAACAAACAAGCCACTGCTGTTCCAGCAGATCGTATAAAAAATAGAAATGATTCGGTTACATTCTTTGATTGTTTTTGACTAGCGGTTATGGTATCATTATTTATGTATCTTTCTGTCACAATCAAATTGAAATATAAGGTGGAATGCTCCATGGCAAAACTGCGAGTCGCTGTCATTTTCGGCGGCGTTTCGAGCGAATACGAGGTCTCCCTTGTCTCCGCAACCTCGGTGATCAAAAACATGCCCAAAGATAAATTTGAAATCATTTGCATTGGCATCACCAAAAGCGGACGCTGGCTCTATTATCCCGGCGACGTCGAGCTGATCGCAACCGGTGAATGGAAGGAACACCCCGACTGCGCCTCGGCCATCATCAGCCCCGACCGCACCCACGGCGGCATCCTCAAAATTCTGGAGGACGGCAGCACCTCTCTGCTGAAAATTGACTGCGTCTTCCCGGTCCTGCACGGACGAAACGGGGAGGACGGCACCATTCAGGGCCTGTTTAAACTGGCTGGAATCCCCTTTGTGGGATGCGATACCCTCTCCTCCGCCCTCTGCATGGATAAGGCGATGACTCACACCGTGCTCGACGCAGCGGGGATCCGCACCGCAAACTGGGATCAGATCCAAAAGACAGAGCTCCCCCAGCTCAACGAAAAATGCGAGCAGTTCATTGACAAACTCGGCCTTCCGATCTTTGTCAAACCCGCAAACGCCGGCTCATCGGTCGGCATCACCAAAGCAACCGATTTTGAGTCGCTGCGCGAGGGCATCAAATTTGCCTTTACCCACGACAGCAAGGTCATTGTGGAGGAGATGCTCTCCGGCAAAGAGGTGGAGTGCGCCGTACTCGGCAACGACGCGCCACAGGCCTCCGCGCTCGGCCAGATTATCCCCTGCAATGAATTTTATGATTACGACGCAAAATATCAGTCCGACTCCGAACTCAAGATTCCAGCTGATCTCGATGAAGTGACCACCCGCCGCGTGCAGGAGACTGCGGTTCGTGCGTATCAGGCACTTGGCTGCAGCGGCCTTGCGCGGATTGACTTTTTTGTCAGCGAAGACGGCACCATTTATTTGAATGAACCCAACACCCTGCCCGGTTTTACTTCAATCAGCATGTATCCCAAGCTATGGGAATACTCCGGCCTGCCCTACAGCGAGCTGCTCGAACGCCTCATCACCCTCGCCCTCGACTAACGGGCGGGCAGCGCCCGCTGGCAGGACGCGTTCTGTCGTTTTGCAATACGCCCAGAGGGATTCTCTCACGGCTCAGTCCCCTTCTCCCCCTGCTCTTGCGGGCAGCGCCCGCTGGCAGATCGCGTTCTTCTGTTTCGTGGTAGGTCAAAGGGATTCTCTCGCGGTTCAGTCCCTTCTCCCCCTGCTCTTGCGGGCAGCGCCCGCTGGCAGATCGCGTTCTTCTGTTTCGTGGTAGGTCAAAGGGATTCTCTCGCGGTTCAGTCCCTTCTCCCCCTGTTCTTGCGGGCAGCGCCCGCTGGCAGGACGCGTTCTGTTATTTTGCAATGGCCCAGGGGATTCTCTCACGGCTCAGTCTTATTCTCCCCCTGTTCTTGCGAGCAGCGCCCGTGACAGACCGCGTTCTTTTTATTCTAGTTGCAAAGGTTTCCCACAGCTACTCGGATGCTTCCCTGTCCCCATATGTGGAAACACGATTGACTGAAAAAGTTCTATTGAATTGTACATAGATTTTAGGTTTTGAACCGAAATTCCCGTAAAGGAGTTGTTCCCCTATGAACAACAGCGCCATCGGCATTTTTGACTCAGGGGTGGGCGGCCTGACGGTTGTCAAGGAGCTCAAACGCATTTTGCCCCACGAAAATCTCGTTTACTTTGGCGACACCGGACGGGTTCCCTACGGCACTCGTTCCCGCCAGACGATCATTGACTACGCCAAACAAGACCTTTCCTTTTTAAAATCCAAGGAAATTAAAATGGCCATTGCCGCCTGCGGAACCGTCAGCGCGGTCCTTCCCAATGAAACCATCGACGAGCTGCCCTTCCCCTACACAGGCGTACTGCTCCCCGCCGTACAGACCGCTTGTTCCAAGACGATTTCCGGTCACATCGGCGTGCTCGGCACCTCTGCTACCATCCGGTCGGGGGCCTACGGAAAGGCGATCCGCACCATTCTCCCCAGCGCGCGGATCACAGGCATTCCTTGCCCGCTTTTTGTCTCCCTCGTTGAAAACGGATATGTGCAGCGCGACAACCAGGTCACCCGCCTCGTTGCTCAAGACTATCTCAAGCAGGTGCTCGGCAGCGACATTGATACCCTCATCCTCGGCTGCACCCATTTTCCCCTGCTCAAGGCGATCATCGGGGACATCGTCGGGCCGGACGTCCGGCTCATCGACCCGGGGCGGGAAACCGCCCGCTTTGCCGCGTCAGTGCTCACCAGCGAGGGGCTGCTCAACACTCAGGAAGAACGGGGAAGTTACAGCTTTTTTGTCAGCGACAGCCCCGAGTCGTTCACCGAAAGCGCCAACCTCTTTCTCGGCGACCCGGTCAACGGCCACGTCGAACAGATTCTCCTCTAAAAAATCGCGGGGCAATATCCCGCAGAGCAAGGAATTGACAATGAAACAGGAAGTTCTCATTACGGTGCACAGCACCTTTCGCGCAGGCGGTGAGGTGGAAAAAACAGAGTTTT
>CBCSOX010000044.1:0-16500 GCA_965141735.1 uncultured Oscillospiraceae bacterium | reverse complement strand
GCTTTGCCGTTTTTTCGTTGTAGTTGCCGGTGCCCACCTGGGTGATGTGCTGAATCTTCGCCTTTTCCCGGCGGGTGATCAGGCAGATTTTGGCGTGCACCTTGAAGTTTTCAAACCCGTAGATCACCTTGCAGCCCGCCTGCTCGAGCACGTCCGACCAGTCGATGTTGCTCTGCTCGTCAAACCGGGCGCGCAGCTCCATGAGCACAGTCACATCCTTGTTGTTCTCCACCGCTGTGGTAAGGTATTCAATGAGCTTGGACTGGTTGGCGAGGCGGTAGATGGTGATTTTAATCGAAATGACATTTGGGTCGGTCGACGCCTCCCGCAGCAGACGGAGAAACGGGTCCATCTGCTCATAGGGGTAGAACAGCAGGATGTCCTGCCGCAGGATCTGCCGGATCATCGGCTCACTCTTGACCACGCTTGCCGGATACTGCGGCTGAAAGGGGGGGTAGGTGAGCTGTCGCTGGGTGGGGAGGGAAAATTTTTCGAGCAGCGAAAACACATAGGACATCTTGAGCGGGGACTTGCTGTGGAACACCTGCTCTTGCTTTAAATGGAGCTTTTCGCAGAGGAATCCGAGCAGCTCGGGGCAGATGTCGCCGAGTACTTCGAGGCGGACCGGGGCGAGACGCGCCCGCTTTTTAAGCAGCTTTTTCATGTGCAGACGGTAGTCGTCCTCCACGTCAAAGCTCTCGTCATCCGGGTTGATGTCCGCGTTGCGGGTGACCGAGACGATCGCTTTGTCGGTGATCTCATACATCTGAAAGACCTCATCCGCGTATTCGAGCAGGATTCGTTCGAGCTGCACATACCGCACCGAGCTGCCCGGCAAAAAGACGAGGTAGGGGAGCAGGTGGGGCATGGGCAGGATGCCGTACATTGTCTTTTTGTCCTCATCCCGCAGCATGACCACGATGTTGATCGATTTGTTGACCAGGTGGGGGAAGGGGTGGTGCGCGTCCACCACCTGTGGGGAGAGGACAGGAAGCACATAGGAGTGGAAATAGTCGTCGATAAACTTTTTCTCCTTGCCCGCAAGCTCTTTGATGCCGAGGTTGCAGATGTCGTACTGGCGCAGCTGTTCCTCAATCTCGGCAAAGATTTTGTCCCGCTGCTTGTACAATGGGGTGACCGCCTTGAAGATCGCACTCAGCTGTTCATTCGGGGTCATGCCGCTCTTGTTGTCGATGTGGGTTTTTTTGAGTAGCGAGAGGTCATAGATGCTGCCCACCCGCACCATAAAGAACTCGTCGAGGTTGCTGGTGAAAATCGAGACGAATTTGAGCCGCTCGTAGAGGGGAACAGAACTCTCCTTCGCCTCTTCGAGCACCCGCTGGTTGAATTTGAGCCAGGACAGCTCTCTGTCCTGGGTGTAGCTTGCGTCGTAATGAAAATCGGCTTTGGTCATCTTGCCTCACATTCCTTCAGGATTTTTTGGCTGAGATATCCTTCGCGCACCCCATAATTGCTGACGTAGATTGTCTCAGTACCAAAATATTTGATGATGGTGTTTAAAAGGATCATCCCGGGCACAATGGTGTGGATACGGTCGGGGATCACCTGTAAAATTTTGGTGAGCGTCTCCTTGGAGCTGCCGCTGAGGCATTTGAGGATTTTTTTAATATTCTCCGCCTCAATGGAGCGGTTGCCGGCCGAGAGGTTGAACTTGTCGTTGTTGATCTTGAGCGCGGCGCGGATGGTCCCGCCGACACCGCACATCACCGGGTAGTCGTACAGCCGCAGTTCCTCGATTTTGTCGAGCTCGTCGATCACGGCCCGGCGGATCTCCTTGCGCTCCTCATTGGTGGGAATCAGTCCCCCAACGTAGCCCGAAAACAGGCTGAGCGAGCCGACCGGAATGCTGGTCGCTTTGAGAATTTTTCCGTCCTCATACACGACGATTTCAGTCGAGCCGCCCCCGATGTCGACAAGGATGCCGTCGTCGACATCCATCAGCCGGGTGGCGCCGATAAAGTCGAGCGTTGCCTCTTCCTCGCCGGTGATGACGTCGATCGCAAGACCGGTCTTTTGCTCGATCTGGGCCACCGCCTCCTGTGAATTGCTGATGTTGCGCAGCGATGCGGTCGCAAAGACGTAGAGCTGCTCGATGCCGAAGTTGTGTACAATGTCTTTATAGCTGTTGAGGACAGAGCACGCCTTGTGGATGCCTTTGGGTGAGAGCGCGCCGTCCTCGACGTAGCCGGCAAGCCCGGCCATCGTCTTTTTGTTCAGCAGCAGTTTGATGCCGTCGGTTTCACATTGATAGATCGAGAGGCGGATTGTGTTGGAACCCACGTCAATGCTTGCACAAATCATTTTGCTATCCCCATTCTCTATAGTATCAGTTGATACTTTTTATTATAACACAACTTTTTGTAAATTTGACATTTGATTTTTGTAAAATTCCGTAAAATCAACCCGAATGCCCGAGTTTTTTCCATTTTCCAGTGCGCAGGTAGACAAACGCGATGACAATCGACACCGCGGAAGCAAGCGGCGCAGCGAGCCCAATTTCAAACAGCGTCGCCCACGAGATGCGGCTGAACAGCCAGGCGACCGGGACGCGGATGAGAAAGGTGGAGAGCAGGTTGTTTGCCATCGAAAACGCCGCGTGTCCGCAGCCGTTGAAAAAGCCGTTGAGGCAGAACATGAAGCAGACAAGGACGCAGTCGAGGCTGAACGCCCGCAGATACTGGGAGCCCGCCGCTACCACTGCCTGGTCTGTGGTGAAAATTTTCATTGCACTCTGGGGGGAGAGCTGCAGCCACACAAAGCAGGCCACGCCGAACACAAGGGAGAACAAAATGCCGATGCGCAGGCAGCGCCGGGAACGGCCGGGTTCCCCCGCACCCATGTTCTGCGCCACCATCGCGGCAATTGCGGAGGAAAATGCCGTTGGGGGCAGCAGGGTAAAGAGGTTAATTTTTTCGGTGACCCCGATTGCAGCCGAGGCGGCGACCCCCATCTTGTTGACGACCGCGGTGATAAAGAGGAAGGAGAGCATGACAAGGGATTCCTGCAGCGCGATGGGCAGTCCGAGCTTGAGCAGCGCCGCCGCCTTGTCCCGCCGGATGCCAAAGCTTTTGAGCTGAAAGTCAAAGACAAAGCCGCGCTTTTTGAGAAAAATCACCGCGAGCACCATGCTGATTCCCTGCGAGCCGGTGGTGGCAATTGCAGCGCCCGGTGCGCCGAGGCGCAGCCATCCCACCAGAATGAGGTCGCCCAGGATGTTGCAGACACAAGCTATGGCGACGAAGAGCAGCGGGTTTTTGGAGTCCCCCATCCCGCGCAGCACCGCGCTGATCGCGTTGTAGCCGAAGATGAAAAACACGCCGCAGCCGCAGAGAAAGGTGTACTGCACTGTCTGGTCAAACGCCTCGGGCGGCGCCTGCATCAGCGCCACAACCGGGCGGGCAAACACCAGTAACAGTGCGGTGAAGGCGGCGGCGAGGACGGAGAAGAGGGTGAACATGGTCCCGATCGTCCGCTTCACGTCCTCCTCCCGCCCCATTCCGAGAAAGCGCCCGATGAGCACGGTGCCGCCGGTTGCGAGCCCGACGATGGTGCAGGTGAGCGTCTGCAGAATCTGGCTGCCTGTCGCGACTGCGGAGAGCCCCGCTGAGTCGGAGAACCAGCCGACAATCAGCAGATCGGCCGCACCGTAGAGCGCCTGGAGCAGATTGGCGAACAAAAAAGGGATGGCAAATTTGATCATGGTGGTGTAGATATTTCCTTTGGTCAGAGATGCCTCGTGCACAGATAAAACCTCCTAGAAAGCAAAAAAAGCCGGATAAAACAGTTGGGGTCGCCAACCATCTTATCCAGCATACCATTTGTTTGATATACCCTCCGATGAACCGGAATTATTTTAGCACAATTTGTCGGAGGTGTCAATCCCGTAAAGGAGTTTGAAAATCTTTGTTTTTTAAGCGCTGATGGCTTGTCAACAACCGTTTTAACCGAAGCCCGCTACTGTAAAAGCGGCGCAGATTTTCCTTGGCAGGGCGGTTTTCCGACAAGGCCCGCATCCATCCGGCAATACCAGCGCCGCAATATTTGGGGAAGGGGTGATAATCGGTTTTAATTGCTTTTTGGGGTTCAACCGCCCTTTGGACAGAGTGCTTCCTGTAGGCAGCCGTACAGTCGTGTGAAACGGGGCTGGGCAGAACGCGTGCAGCCAGCCGGAGTCAAAACACCGCCCCCATTTGCCAGCTGGGCTGTGCAGATGGGGCGGTGCTCCGAAATGTGCAGCCTGAGAATCAGGCGCACCAGCAGACAAAACGGGAAAGCATTCCCATCGGTAGGTCAGCGGAAAAACAGGGTGCACCAGTCCACCGCGAACTGCCATAGGCCGGGAAATTCCTGCTGGATCAGGGCGCGCACCTGCCCAGCGGAAACGCTGCTCAGGCTGTTCGCGTCGATGTGGATGGTCTGGGCCCCCTGCACGGCGTCACCAATCGCGATGTGGCCCGAGGCAAAACCCCCAATCGCCACGTGGGAGGCGATTGCCACCCCTCCGGTGGAAAACATCCCGACGGCGATCCCGCCGAGCGCAAACACCCCGGCGCAGATTCCGCCGACCGCAAAGGTGCCGGCCGAAAAGCCGCCGATTGCGAGCAGCAGCCCGACTGACAGCGCGCCGAAGGCGATAAGGCCGAGCGAGAGCGCCCCAAAGCTGAGTATCCCAGCTGAGATCAGCCCAAACGAAAGCAGGCCGGTGGCCAGATTGCCGATGGCGAGAATTCCCTTGGCTCTGCACAGACCTCGCCCAATGTGGATGTGCACTAGCGGGAGGCCGAGGAACTTGCGCTTGCTCTTGTACTCGTATTCAAAACGGTAGCTGCGCACAGCTCCGCCATAGGCAGGGCAGGCTGCCTGCGCCGGCTGGGGGGCACTTTCTTTTTTGACCAGCTCGTCGAGCGTCACCCCAAACAGATCGCTGAGCGCGCTCAGATTTTCGATGTCCGGGGTCGACTGTCCCGACTCCCATTTGGAAACCGCCTGGCGGGAGACGCCGAGCTTTTCGGCGAGCCGTTCCTGCGACAGCCCCGCCTCCTTGCGGAGAATTTGTAGTTTTTCATTCAATTGCATCATATCACCTCTCCGCCAGCATAGCACTTTTTTTCCGCTACCGCTACCAAGCAGAGCGGACAAATCTGTCAACCAGTGGTTGCGGACCCGATTTTTCGGCTATTCACGGCGGAGCAGTTCCATTTCTTCCCTGCTGCAAAAGCTGTATCTGCGCTCGAGCGTCTCTTTGATCCGCTGCCCCTCCGGCAGGGCGAAATGGGAGGAGTAGACCTCGGTGTGGGACGCCGGCTGGTCAAACAGCCAGAAACAGTCGATCGATTGGTCAAACGTGCGGGTCACCTGCTGGCCAAATTGGTTTTCATACACCTCGTGCACCTTGCGGGCGCGCTTCTCCACCTTTTCATAGGCGTGGTCAAAGGATTTTGCCTTGACCAGAACGACGGATTCCTCAAACAGCGTCCTACACACCGGCCCCCCTGGCTGGTCCTTGATCTTGTACCGGTAGAGGAGCTTGACTCCATACCACTGTTTTTTCATATAGCATCCCTCTTTTTTTGTTCTATACTTTTACGATTCCCCGGTCGGTCAGCCGGATTTCGGGGATGACCGGGAGGGCGAGAAACGACAGCGCAATGAATGGTTCAAAGCTGCGGGGTATCCCGGCGCTGTGCGCGGTTTCGAGCAGTGCGGCGAGCTTTTGCTCCACCACATCGGTGTCTTCGTCGGTCATCAAGCCGCAGACCGGGAGGGGTAGGGTGCCGAGCGCCCTGCCGTCCTGAACGATGGTAAAGCCGCCCTGGCAGCACTTGAGCTCGTCGATTGCCGCGAGCATGTCGGCGTCGTTGCTGCCGATGACAATGAGATTGTGGGAGTCGTGGCCCACCGTCGAGGCAATCGCCCCGTTGACTGGGAACCCCTTGAGCACCCCGACGCCGAGTTTTCCGGTCGCGTGATGGCGCTCGATCACCGCAATTTTTCGGTAATCCCCCTGTGGGACAAACAAACCGTCCACAGCGGGCGGAATCTCCATGGCGCATTTGGTGAGGATCTGGTTGGGGACCATCTCGATGCAGGGGAAGGGCGTCCCGTCCAAATGAAGCTGTAAATCCCCCTTTGAAACGGGCGCCGGGTTGACCGAGTGAAGCAGGCTGTCCGGACAGGGGATAGCTGCTGTTTCCGGCTTGCTCTTCTTTTGAGACACCAGTTTTCCGCCATGGTAGACCGCGCAGACCGAGGCGGTCTGCACATCGTCGAGCAGCACGAGGTCCGCCTGGTAGCCGGGGGCCACTGCGCCGAGGTGGCGCAGGCCGTAGAACTGCGCGGCGTTGTAAGAGGACATCCGATAGGCGTCAAACAAATCCACCCCGAGCTCGATCGCCCGTTTGACGCTGTAGCTGATGTGGCCTTCCCGCTCGATGTCGCCGATGTGCTTGTCGTCGGTGCAGAACGCCATCCGGTCAAAGCCGAGATTGTGCTTGCGGGCGGTCTGAAGGATCGCGTCGAGGTTTTTGGCGGCAGACCCCTCCCGCACGCTGAGAAACATCCCCGCGCGCAGCTTTTCGAGCACCTCCTCTTCGCAGGAGCACTCGTGGTCGTCGAGAATGCCCGCGAGGCGGTAGGCCTGCAGCTCCCTGCCCGAGAGCATGGGGGCGTGTCCGTCGATCACACGGCCTTCAAACGCCTCGAGTTTTTGATAAACACCGGTGTCCCCCGACAGCACGCCGGGGAAGTTCATCATTTCCCCCAGCCCGAGCACGTTGGGATTGTCCTTGAGTTTGGTGAGCTCCTCGGCAGTGAGCACCGCGCCGCTGTCCTCAAAGGGAGTAGCGGGGACGCAGGAGGGGAGCATGATGTAGAGGTTGAGGGGGAGCCCCGTCTGCCCGAGCATGTACTCAATGCCCGCAAGGCCTGCGACGTTGGCGATTTCGTGGGGGTCGGCGATGAGGGTGGTGGTCCCCCAGGGCGCGACCACGCCGGCGAACCGCGCCGGGGTGACCATTGACGACTCAATGTGCAGGTGGGCGTCGATAAAGCCGGGGGCAATCGTCCTGCCGGTGCAGTCGACCTCCTGTTCCCCGCTGTAGCTGCCCACCCCCACGATTCGTCCCGAGCAGACTGCGACGTCGGCGGGGAGCAGCTCACGGGTAAACAGGTTGAGCACCTGCCCGTTTTTCAAAACCAGTTCGGCGGGGCATTCTCCCTTTGCCGCCTGGAGCATTTTCGGAGTGATTTTCATATCGGAATACCTCCTTATTTCCCTTCAATTATACGACGGGAGGGTTGACTTTGTCAAACCTGTGAATTTTACTTGACTTTATGGTAATATCTTCATATAATAAAGCTATCAATGCTTTTAATTCTATAAAAAATTAATGAATTTTAAGCAACTGAAAGGGGGCCGGGGGAAGTTTGGGGAGCCCGCGCTGCGGGCAGAGAGAAAGGAGTAAAAAATGAACAAAAAATGGATACGCACGGTCGGGGTAGTGTTGAGTATGGCACTCGCGTTTTCTTCGGTTGCTGCAGCTGCTCCGGTGGGTTTTGCCGCCGAACTGCCAGCGCTTCACATTGCAGAGATGGAAGTCAACAGCCTGGCCGCTCCGATGGGGATTGATCAAAACCCCACGTTCAGCTGGGGACTGGGCACAAGTGAAAACGGGCGAAGCCAGTCAGCTTACCGCTTGGTCGTCTCCTCAACGCCTGAGCAGGCGGCAAACGGGGAAGGGGATATCTGGGACACTGGAAAGACAGCGGGGGAAAACAATTTTGATATCCCCTATGCAGGCCCTTCCCTGCAGTCCAAAACCCCCTATTACTGGTCGGTGCAGGTGTGGGATGACCAGGACCGGGGGAGCGGATGGAGTGAAGTCTCCTCCTTTGAAACCGGCATGCTCGCGCAGAGCGACTGGGTGGGCGAGTGGATCGGCGACAGCCTCGCGTCCGACACAGTCGGCATGCAGGTGGACGGCTGCAACTGGATTTGGTCGCGTTTCGGCGCGCCGCTCGACCAGACGCCCGAGGGACACCAATATTTCCGCAAAACCTTTGCCATTGACCCAAACCGGACGGTTTCCAAGGCAGTCTTTGGCTACACTGTGGATGACAAGGGCAAGTTCTACCTCAACGGAGAACTGGTCGGGGAATCTGAGACCTGGCAGAGCGGCGCGGCGTTTGACATCACCGACAGAGTTGTCGCGGGAGAAAACACCATCGCGCTCGACGGGCACAACACCTCCCTCGGCTACGGCGGGCTCATCGGCAGGCTGCGCATCGAATACACAGATGGGGGCAGCACTGAGATGATCACCGACGGGAGCTGGAAGCTCACCAACACCCCTGGCAGCGGTTGGGAGCAGCCGGGATTTGACGACAGCGGCTGGGGAACACCCGACCAGATCCTCCCCTATGGCAGCGCTCCGTGGGGCACCCAGGTCAACATCTCGACTACAGTGACTGAGGTGACCTCCGCACCGCTGCTGCGCAAGGAATTCGAGGTGAAGGGGGAAGTCGCGTCAGCGCGGGCCTACGTCTGCGGGCTCGGGCTGTTTGACCTCAAAATCAACGGTCAGAACCCCGATGACACAGTGCTCAATCCGGCGCACACCCAGTACAACAAAAGCGTGTTCTATCGAGTGTTCGACGTGGAGCCTCTGCTCAAGGAGGGTGGCAACGCAATCGGCGTGGAGCTCGGCAAAAGCTTTTACAATGAGACGGTGTCCACCTGGAACTGGCAGAACGCCGCGTGGCGGGACAACCCCAAGCTGCTGATGCAGCTCGAAATCCGCTACGCCGACGGGACAACCGAAACGGTGGCCACTGGCACCGACTGGAAGGTTGCGAGCGACGGCCCGACTGTCTTTGACAGCATCTATTACGGCGAGACCTACGACGCCCGGCAGGAAAAGGCGGGATTTGACCAGCCCGGCTACAGCGAGGACGGGTCGTGGCACGACGCGATTGTCGTCAGCGCACCGGCGGGCAAGCTCAAGTTCCAGCAGATGGAGCCAATGCGCCGGGTGAAGGCATTCACCCCCGAGGTGACCAAGCTCGCAAACGGCTCCTACATCATCAACAACCCCGAGATGACCACCGGCTGGATGAAGCTGACTCTTGACGCTCCCGCGGGCACCGAGGTGACCATCACCTACGGCGAGCGCCTCCACGCCGACGGCACGCTGCAAAAGCAGGGCAACGACAGTTGGTTTTACCGCACCATCCAGCAGGACAAGTACATCTGCAAGGGAGAGACGGGCGAGAGCTTTGAACCGCGCTTCAGCTACAAGGGCTACAAATACATTCAGATCGACGGGTATCCCGGCGAGCTGACGGCGGACCAGGTTGCCTGCTACGCAATCCACAATGAGGTGGGCAAAGACGGAAGCTTCTCCTCCTCCAACGAGCAGATCAACGCGCTGCACGAGATTATGGCGCGCACCATCCTCAACACCTTCCAGGGCAAGCAGACCGACACCCCGGTGTGGGAGAAAAACGGCTGGACCGGCGACGCCAACGTCTCGACCGAGACCATGGCCTACAATTTTGACGTCCGCTCTTTTCTAGCCAAATTCCTCGAGGACCTCGAGGACTGCCAGACCGATTCGGGCATTATTCCGAACATCGCTCCCACTGCGGACTGGGGCGTGGAAAACACCCCGGTGTGGAACACCATTTATATCCTTGCCACCCAGCAGCTGGTTAACCAGTACGGCATGGAAACTTTCTCCGCCTCGCAGTACGACAGCATGAGGAAGCTCATGACCCTCACAATCTCCGAGATCCAGCGCAACGGCTGGGTGTGGGGCGACGGGCAGCTCGCCGACTGGGTCGCCCCGTCGGGCGGAACAGACCCCAATGTGGGCGGAAACGCCACAGCGTCGGAGGGTTCGGGCATCTGCGGCACCGGCTATGTCTACGAGGCGCTCAAGGCGATGGCGAACACCGCAGACCGCCTAGGCAAAGCCGACGACGCAGCGCAGTACCGCGCGGCAATGGAACAGATCTACACCGCATTCAACGCGAAGTTCTACAAGCCGGAAGAACAGATCTACCAGACCACCCACTGGGTAAACCCCGGCGAACGCACCCGTTACCGCCAGACCTCCCAGCTTGTGCCGCTCGCTTTCGGCCTGGTTCCGGAAGAGTGCAAGCAGGGGGTGCTCGACAATCTGGTCAAAGACATCGAACAGAAGGGCTATCACCTTGACACCGGCATGGTCGGCACCAA
This sequence comes from uncultured Oscillospiraceae bacterium, assembly GCA_965141735.1. Lineage (GTDB taxonomy): Bacteria > Bacillota > Clostridia > Oscillospirales > Ruminococcaceae > Massilioclostridium. Next base: position 6,242 of record CBCSOX010000044.1, on the reverse strand, counting down.
GCTCCTCCTCCCGGTGCTCAGCGACAACGGATACGCCGACGTCGCCTACCGCATCCTCACCCAGACCACCTATCCGAGCTGGGGCTACTGGCTCGAGCAGGGTGCAACCTCCACCTGGGAGGGCTATGAAAACACCACACGTTCGGAAAACCACTATTTCCTCGGCACCTATGACGAGTGGCTCTTCAAAGGGCTTGCAGGCATCCGCGACTTTGAGGACGGCGCCAAGGCGTTTGTGATCCATCCCCAGCTCACAGGCGGGCTCGAGTGGGTCAGCGCCAAGACGATGACCGCCCGCGGGGAAGTCTCCTCCTCCTGGAAACTGCGGGACAACGGGACAGCCCTGTTTGAAATCACCGTCCCGGTGGGCGCGACCGCACAGCTCATCCTCCCCACCTCCCGCGCCGATCAAATTTTCACCAGTGACGGCGTTGTTGTGAGCGCTGCGCTTCCCGGCGTGACCGCAGTGGAAGCATCCGGGGAGTCGACCAGCGTGACCATCGGTTCCGGCCGGTACTCCTTTGTCTCCGCAACCGACGGGGTTGAGCGCTACACCGCAGAACTGCAGAGCGCGGTGGACTACGCTGGGACGCTTGCGCAGGAGGATTACGAATCGCAGGCGTGGGACCTCTTTACCGCGGCGCTCAGCCGTGCGAAGGAAACCCTCGCAAGCGGCTCCCAGATCGAGATCAACCGTGCAGTCGCCGACCTTGAAGCGGCGGTGGAACAGCTCAAGCAGTATCCCAACCAGGCGCGCATCGAACTCAAGGCGCTGCTCGAACAGTACTCTACTCTCCAGCGGGAGGACTACTTCGGGGATTACTGGGATACCTTTGCCTACTATTACAATGAGGCGCAGAGCCGGGTCAAGGATCTGTCTATGTCAGAAGATATGCTGCGTCAGAGTTATGATTTGCTGGAGATGGCTGCCGGCGCGCTCGCCTATTACCGTTCCGGCAACATCGCGCTCGGCGGCAAGGTCAGCGCCTCGAGCACCGTCAACGCCTCCAACGGCTGGCACATCAACTACCTCACCGATGGCGACCGCATTAATCTCAGCTCGTCGGGCGAATACTGCGGCTGGACCTCCAACAACGACATCAACCAAAACCACCAAGAATGGGTTTCGGTCGACCTGGGCATCCGAAGCCGGTTTGACACCCTGACGGTCTATCCCTCGGTGTACCGGGAGGATTCCCCCGGCTACGGCATGCCGGTTGATTTTGACATCCAGGTTTCCAACGACGGGGTGAATTGGCAAACTGTTCATTCCGAGCGGGATTATCCGCTGCCGGGTTACGGCCCGCAGACCTTTACTTTTGAGAGCTGCTATGCTCAGTACGTGCGGCTGTACGCTTACAGCCTGCGGCCCAAGGTCACGGACAACAACCTCTACCGCATGCAGCTGACTGAGCTCGAGCTCTACACCACCCCGGTCGAACAGGCGACCCTCGGCAGTCTGACGCTGAGCGCGGGAGAGCTCAATCCCGCCTTTGACCCCGCGGTGCGCAGCTACTCCGTCACTGTGCCCAACGAGGTGTATGAAATCAAGGTCGAGGGCAGTGTCAACGGAAACGGCACCTTTATGATTACCTGTGATCCCAGCATAGATTACAATCCGGACAACAGCACCTTTATTCTCAAGGAAGGGGAGACCCGTCTGCGCATCGACGTGATGACGGATGGCTCCCGCCAGATGCAGTATACCGATCTTGTGATTACCCGTGAATCGGGCGTAACACCCGATGCTGCGGACAAGTCCATCCTGCGCCGGGTTATCGAATACGCCCGCGGCGTATTGGGAACAGTTGAATTTGACGAAGCAATTTCCAGTGTCCAGCAGAATTTCCACAGGGCGCTCGGCAATGCGGTTTCTACAGACGAGGACAAAAACGCCACACAGGACAAGGTGGATGCAGCGTGGATCCGCCTCATGAATGCGATCCACCAGCTCGGGTTCAAGAAGGGGGATACTTCACAGCTCTCCTTCTTGATTGAGCAGGCTCAAGGCCTTGAGCTGAGCAACTATGTCGCCGCCGGGCAGGAGGAATTCACCTGCGCTCTGACCGCAGCGCGGGAGATTCTGACCAATGAGGATGCGATGCAACAGGATGTCGACGAATCGGTCTCCCGTTTGCTCGACGCAATGCTCGCGCTGCGCTACAAGGCGGATAAATCCCTGCTTGTCAGCGCGCTTTCCCGCGCGGCTTTGATCGACACAGCGGCCTATACACCCGAGAGTGTAGAAGCCTTTTACAGCGTCTTTGCAGATGCGCGGGCAGCTGCAAAGGATGAGGCGCTCAGCGCAGACGACCAGGCGGCTGTCGACCGTGCGGCGGCCACACTCAGCAAAGCGATCGACGCGCTTGTCCCAATCGCGGGCGAACAGGAGTCAGCTACCTCAACCGGAGCCCCCAAAACTGGGGACACGGCGGCAATTCCCGCAGCAGTTCTCGCGCTTGCGCTCGCAGGATTCGCACTCGGCAAAAAGAAAAAATAGATTTTCGGCATATAAACAGCCCGTCTGATCGGAAAAATCAGAAAACCGAATAAAATGCAGCAGAGCCGTAAGATTTCAAAGGAAATCTTACGGCTCTGCTGCTGTTACAAAATGACAGCCTCTATTTTTCGGTTGTCATTTCTTTCTTTCTGCGGTTTCTGATAATCGTGACGAGAGCTGATACGAGTACCAGGAGAAGCAAGCTGTTCGCGTGGCTGTCATCGCCTGTTTGCGGACTATTTTCACTGCTTTGTCCGCCACTTCCCTCCGGGGTGTCTGTGTCGTCTGGTGTGGATGGCTCTGCTGGATCGGTAGGCCCTTCTGTGTCGACCGCTTTTACGGTGAACACCACCTCGCTCGGGTCAGCGACCAGTTTTCCGTTTTCGTCGCGGATGACCTCCACTGCATAGATATTTTCACCCACAAACTCATAACCCTCCGGCGCGGACACGGTTTCAATGCCGCCGCCTTCACTGTCGTAGTATTTGGTGTAGCTCAAGTCCTCCAGGATGGTGCCGTCCGGCGTTTGAAAGACAATCTCCACCGACGCCATTTTTTCCACCATGATTTCTACAACAGGGTTTGTGACCCTCCACGCGCCGTCCATCCATTCCAAAGAGGTTGGGAACAACCAGTCTTCATCCGGGTGGGCAGGGATGATTTCCAGATATCCAACCGGCAGCGGGATATCCTCCCGGCTGTACGGCCCTGCTTTCTCAAAGGTTATGGTTCCGCCGCCCGGAACCGGGTTGCCTTCGTCGTCGACATACTTGACTTCAAAGGAATAATCGGATGGATTGACTTGGGGTATTTTGGTTGTAATCTTCGCCGTACCGTATTCCGAATGGAATGCATTTTCTGTGGCCATCAAATAGACCTGGAAGGTGTATTCCGTTCCCGGAGTCAGGTCAGCAAAGACAGGGGTATCCTGCCAGTCACCGCCTGCCGAATACAGGGCGCCTTCCATTGCCTGCAAGGTGACCGAAGTGTCGGTGATTTCCACTGCGGTCACTTCTGGCGCCGCGGGACGGGAAGGAACCTCTAAATGATAGATCGCGCTGGCAAAATCCCGATCGGTAGCCTGACGCTGGATATAGACATCCACCCCGGGAGTCAGCGGAATTGTCTGTCCGTATTCACACTGGACAGCCTCCGACATATCGGCGTAGACACTGTATGCGTACAAGTCGCCAAAAGAGGAATCGGTTTCCTCCAATGCATAGTTGATTCCGACAGGTGAAACAAGAATGCGTTTGGGAACGTATTCGGTGAGGTTATCACCGCCCGCAATTGGGGTAACCGTCAATTCGGTTTTCTTCTCTGTGCTGATGAGTGCGGTAATAGAATCTCCGGATTTGATCCCATCCCCCTGCGTGTCCGTTACGGTATAGTTTGTGTCGTCATAGCGCACTGTTTCCGCTTCATAGTCAAAGGTCAGCATACTGCGGTATACTTCCAGTGTGTAAGTGCTGGCGCTTTTTCCACTGCCTGTGGCCTCAATGGTGATTTCTGCGGTTTCACCGGGGGTGAGTGAAATTTCGCCGCTCCAATCGGAGGAGTTCAGCATTTGCCCGTTCACCGTGATCTTGTCGGCGCTCTGCGCCATCACCTGTACGCTTTCCGCATAGATAGGCAAGTAGGCGGACTGTTCAGTGAATCCATCGGTTTCGCAGTGCTCGACGACACCACCATATTTCAGCGCCAAATCGGTGAGCTGGGCAACCGCTTTTGTGTAACTCTTTTCAACTGTATTGCCCTGTTTTCCGTTATCTACTGCATACGCAGCAACTGTATGAGCATCCTGCTGCGCAAAATCCAGTGACAGCGGCACGGTATATTTCTGATAGGGGGCACCGTCAACGGAATAATAGATTTCTTCCGCTCCCTCGGCAGTCAGGGAAATATCCGTTCCATCCGCCAGGGGGCCCTCCATCTCGGAAAAGCGGACAGAGGCAACTGCTGCATCAGATTCCGGAAGTGGATTGGTAAAGCCCTTGATACAGACGTTGGTGAGATACCATTCATCAGTAAGATCGCCCGCCGCATCTTCCCATGTTTCGTTCACACAGACATAGCTTTCTCCGCCGCTGCCCATATGTTCAGGCAGGTGGTCTTTTGTCGGTTTCAGACACCATTCAATGGCAAGGGGGGCCGCGAAATCGGGATTTTCAAAAGTGATGACAACGCTGAAACGCTCCCCTACAGTGAGCTTTACCGGATGTTCCAGTTCAACGGTGTGGTAGCCGGCGTAAGGCTCCGTCCCGGTCTGGCTTTGAATTTGCTGCGTACCGGACTCCGGCTGCCCCTCTTCCACGCCGGTGTAGACAGAAATTGTGTACTGCGTGCCCGCGTCGGTGGTGTAGAAGGAGACTGCCTCCAACTGCTCGTCGCCCTCCGCCGTGAAAATGTTTGCGGCTTTTGCCGTTTTCGCCTGCTCCGGATCTTCGGCCAGGGCCACAGAATAGGACCAGCCCATGGTGTCGTATTGATAATTCTTGGCGTAGTTGTCCGCTTCCTCCAGCAGGTAGGCATTACCGGACTGGATGCTCTGATCTTCATAGGACAGCCAGAAATAGCCGTCGTCGCCCCAGCTGGTTCCCCAGCTGTTGCGCACAAGCCATGCGCCATCGTGCTGCGGTTGATTGCCCTCGCAGAAATTCTCCTTTGGATAGTTATCATCCCAACCTACAATCAAAACGGCGTGATCTGGGATTTGAGACTCGCTGTTATAATAGGAAGAGGTTTCCTCGTCATAGGTGTTCTCTCCGCTAGCAAAGTAACTAATAGTCACCGGACCGGTCTCCATAAGAAGCTGTTTGGTGATCTCATCCGCAATATGCATCTCCCAATTCGGGTCATAATAACAGCCATATGGCATATAGTAGGCGTCCTGCAAATGATAGTCTGCCTCATACCGCAGGCTTTCTGGTGGATCCTTCTGATCGTCTGGGCTCAGCGGGACCTTGGCATCGGCCATCGGGCCCTTCCACGCAGCCATCGTACCCACAGCAATTCCATCATTTCCACCCGCCAGATACGGGTCATCCGTATACCGGTATTCCTCTTCCTCCGGCCCGCGCAGGGTAAACCAGCTGGTGTGGATAGGGGAAAGGGAGGTCTGCGGGAACTGCTCCAGCAGAGTGCCTGCGGCTGCGGAATTGGCGGCAATTGCCCAGCAGACACCAAGCTGTCCCTGATCGGGAACCGGCTCCACCAGGCCGAACTCCCTCAAATCGTATTCCTCCGGCAGCAGCGCATAGTTCTGCATCGAGCGCAGACGGGCATAACTCTTTGTCAGATAAGAAAAATTCTGTGCGGATGGAGCGAGACCCTCTCCGCCATTCTCCAGCCACTCGGTGTAAGCCGGATTTAGCTGCGATTCGTCAAAGAATTCTGCCAGCGGGCTCATACCTGTCCGCCCCGCCCCGCCGTCCGCAGTTTCCTGTGCAGAAACGGGAATCGTCGCCGCGATCAAAAGCGCGGCCAGTGCTCCGCTCAAAATACGCTTAAACCATTTGTTTTTCATACAGATCTCTCCTTTGTTCTTATTTTTTGCGTCATTCGGAAATTCAGCCGCAGCGTCAGGCAGCCAGAAAGCATCCTTCTACACGGCAATCATCTTGTCTGCAGGGACGGCGTAGCCGGCTTCCATGTCGCTTTGGTCTTTTACAAGAGATTCTGACAGATGATTCAGCAATCAAGCTGAACGAATCCGTTTTTCTGTCAAACATGAGATTTTTTT
>CBCSOX010000043.1:0-16675 GCA_965141735.1 uncultured Oscillospiraceae bacterium | reverse complement strand
GCTTTTAATGTCAGAGGAGTGGCACAAAGCATCAAAAAACCTCCCAGCTGCAAACTGCAACCCAGGAGATTTTTGGCACTTTGAATCAGTGGCTTTGCCGGTAGTCTTTTTAACAGCTTTCGGGGAAAATCACCGGCACAACCGGTGCAGATCGCAACCTTCCGGAACAACAGAGCTTATTGTCGGTGTACATGCTGGTTTGGCAGCCGCATAACAAATTAGAAGGAGGCTGTTTTTCCATGCCAAGCAGAAATAGGCCAGCACACTGCCTGCTCCCTTGTAATTCAAGATGAAACCGTATTGTGCTGAGCCGATTGGCGCGAAAAGCAGCTTCAGAATTTCTTTTTGTACAGGAGAAAAACATTCAGTGCAAAGAGCAGAATTCCATATCCCACCATCAGTGCGGCTGCCAACACGACAGAGGAGAGGGAGAACTGCTCTGCCCCGGTAAAAAGCGCGATCACGTCGGCGAGTGGCGGCAGAAGCCAGGCAATGATGCCTGCAGCGGGTATCTGCCTGACAATCCCCGCTTTGGCGAGTCCCGCGATGGCGATGAACGCCGTCAACAGCAGGGCAATTTTTCGGTCCCGCAGGATTCTCGGATGAAACAGCGAACCGACCGCAGCGCCCATGCAGGTGGCGCAGCAAAAGAGGGTGAAGGCTCCCGCAGCATCCGGCAGCGTCAGCGGCCTGGAAAACAGCGCAAACCGGTTGACCGCATGAGCTGCAATCGGGTAGAGGAGGGCGGCTGCACTGACGATCCACCCAAGAAGCACCAGAAACAGGCAGCGGCAGACCGCATAGCGGACCGGACTGCCAAGCTTTAGGACCATCAGCTGTTCCGAAACAGAGGATTCCAGCGTTTGGCAGCTGAGGCCGATCCACACCATGATGAAAAAGAGGCCGACCGCTGTCACAGTAAAGCTGTCAATGACTCCGACCGGGGCGACTGCGTAGAGGACGCATAGAAAGGTGAGAAGCAGGGCGAGCGGCATCACAAATTTCGGAGAACGGAAATAGAGTAGAATTTGATATTTTACGGTTTCAATTGTTTTGCGCATGGTGCATCTCCCTCAGTTTCCAGCCGCTTTTGAGCATGACGAGAAGTAGCTTGCTGCTCTGAGCTTCCGGTGTTGTGATGATGGTCCGCTGCCCGGCGTGCTCGACGCGCGCGTCAAAGCGGGATAAATCCGGCAATCTTTGCCCCGTAAAAACCATCCTGTCGAATTCCGCGGAGGGCATCGGCGCTGTTTGCAGTGGAAAGAGACCTTTGTTTTTTACCTCATAGACAGCGTCGGAAATCCGGGCGTAGAGGTGCTTTTCGTGGCAGGACATCACCAGCGCCACCCCTTCAGCACGCAGCCGGTTCATCCATTGGATAAACACCTCCTGGGAGTCGAGGTCCTGCCCGGACAGCGGTTCATCGAGCAGGAGGACATCGGGCCGCTGCAGCACCGCCTGAATGACGCCGACTTTCTGCAGCGTCCCTTTGGAGAGGTGTTTCATCGGGATGTCCGTCATTGATTCCATGAAAAAAGCTTGGAACAGCTGTCCGCTTTTCTGTTCGATTGCCTTTGGATCCATTCCCTGAATACGTCCCATGCAGCGGATGTACTGGCGGGCAGTGAGGCTGGTGGGGGGAAAGTGTTCGGGGATATATCCGATTCGCAGCTTGCTCCGGTGGATTACCCTGCCTGTAGAAGGGTTCACGAGTCCTGCGATGAGCTTGAGCAGGGTGCTTTTTCCCGCCCCGTTGTGCCCGATGAGGGCAATGGACTGTCCGCGTGCAACTGTTAGGCTGATGCCGCTGAGTATTTCACGATGCTGGTACCGCTTGGATACCCCGGCGAGTTCGATGAGTTTTTCTTTCACACCGTGTCCTCGCCAGCCGGGGCGTTGTCCTGCCGCAGCTGCTGGTAAAAGATAATCATGTCGGCGAGGCTGCCGTCCTTCTGCCGGTAACCACCCTGGATTTTGCCGACCTCCCGGAACCCCAGGTCTTTATACAACCGGATTGCGGGGAGGTTGCTTGCGACGACGGCATTGAACTGAAAGCCGGAAAACCCGCGTTCCCTGGCATTTTGCAGCGAGTGCTCCACCAGGAGCCGTCCAATCCCCTTGCCGCGCTGTCCCTCCGCCACCCCGTAGAATGCGTTGGCCACATGGGAGCACCGTCCGGTCAGGTTGGGGTGAAGGATGTAAAATCCGGCGAGCCCGGTTTCCTCAAACGCGCACACCACGTCGGTCTGCTCGGCGAAAAATTCCGCTGCCTCAATGGGAGTAAACGGCTGATCCTGCGGAAAATAACAGCCGTCCTCCACGATCCGGTTCCACAGTTTCGTGAGTGCGAGAATATCTTCTGTCCGGTAACTGCGAAGTTTCATGTTTCTGGTTCCTTTCCTGATTGATTTTAAAATGACGCCCATCCAAGGATGGGCGTCAGGGCATGCCGATAAAAACGGCACAATGGTAAGATTCTTCGTCCACTTTTTTTAGAAAATGTCCAAAGCCTAGAATTTGCGGTTAAAAAATCCGACGCAAAAGTCGCCGGATTTTTTACTCGAAAAAGTTTTTTTTTTCGATGGTGCTCTCTTCTCCAGGAGAGGTTGCCTCCGGATTGACGGGCAAAAGCCGCCGCTTCAGGGACAATCCCCTATTTGCGGGAGGATTCTCAAAACAGCTGAGAATCATTTTCTACCAGAACGATCGTTGACTATTACAGCATGTGCTTTTTGAGGTAGTTGAGCAGGCCGCCCGCGAGAATGATCTCTTTGTTGCGCCCGCCGAGATTGCAGTTGACCGGAATCTGCGCGCCGTTTGTTTTGTTGACCAGCACGATCTGTTTGCCTTCTGCAACCGCCTCTTTGACGTTCGGCAGTTCGAGCTCGTCGCCCTGGTTGATTTTATCGTAATCCGCTTCGTTGACAAATGTCAGCGGAAGGATGCCTGTATTGATGAGATTTGCCTCGTGGATGCGGGCAAAGCTCTTGGTGACAACCGCTTTGATGCCGAGGTAGAGCGGGACGAGCGCCGCGTGCTCACGGGAGGAACCCTGCCCGTAGTTCGAGCCGCCGACGATGATGCCCTTGCCCGCCGCTTTTGCGCGCGCTGGGAACTCGGGGTCGCACACCTCGAAGCAGTACTGCGACAGGTGCGGGATGTTGGAGCGGTAGGGGAGGATTTTGGAGCCGGCCGGCATGATGTGGTCGGTGGTGATGTTGTCCTCCACCTTGAGCACCGCTGGGGCGGAAATCGTCTCCTCGAGCGGGTCTGCGACCGGGAACGGCTTGATGTTCGGCCCTTTGATGACCTCGACCTTGTCCGCCTCCTCGGGTGCCGCCGGGGGTTCGACCATGTTGTCGTTGATGAGGAACTCTTCCGGCATCTCGAACTTCGGCATGTCGCCGAGCTCAGTCGGGTTGGAGAGCACCCCGTTGATTGCCGAGTAAGCGGCAACCTCAGGGCTGAGCAGATAAATCTGGCCGTCAGCTGTCCCGCTTCTACCGAGGAAGTTGCGGTTAAAGGTGCGCAGCGAAACGCCCTTGGAATTCGGAGACTGTCCCATACCGATGCAGGGACCGCAGGCGCTTTCAAGGATTCTCGCGCCCGCATCGATCATGTCGGCGAGCAGGCCGTCCTTTGCGAGCATGGTGAGCACCTGTTTAGAGCCGGGCGCGATGGCAAGGCTGACATCCGGATGGACTTTTTTGCCCTTGAGGATGGCGGCGACCTTCATCATGTCGGAGAGGGAGGAGTTGGTGCAGGAGCCGATGCAGACCTGATCAACCTTGATTTTGCCCACTTCGTCAACCGATTTGACGTTGTCCGGGCTGTGGGGGCAGGCGACCATCGGGACGAGCTCGTCGAGGTTGATCTCATACGTCTCATCGTACACTGCGTCGTCGTCCGCCTTGAGCTCGATCCAGTCCTCTTCGCGGCCCTGTGCCTTGAGGAAGGCGCGGGTTGCGTCGTCGGAGGGGAAGATCGAGGTGGTCGCGCCGAGTTCAGCGCCCATGTTGGTGATGGTGGCCCGCTCGGGAACCGACAGAGAGACAACCCCCTCTCCGCCGTATTCAATGACCTTGCCCACACCGCCTTTGACGGTGAGCATCTGGAGCACTTTGAGGATGATGTCTTTTGCCGAAACCCACGGCTTGAGCGAGCCGGTGAGGTTGATCCGCACCATTTTTGGCATGTTGATGTGGTAGGCGCCGCCCGCCATCGCAACGGCGACGTCAAATCCGCCCGCACCGCAGGCGAACATGCCGATGCCGCCTCCGGTCGGGGTGTGGCTGTCCGAGCCGATCAGGGTCTTGCCCGGCTTGCCGAACCGCTCGAGGTGCACCTGGTGGCAGATGCCGTTGCCGGGACGGGAGAAATAAATGCCGTGTTTTTTGGCAACCGAACCGATGTATTTGTGGTCGTCGGCATTCATAAAGCCGGACTGGAGCGTGTTGTGATCAATATATGCAACGCTTTTTTCTGTTTTGACCTGGTCAACGCCAAGTGCTTCGAGCTGTAAGTAGGCCATAGTGCCTGTCGCGTCCTGTGTGAGGGTTTGGTCAATTTTGAGGGCGATCTGGGTCCCTTTTACCATTTCGCCTTCCACGAGATGCGCTTTGAGTATTTTTTCAGCAATCGTAAATCCCATGTGTTTTCCTCCTTAACGTAGTAACTTTCATTTTATATCATTGTATGGGAATTGTCAAATTGCATTGGCAAATTCGCTGTGTTACAATCAAAAAAGATCGAAATGGATGTGGCATTTTGGGCTTCCCGGGTGTATTCCAGGTGAAAGGGGGCGATCGCATATGAAAAACCAATCGTCGCGCGCGGACGATTGCAGAGAACGGATTATTCACGATTATGCGGATCTGGTGTATCGTCTCGCCTTTGCGGGGACCAAAAACAGGGCGGATGCGGACGACATCTTTCAGGAGGTGTTTCTCCGCTATGTCCGCAAACCGCCGCTGTTTCAGAGCAGAGAACACGAAAAGGCCTGGCTGATCCGGGTGACCATCAACTGCTGCAAAAGTTTTTGGAAATCGCCGGCCCGCAGCCACCTCCCGCTGCCGGAGGAGGAGTTCCCTGCACCCGAGCCGGAGCGGGAGGGATTGGAGGAGTTTCTTCTGCGCCTGCCGGAGGATTACCGGGTGGTCATTCACCTGTTTTACTATGAAGACCTGTCCACGGCAAGGATCAGCCGTCTGCTCGGGCGCAAGGAATCGACGGTGCGGATGCAGCTGACCCGCGCGAGAAGGCTTTTAAAAGAGTATATGGAAGGGGAGGATTTGTGATGAAACACAATGCATACTGTGACTTGCAGCAGCGGATTTCCCCCGATGCTGCGCTGCTCGAAACAACCCGGCGGATGATGCGGCAGGAAGCGGCGGATAGGCACAGGAGGTTCAGACGGTCGCTCGGCATCGGGATAGCCGCCTGTGCGGTCGCTGTCTTGTTGGGGGTGGGCGCGCTTAGGCTGGCGCAGCCGCATGAACAAAGCCAGCTGCTGGCTCATCCGGATGTGCTCAGCTCAACCCAAGCAGAACCCGAACGGGAGTGCCCGGACGTTTCTATCCACATCAACGAGATCGCGGGGGTTCAGTCTGTCTCAATCGACCAAAAGCTCGCGTTTCCCGAGAATGCTTTGACCAAAGAATTGACTCAGGACGAGGCGATCCGCTATCTGGGGAGGGATGTTCGCCCGCAAAGCCTGCCTGACGGCTTGAAACAGGAGGAAAGCGACGCCTATCTGTTTGCGGAACTGCCGGATGGGAGTGTTGTATACGATCAATTTACCTTTTGGTTTCGTGAGAACTCGGGGGAGGAATACAATCCCCTGCACAGGCAGCTGACCCTCACAGCCAGTAAGACTGGTCTTGTGAGCGACTGCGTCTATTTGTATCCCCAGGCGTACCAAAAAAGCTACATTGGCGATGTGGAAATCAAACTTGGGCATCAAGAGGTGAGTTATGGTCCATATGACGAGCAAACCCACGCCCCGGCTGGAACCTATGACCGGTATGTGGCGGAGCTGACAGTTGACGGGGTGGAGTGCGAGCTGGTTGCAGATAATCTTACACAGCGGGAATTCACCGACGTCTTGGTTTCGATCATTGACACACAATCCGCCGCAACCCCTTGAGTTCCGCGCAGTCCTGTGATACGATTAAGGGGAATACTTGGATTGGGGGTGCGCTAAAGATGACGCGCGGAGTGATATTTGATATGGACGGCGTGCTGTTCGACACCGAACGGCTGGCAGTGGAGGGTTGGAAACGGGCGGGGCATTCGCTCGGTTATTCCATCCCTCCCGCTCTGCTAAACCGGATGCGGGGCCGCAGTGTAGAGGACTGCCGTATCCTGTTTGAAGAGTTTTTTGAGCAGGAACTCTCCTACGCCGAGGCCAGGAGGATCCGTCAGGCGTATGTGCGCGGGTGGATCGCGGAGCACGGCGTCCCGCTCAAGCCGGGTGTGCGGGAGCTTCTGGGGTATCTGAAGCAGACCCGAAGGAAGATTGCTCTCGCCACCTCCTCCGCCTATGAAGTCGCCGGGCACTATCTGCAAAGCGCTGGGATCAAAGATTTCTTTGACTGCATTCTCTGTGGGGATCAAGTGATGCGGGGAAAGCCAGAGCCCGACATATTCCTCGCCGCAGCGCAGGGGTTCGGACTTCCCCCCGGCGGCTGTATTGTGGTCGAAGACAGCGCCGCCGGCTTGCTCGCCGCTCATCGGGCGGGTTGCCGTCCAGTGTTTGTCCCCGATCTTTGCCAAGTGGACGTGCAGACAGCTGCCCTTGCCGTCAGGTGCGAGGGGCTATTCGAAGTACAGCTGTTTCTCGAACAGGAGGATCAGTGTTCAACAGAATAAAGCTGCTCAGAAGATAGCAGGTGAGGGCAGTCGGAACCATTTGTGTGCAGCTTGTCTGTTCAATCCATTTTGAATGACGGCTCTGGAATAGGAAAACGGAACCAACTTCAAACCAAACGAGAGGTTTTTCCACATGCAAAGGGCGCATCCTGTGATTATCAGCCAGTGAGCAGGGCTCTCTAAGCGAGAAAGTCCACTGTGGTTCCATTCGGTATGCCGCCCGGTTTCGGTCTAGCATCGGCCTTCGAAAAGCGTCGTTGTGGCGCTGTCCCGGGGAAACTGTCGAGGGCAGTGCACAGCTGTTGTATAGCCGTTTCAGTCACGACACAGGGGCTGATTTTTGAACAGCTGCCCGGTGTTTTGGTCCCGCTGTCGTTGCCGGCGATTCGGTGCGCTACGGTTTTGAGATGCAGTTTGATGAGGATTCGCCAATCCCTGCGGGAATACCCGGAAATATCGATCGGTCTGGAAACCCAGTTTTCCCGCCATTTGCAGAGCCTTTGGGCAGGCAGCCTGATGAGAAAAAACACCTGGATCTATGCGTCAAAACGATGGTACCCCCCCTCCAGCCAAAGCTGGAGGGGGGGTTATGCGGGTGTCCCCGCCCGGTTATTGAGAATGCTTCAGTGCGTTTTCCGCTGGAAGGACAAACTGATCATACCGTTCTATCTTGGCGTTGAGCCGCTCAAGGGTACGCTTCATCTCTTCCATTCTCACGAGAAGCTGCGCGCGCTGCTCCAGCAGGATTTGCTTTCTCGCTTCGGTTGTCGAATCGCCCTGCTGAAACAGTGCAACGTATTCAATGAGCGCCTCCACCTGGATCCCCGCACCGCGCATACATTTGACGAACTCCACCCAGCGGCAGTCGCCCTCGGTGTAATTTCGGATGCCGCCCGCTGTTCTCTTGACAGCGGGAATTAACCCGATGCGTTCATAGTAACGGAGCGTATCGGGAGTGAGGTCGTACTGTCTGCTCACCTCTGCAATCGTCATTTAGCACCCTCTCCTTTCTCTTGGTTTACTGCACAGTGAAACCGGCTTTCAATGCTGCAGAGTTTTTCAACAATTCTATCATAACATCTGGAGTGGACTCCAAGTCAAGCCCTTTTTTCAATCAGCGGAATGCTGCCCGACACTGACGCGCAGCCACCCCCATTGCGCAGCAGCGTGGTCTGAACCCACGTTGGGCAGAGAAATCTCAGCAAGGGTGAACTTTGCCCTATTCCGAAATGCCGTGTCACAGGATTTGAGCGAGATAGCCTCCGTTTAAAGGACTCCTGTATATCAATGCCGAGCGCGGCTGTCATTTCACAGAGAAACAGCCCGTCCGCTCTTTCGCGGACTCGCGCCTTCTGGGTCAGCGGCCTGCGCCTGGGGGAGGGGGACTCTTTTGTGTGGAGAACAGATGTTGATCCTATCAGGGGGCGGCACTCTCGGTCAAAAGGGGGGATGCGCCCCCTTGTTTTGTGCACCTAAATTGCGAAAGCCTGTGGGGAAGCTCTCTCTTTTATTGCCGATTGAGGGGGTCCTCCACCTCCGGATGGTTCAATTGACCCATGATAAAAGGGACGACCTCATCCGGCTGAATGTGCAGGACGTGTGCAAACTCCCCATGCAGGATTTTTTCCGCCTCGTTGCTTATCTTTTCGTCTGCCAGATGAAATTTTTTACCTTCCCTGCTTTTTTCTTCCCGGTGAACATGCAGTGTCTTGATCAGCTTTACCAGCTCCTTGTGGTCGCCGTTGCGGAGGATTTCGGTGTATTTTTCTTTGCGCAGCTGGTCGTTTTCAATCCATTCGGTTTGAGTATCCGGCATAAGCCCGATCAGCTCATGAATCTCCTGGACGGAGAGCAGTTTTCTGATCTTGATTTTGTCGCCGTCCACAGGGCAGTAAATTGTCTCACTTTCACTGTAAACTGGCTGCAAAATATAATAGACGAGTTCCCTATCTGCAAATTTTTCCGGCCGGATGTCCACAATCCGGCA
Organism: uncultured Oscillospiraceae bacterium; assembly: GCA_965141735.1. Classification (GTDB taxonomy): domain Bacteria; phylum Bacillota; class Clostridia; order Oscillospirales; family Ruminococcaceae; genus Massilioclostridium. The sequence continues at coordinate 7,818 of CBCSOX010000043.1, read as the reverse complement.
TACGCCGGTATTCCCATACATCACGGTGTCATTTCTTTGAAACATTTCTTTCACCTGCTCCTTTCCCAGTTCGGTTGTAGCAATTTGAAACCTTGATAGGCCGTCTCACCGGATTTCCGGTAGGATCATTCTTTTCGGAGGGTCTGTTCGGCTGCGCGAAGAGAGGGGAAGCAGCTTTCCCGAGCCCCGGGCAGAAAAGTGTAGTTTGCTGACAACAGACCCTTGGTTGTGCCATTGACAAACTACACGCGCTGAGCCATTGAGCAAGAGGGGGATTTTATAAATAGGGTGTATTGTATTCTGGTCATTTGCAGGAACATGCCGGGGCGCTCAAAATCCACTCCTGCTTTGTTGCGCTGAGCCAAGGTACAAATTGGCTTTGTTCAGATCGGATAATTTCCGCAGTTATTGCTGCCGTACTGTTTCTTGATTTTCACAAGGATCGAACCGTCCTTCAGCGTGGACTGCGCAACAACCTTCAACCTTGTATGTTTACGCGCCAGCTGCGCATTGTATGCCTCCAGTTCGTTGTGTGCCCCCTTGCCGCAGCCTCTTTTGGAAGCTCCTCTTTGAGCTGAAAATAAATGGTCTGTTCCGAGCAAGCTGCTTTGATTTATTTTAGAGTTGAAACTTCCTCCTTTGTTCCTTTCTATTTTATCAAATTTTTTACACAATTGTAAGAGAAAATTCCATAAAACGGAAAAGTTTGTTTATTCTGCTCAGAAGTCCCCGGATCGTTTTTGTGCAGTTTTTTTGCAGCGTTCCCGAAACCAGGGTTCATTCAGAGGATTGATGTGCGGTCTCCGTCCCTTGATCGCTTATTTTTACCGGCTCAGTGCCGGATTGCAGCAGGCTTTACAATACAAAATGCTTGCAACAAACTCCTTTTATCCTATAAAAATAAACGAATCATTATTAAAATTATATAGTTTCGCTAAATGAGATGTGGTAAATCAAAAGACGTACTCAATCAGTTGAGAGTATGGTAAAACAAAAGAGGGGAGAAAACAGGCCACTTTATTTCCAAGCCAGAAAGAAAAAAGGAGAGTGAAGCAAATGAAATCAAAATTCATCATGAAGCTCGCTGCGGTGTGCGTTTCGGCGACCATGTTTGCCACCATGATGCTCCCGTCCATCTCGGCGATCGCAAACACATCAATCACCAGCGCCTACGGCAGCGCATCTGAAATCCTGAACCTCAAAACCAACAATTACACCATCCCGCTGACGGTTGAGGATGCAAATCCGGTATTCAGCTGGGAGATGGACTCCAACCTGATCGGGCAGCAACAGAAAGCCTATCAGATTGTGGTCACCCGGGACAGCGACGGCAAGGTTGTGTGGGACAGCGGCAGAGTGGAAGGGAGCCAGAGCAACGACGTTTACTATAAATCGATTCACAACGCCAACAACCTGCCGCACCACCTGCAGTTTCTCGCCGAGCCGGGCAGCATGATCGAGCTGTATTTGTTTAAGATCATCATCGAGTACGCGGGCTGCTATAAATACCGGCAAAAGATTATGAAACTGATGCTCTCCGCCCTGCTGGCCGAGCTCGCGCGGGACTATCAGTAGAGTGACTGGGAGGATGAATCCAAAGAAAACGGAGACATTCTGCACATCATTTCCTACATCAGTGATCATTACACCGAAGTGACCCTCAAATCATTGGCAGAGCGATTTCACTATTCCGCTGGCCATCTTTCTAAGTTGATTGAAAAATACACAGGGTATACTTTTTCTGAATACTTCAAAAGGTATAAATTCAACCGCGCCGCCTATTTGATCAGGAACTCCGGACAGTCGATCGAGCAGATTTCCCTTTTGACCGGCTACTCACTGCGCAGCTCGTTTGACCGGGAGTTTAAAAAACACTTTGGGCTCACCCCAAAACAATATCAGAGGGAACAGAGAGAGCGGGAACAATGATGTGAAATTTCTCGATTTTTCGGCGAATAAACCCGTCCGGACGAGTCATCCGGTTCCCCTTTTGGGGAGAAAAATCTGTTCTTGAAAAAAAAACAGGGATGTTGTATAATAAAAATATTAAACATAACGTGGAGGGGTATACCAATGTACGAGAATATGATGGATACAATCGGCTTTGTCAAAAACGCTGACCCCGAGGTCGGCGACGCGATGGAGATGGAACTCAAGCGCCAGAGGCGCAACCTGGAGCTGATCGCAAGCGAGAACCTCGTTTCTCCCGCTGTCATGGCAGCAATGGGTTCGGTGCTCACCAATAAATACGCCGAGGGCTATCCTGGAAAACGCTACTACGGCGGCTGCGAATGCGTCGACGTGGTGGAAAACATCGCCCGTGACCGCGCAAAAGAGCTTTTTGGCGCAGAATACGCAAATGTGCAGACCCATTCGGGCGCGCAGGCAAATACTGCCGTTTATTTTGCGCTGCTCCAGCCGGGCGACACCGTCATGGGAATGAGCCTTGCTCACGGCGGGCATCTCACCCACGGTTCTCCCGTCAACCTCTCGGGAAAATATTTCAATTTTGTCTCCTACGGCATTGATGACGAGACGGGGATGATCGATTACGACAAGGTGCGTGAGCAGGCGCTCGAGTGCAAGCCTAAACTCATTGTCGCAGGCGCGAGCGCCTATCCCCGCACCATTGATTTTGAGCGGTTCAGCGCGATCGCAAAGGAAGTTGACGCCCTCTTTATGGTGGACATGGCGCACATCGCAGGTCTCGTCGCCGCCGGTCAGCACCCCTCCCCGGTACCCTACGCCGACATTGTGACCACCACTACACACAAAACCCTCCGCGGTCCCCGCGGCGGTCTCATCCTCTGCAAGGAAGAGTACGGCAAGGCGATTGACAAGGCGGTATTCCCCGGCATCCAGGGCGGCCCTCTCATGCACACCATCGCGGCGAAGGCGGTCTGCTTCGGCGAAGCGCTCAAACCCGCATTTACAGAATACCAAAAACGCGTCAAGGCAAACGCGGCGGCGCTTGCGGCAGGCCTGGTCAAACGCGGCTTTGACCTTGTCTCGGGCGGAACTGACAACCATCTGATGCTCGTTGACCTGCGCAAGTTCAACATCACCGGCAAAGACCTTGAACACAAACTCGACGAGGTGTACATCACCGTCAACAAAAACGCGATCCCCAACGACCCGCAGAGCCCGTTTGTCACCAGCGGCGTGCGCATCGGCACGCCGGCAGTCACCACCCGCGGCCTGAACGAGGCGGACATGGACGTCATCGCCGAGTGCATCACCCTCGTAGCAAGTGATTTTGACGCAAACGCGGACAAAGCGCGCGCCATGGTCACCGAAATCTGCAACAAATACCCGCTTTACGAATAAACAGAAGAGAAATTGGTAAAGGGGCGCTTGGGCCGTCAAGCGCCCCTTTTTTCATGGGACAGAGCAGGGGAACTCTTCTGCTTACACACAAATAGGATGCCTCTATGCATCTGTGCAGCTCAGAACCATCTGTGCCGTTGCCAGTGTGGAAGCTCCGTCAAGCTCGGAGTGGACTCTAAAAACCAGGCCAAGCTTGTGGGGGCGGCTGGAGCGGGATGCACGGAATCCGGTTATGCGGTTTCTTGAGAGCATTCGCTGCCGCCATTTAGCAACGGCAGCTGGAGCCTGTTCACTGGTCGGCGCAAAAATTTGGCTTTGTCCCACAACAGCGGCTGATTTCCAGCCGTTTTACCGATCGAGAAAAGGAGTGATTTCAATGCCGCTGGCAGACAGGGCCCGACCCAAAACAATCGACGACGTGGTCGGTCAAAAACACCTCATCGGCCCGGGCAGGCCGCTGCGCAACATCATTCTTTCGGGGGAACTGCCCAACATGATTTTTTACGGCCCCTCGGGCACCGGGAAAACCACCGTCGCCCGGATGATTGCCGAAAACGCGGGCAAACGGCTGCACAAACTCAACGGCACCAACGCATCCCTCGCCGATATTAAACAGGTGGTGGGGGAACTCGACACCATTATGGGGCAAAACGGCATCGTCCTCTACCTCGATGAAATTCAGTATCTCAACAAAAAGCAGCAGCAGAGCCTGCTCGAATACATCGAGAGCGGGCGGATTACCCTCATCGCCTCGACGACGGAAAACCCCTATTTTTATATTTACAACGCGATTTTAAGCCGTGCGACGGTGTTTGAGTTTAAATCGGTTCCACCTCAGGAAGCGGAGGCGGCGGTGGAACGCGGTTTCCGTCTGGTAGCAGAGGAACAGAAACTGGAACTCATCCTCGAAGAGGGAGTTGCCGCACACATCGCGCGGGGCTGTGGCGGAGATGTGCGCAAAGCGCTCAACACAGTCGAGCTGTGCGTGCTCGCAGCGGAGCTGCAGGACGGGAAAAAGACTGTTTCCCTTGAACTCGCGAAAGAGCTGACCCAAAAAAGTGCAATGCGGTACGACCGCGCGGGGGATGAGCACTACGATCTGCTCTCCGCGCTGCAAAAGTCGATTCGCGGCAGCGATGAGAATGCGGCGCTCCACTATCTCGCCCGGCTGCTCACCGCGGGGGATCTGCTCTCCCCCTGCCGCCGCCTGCTCGTCATCGCGGCGGAGGACATCGGCCTCGCGTATCCTCAGGCGATTGCGATCGTCAAGGCGTGTGTCGACGCGGCGGTGCAGCTCGGCCTTCCCGAAGCGCAGATTCCCCTCGCCGAAGCGGTGGTGCTCCTCGCGACCGCCCCCAAATCCAACACTGCGAACGCGGCGATCCAGGCGGCAATGGCGGACGTCCAGGCGGGCAGGGGCGGGACATTTCCGCGCTGCCTGCAAAATAGGCACTATGACGGCGAAGGAAATGAACAAATCGGGCAACACTATCGATATCCGCACGATTTTCCCGACCGGTACGTAGAGCAGCAATACCTGCCCGATGATCTGGCCGGAACCGTCTATTATACGCCCGCCCAGAATAAGAATGAACAGGCGGCCAAGAAATACTGGGATATGATTAAATCAAAGAAAAGGGGATGAAACAAATGCTGGCTGCATCCATTGCCATTGTCATTGTGCTTCTGCTCATGTCCTTCCTATTTTTAAGGGACAAAAAATTTGATTACATGAAATCCTCACTCATCCTCGCCATCGTACCGCTGAGCCATTTGATCTCATTTGCGTTGTCCCGTCCCCTTTCTGTGATCAAAGGGGTTGTGCGGGGGGATGTCATTGTCATCGGCCTGGTTGCCGGCCTGATGCTCAGCTGCATCCTGCTCGGCCTGATGAGCTTTAAGATCAAGCGCCACCGCCTCAAGGTGACCTATCTGGTTGTCAATGGGCTGTTTGTCGGAATTCTCTCGCTGATCTTTATCTACAATGTCACTTCGATCAATTTCCATTAAGGAGGGTGTGATTATGCTGAATCGGTATTCCATCCAAACAGATGCGCAGAATTTTCACAACATCACCCGCCAGGTGGAGCAGGCGGTGCGGGAGAGCGGGGTGGAGGACGGCATCTGTATCGTGCACTGCCCGCACACCACCGCGGGGCTGACCGTCAACGAAAATGCCGACCCCGACGTGGTCAGTGATCTGCTCTATGCACTGGATAAAACCTTTCCCGACCGGCCGGAGTTTCGGCACATGGAGGGCAACACGGCAGCCCACCTCAAAGCCTCCTGCATGGGCAGCAGCGTCACCCTGCCGGTCGAGCGGGGAAGGCTTGTGCTCGGCACCTGGCAGGGAATTTATTTCTGTGAGTTTGATGGCCCGCGCAGCCGCAGCTTTTTTGTCAAGGTGATGCAGGGATGATGGATTGGACTGGAAAAGTGTGCGTGGTCACTGGCGGCGCGCAGGGAATTGGCCGTGAGCTCGTCACAGGGTTTTTCTCTCTCGGCGCCCGTGTTGCCTGGATCGACGCGGACCGGGAAGCAGGGGAACAGCTGCTGACCGCCCTGCCCGGAGACGGTAAGGATACGCTGTTTGTTCACGGAGACGTCGCCGAACCCACTATCCTAGAAGGGTTTTCCAGACGGGTTGCCGATACGTTTGGCGGCGTGGATGTGCTTGTGAACAACGCCTGTCTGACGCGGGGCGGCATCCTCACCCCCTGCGATTATGACGAGTTCAACTATGTGCTGCGGGTCGGAGTGTCCGCGCCCTATTACCTGACCCAGCTCCTCCTTCCCTTATTTCGGCAGGGAGCGTCGGTGGTCAACCTCTCGTCGACCCGGGCGGGGATGTCCCAGAGAGACACCGAGAGCTACAGCGCGGCCAAAGGCGGCATTTCTTCGCTCACTCATGCCCTTGCCAACAGCCTTGCCGGCAAGGTACGGGTGAATGCCATCGCCCCGGGTTGGATTGAAACCGGAAAAGAGGAGCACAATCAAGCGGACAGGGGACAGCACCCTTCTGGCCGGGTGGGACGTCCAGACGACATCCTGCGGGCTGTGCTGTTCCTCTGCGACAGGGAGAACACCTTTATCAACGGGGAGACCCTCACAATTGACGGCGGAATGAGCAGGCGGATGATTTATTCCGGAGACGAAGGGTGGGAATACCACCCATAAGGCCAGAGCCTTCTCACACCGATGGGAAGGAGGAAAGGGAAAACAAATGTTTTATTCATTTGAGCAGATCACGGTCACCACAGGGTACAATTTTGAGGGATATAAGATTGAGCAGTATCTCGGACTGGTTTCTGGCGAAATCGCGCTGAACACCAATTATTTAAGAGACACCCGCATGAATCTCGGAGATATCTTTGAAATTGGAACCTATGTTGAGGAAAACGGCGCTGTGGGGCGGGAACGCGAATCCCAAACCAACAAGCTGGAAAATGCGCGGAGAATCGCAATCTCTCGCCTCGTTGCTTCCGCAAGGGATCGGGGAGCGAACGCGGTCATCGGAGTCGATGTGGATTACATAACGCTCAATGAGGTGCTCGGCGTCGTCGCCATGGGAACCGCGGTGAGAATCAAAGCGGAGAATCTCGATACAGGGGCAAACTACAGCTACTCCTTCCCGGTGGGCAGCTTCAGCCTGAACGAAAAACTGCGGCCCTGCTTTGTCAACGTGCAGTCAGCGCAGCAGGAGAACGAATCCTTCCTCTCGGTTGTCTTTCACAACTATTCCGACCTTCCGGTAGGGGAAATCAGCGTGGATGTCGAAATGAAAAATGAGCAAAACGAAACAATGTATTTCCCAGGTTTGCAGTTTCGGAATCTTCGCACAGCGGACCGCAGGATTGAGAGCGAGCCGGTTGCCATTCCCACAAAAGAAGAGGATTTTACCTCGATCTGTCTGTGCAGCGTCCGGGTGCTCCGCTACAAAGCGGGGGATGCCTGGGCTGAAGGTGCAGGGGATTCTCAAGCCACCACTCTGACGATAGAGCAGCTCACCGATCACAAATCGATTTTTGGCCAGGATGCTGTCGTCGTGCGGGAGGCAGCTGACAACCGGTGGAGATGTGTGTGCGGCGCCCTGAACGGGGAAGGGGAGCTGTGCAGCCTGTGCGGACGGACTGTAGAGGCGACCTATGCAGTCAACAATCTCGAGCAGATCATGGCTGCATTTGAGCAGGAGGAGAGGGCAAAGGGAATTTACGAGCGCCTTTTGTCATATGAAGATTCAATCGCACCGCAGGTGTTCGCCGAGCTCTCCAAAGAGCTCAAGCGGATTACTATGAATGAGCGGATGTATGGCAACTCCAAAGCAGACGCCCTCATCGCAGTGAAAAGGCTTTTGCTCGATGAGAACAACGAATAAAGCATCAAACAAAGGAAGCGCATTTACAGGCGCTTCCTTTGTTTATTTGCCAAAAGATTGCATTTCTGTTGTTACAAAAAATGGATTGAATCTTGACAAAAATAGGAGTATATGGT
>CBCSOX010000042.1:0-16730 GCA_965141735.1 uncultured Oscillospiraceae bacterium | reverse complement strand
ACGGAGACGGCAGCATCACAGGAGGCAGCGGATCCGCCAAGACCGGTGAAGCCACTCCGATCGCCATGGCAATGGCAGCCCTCCTCCTTGCAGGTTCTGTAATCGCCCTCAAAAAACGCAAATAAGACTTGTTCATTCAGCTCTTGCTGACTGAACACACAAAGGCGCCAGCGAGACAGCTGGCGCCTTTTGCTGTCTCAGACACTGGTCAGCCATGTACGGCAAGAAAATAATAGCTGTATTGGAGTCTGATGACTCTGGAAAAATAGGATACCTGCAAGCGCCTGATAAAACGAGGTGTACGCAAGTCTTGTTCTGGGCACAGTGGAGCTTGTACTTCTCAGACCGATAACGAGGGCTTTTCCGCACAAAAGTCTGCGCAACGCCAGAGAACCTTTGATGAAAAGGGGGTTTTTGGAAACCACTATCCAACTAAATTGAATTGACAAACTGCTCAAAAAAGTGTAAAATTTAAACATAATCTATGGGAGACGTGGGGGCGTGTCCCTGCGTTTTCACCATGAGGAGGAGAAGATATTTTGAAAAACAAACAAATCAGGAAGCTGCTGAGCGTCCTGCTTGCGGCTACCATGGCTGCAAGCGCATCGGCGACGGTTTGGGGGGCCAATTCCGCGCCGCAGGATGCACTGCCCGCAGCAACCGACGTCGCGGCGGTGTCCACCATGGACAAGCACGGCGTGACCACCGACCTGGTCGTAAAGGCCAGCAGCAACGAGGGAATCGGCTACGACATCGACGGCTACCGAGTGGACAAAAACGGGGTGCGCTACATCTACCTGTTCCTTTCGAGCAAGGCGGACATGGGCGCTGTCAACGTGACCTTTTCGGATGGTTCCACCGATACCCTCGACCTCACAGCGCCGATTGACTGCAATTTTGACAGCGGCCAGTACCGCATTGTCGCGATGCAGTCCGACCTGCCCACCCTGTACCTCAACATCGATGAGTCCAAGGGGACTATTGACGCGATGAACAGCGACCCCAGCCACGACACCAAGTGCAAAGGAGAGATGCTGCTGGACGTGCCGGACAAGCTGGTGGAGCAAAACGGATGGGATGCGAGCTACGCGAGTTCCGACGTCACGGTCAAGGGCAGGGGAAACACCACCTGGGGCCTCCCGAAAAAGCCTTATCAGATCAAGCTCGACTCCAAGCAGGACATCCTCGGCATGGGCAAAAACAAAACCTGGGTGCTGCTCGCCAACTACGGCGACCGCTCCTTGATCCGCAACAAGATCGCCTATGACCTCGCCAACGACCTCGGCATGGACTATTCGCCCCAGTCCCAGTTTGTCGACGTCTTCATGAACGGCCAGTACCTTGGCAACTACCAGCTTTCAGAAAAAACCGAGGTGGGCACCAACCGGGTTGAGATCAACGACCTCGAAGACGATACCTCCGGCGAGATCACTGGCGGCTACCTGCTCGAATATGACCGGCTCGCCTATTCTGAGGCGACTTGGATCACCGGCAGCCAGACCCATATGCCGATCACCGTCAAGAGCCCTGAATTTGCAACACCGGAGCAGAAGGCGTACATTCAGGAATATGTCAACGACATGGAAAACGCGATTTTCGGGGAAAACGGCCTCAATGACAAAGGCAAGCATTACACCGAATACATCGACGCCGCTTCGTTTGACAAGCTCTACTGGGTCAATGAGATCGTCAAAAACGGCGACTACAGCTACGGCAGCACCTACATGTATAAAGACAAGGACAAAAGCCCTGAGGAGCCGAGCCTGATGTACGGCGGCCCGGTGTGGGATTTTGACATCGCCATGGCCAATGCAGTGGCAAACGCCGGCGCGACAACCCCGGACCGTCAGCAGAACCTTGCGAGCCCGGAGGGCTGGTGGCTGCGCACAACGGCGGACGGCATTGCGAGCGAGCTTTTTATGCACCAGGATTACCGCGCGCTCAATAGAGAGATGTATGAAACCACCGTTCGCCCGCTGTTGCAGGCACTTCCGCAAAAGGCGGAGGAATACGCCGCGCAGATCCGCTCCTCTGCGGACATGAACTTTGTCCGCTGGGATGTGCTCGAGCACGGGCACCAATGGGCGACACCCAACACCGCCACCACCTATGACGGGGAGGTCGCCTTTGTCAAGGACTACCTCCAAAAACGCGCCAACTGGATTGACTGGGCAATGGGGGATGAGCATTTCCTCGACGGAGAGGGAACGCAGGAGAATCCCTACCTCATCCGAACGGAAGAGGATTTGACGCTGCTCTCGAGCTCTTTCAAAGAAGGAAGCCCATACGCAGGCGCTTACTTTAAACAGACCAATGATATCGACCTCGAAAACCAGGAGTGGAGCCCGATCGGCACCTCCTCCAAACCGTTCACCGGAGTCTATGACGGCGGCGGCTACAGCATTCAAAACCTCAAAATCACCTCGGTCAACAGCACCTCCGAGGCCGCCGGCTTCTTCGGCGTAATCAAAAACGCGACGGTGCAGAACCTGCGGGTGGAGAGCGGCACAGTCAACGTGACCGCCCAGGACGCGGCGGCTGTGGTCGGCCGAATGAGCGACAGCAAGGTGCTCAACTGCTCCAACAGCGCGAGCGTCACCAACAACGCGAGTTCCGGCCACCAGATGACCGGCGGCGTGGTCGGGCACGCGGTCTCGCCCACTGTCAATAGCATTGTCAACTGCTACAACACCGGGACAATTTCCGCACCCAACGCGGTCGGCGGAACAAACTGCCGCGGCGTCGGCGGCGTGGCCGGCCATATTTCGGGCACCACCCCGCTGGTCAACTGCTACAACACTGGCAAGGTGACAGCGGCCTTTGGTCTCAACGGATACATCGGCGGCGTAGTCGGCGAACAGTCGAGCACCGCTTCTGAAGTTAAGGACTGCTACTGGGTGACCGACGGGGAAAACGGCATTGCCCAGGGCAAGGGCACCCAGCAGAGCTCGAACAGCGGCGAGGGCACCAAATACAGCGCAACCGGCATGACTTCTGCCCAGATTGCGGAGGAGTCGTTTGTGCAGACCCTCAACAACGGTCGCGAGGCGGCAGCTGCAGCTGCGGGCGTCGACCTGTCCCAGATCTCCCCCTGGAGCTTTGCGGACGGCGCACCGGTCCTGACCCCGGAACAGGATGTCCCTGCGATCACAGTGGTTGGCCTGCTCGAAACCCTCAATGTGGACAATGGCACGGAATTTTCCGCGCTTCCTCTTCCCACTACAGTTCAGGTATCGCTGAGCAACAACAAGACCATGGATGTCTCCGTCACCTGGGCGCAGGGCAGTTATGACAGCGCCACTCAGGGCAGCTATACCCTGACCGGAACCATCGGGGAGTCCGATCTTTACACCAACCCGCAGAACCTCACCGCTTCTATCACCGTCAACGTCAGCGCACCGGCTCTGCCGTCGCTGGTGAGCATCACAAGCCCTGCACCCAAGACAGTGGAATACGGCACGGTTTACGATGCGCTCGGGCTGCCGGCGGGTGTGATGATCACCCTGAGCAACGGGAAATCCACGGTCCACAACGTCAACTGGACCGGGCACTACGATGGCAACACCCCCGGAACCTATACCCTGACCGGCGTGCTCGAGGCGATCGGCACCTTCACCAATCCGCAGAACCTCACCGCATCGGTCACCATCACCGTCAAGGAAAAACCAGTCGAAATTCCCACAGTGACCTCTGTGGAAACCCTCGAACCCATCACAGTGGAATATGGAACCCCATTTGATTCGCTTGATCTCCCCGCCAGCGTAACGGTCGGCCTCAGTGACCGCACAACCGGGCTTGCCAAAGTGCAATGGTCGGGAGACTATGACGGCAGCACACCGGGGACCTACACCCTGACCGGCACCCTTGGCGAAGTGCAGGAGTTCACCAACCCGCAGGGTCTGACCGCCTCGGTGAGCGTCACGGTAAAAGAACAGGTTGTACAGATTCCAACGATTGAATCGGTGGGAAGCCCGGCGGCGAAAACAGTCGCCTTTGGCACCCCGTTTGACGCCCTCTCCCTCCCGTCTACCGTCGCAGTTGTTTTGAGCAACCAAGAGACAGTACAGGCGAATGTAACCTGGTCGGCGGAGGGATACCGCGCAGACCAGGCGGGCAGCTATACCCTGACCGGAACCATTGCCGCATCCGACCAGTTCACCAATCCAAACAATCTGGCCGCTTCGATCCGCGTGACGGTCCTCGCAGAGGTTGAGCCCTCTGAGGGGAACAAGACAGTTCTGAAAACAGTGCTTGACTACGCAGAAGCCGCAATGGCGGGCGAAGAGTATGCAGGTGCGATCGCAAGCGTCCAAAAGAGTTTTGCAGCGGCGTATGACCACGCGTTGGCGGTTTATGATAATCCAAGTGCGGCACAGAGTGAAATCGATGGGGCATGGATTGCCCTGATGAGCGAAATCCACAAGCTCGGATTCCAGCGCGGCAATGAAGCGCAGCTTGAAACACTGGTAGCTCAGGCGTTGGGACTTGACTTGTCACAGTATGTCGCAGCCGGTCAGCCGGAGTTTACCGCCGCTCTCACCGCCGCCCAGGAGCTTCTGGCCACGGGTGACGCAATGCAGGACGAAATTGACACGGCGGTGGACACGCTTCTCGACGCCATGCTCAGCCTTCGCTACAAAGCGGACAAGGCGCTGCTCGCACAAACACTCAGCCAGGCGTCTTCCATCGACCTGTCCGGGTTTACTCCGCTGAGCGTGGAGGCGTTCAACAGCGCGAAACAGGCTGCCGAAGAGGTTTATCGCGATGCCTCCCTCAGTGTTGAGGACCAGGCAAAGGTTGACGCTGTCCAACAGGCGCTCGCAGCGGCGGTCAGCGGCCTAGTGCCCGTTTCAGGAGACTCAGCTGCAGCGACAAAAGCATCTTCCCCCAAGACAGGGGAGGCCGGCATGGGACTTGCTGCGGCAGCCCTGCTCGCAGGCAGCTCGCTTGCACTGATGAACCGAAAAAAACGCAAAAAATAAGAGCTGATTTTTAACAGAGAAATCATGTAGAGCGAATAAGACCGCCCGCTGTCACCACATTTCTGACGGAAGACAGCGGGCGGTTTTCCTGTTGCGGGTGAAGGACAAACGAGGAGGACTGCAATGCGGGTTCGATTTGTTTGCAGGTGTTGGATCAGGAAGAACCAGCATAAAACCGACAAATTTGTATATATTTTGATAAAATATCCGAAAAGTATAATTTTTGTCTGTACCAGTCAACGTATTTTCCCAGCTGGATACAATACAGGCTCATTGATACAACTCTCTGCCCCTTTCTACAAAGCTTTTCCGGGGTATTTATTGTCCGACCCGTGAGCAGAGCGCTACGCTTCCGAGCATGGTTGGACTATTTTAGGATAAGATTGTGTGGAATTCGTTTGCATCAAAATTGTATATAATTCTATAGATTATCCTAATTGTATACAATAATTCTGTTGTTACCTTAGTTTTCGAGTGAATCGGCACCAGTCAGAAAAGATCAGATTGCGCAGAGTCAGCTGACCCGGCGGCGCCTACAAAAAACAGACTGAGGAAAAGGATGGTGTAAAACGTGAGGGGTGCCCTGACTCGTTTCGGGGTCTGCTGTCCCTGTTTTTGCAGACATGCAGCTTGGGAACACTGAGAATGGAGATTCCCTGTTTTCCATTCGACTGGACGCAGCGACTACTCATACAGGAGGGAATTATGCGGCATGAAATAACCATACGGAAAATTAAGCCGGAGGAAATTGAAATTTTGGAGGATCTGCTCTACGAAGCGATCTTTCAGCCCGATCCGGTACGGCGCCTCCCGCGGGAGGTGATCCGCCGGCCTGAGCTCCGTATCTATATTGAGGACTGGGGAAAACCGGATGACCTCTGCCTAGTCGCAGAGCTGGATGGAACAATTGTCGGAGGGGTGTGGACCAGGGTGTTTTCCGAATCCCTTCAGGGTTACGGCTGGCTGGGCAATGCGGTCCCTGAATTGGCGGTTTCGCTGTTTGAAGAATACCGTGGTCAGGGAATCGGCACTCGGCTTGTTCAGGAAATGGTCCAGCTTTTGAGGCAGCGCGGATACAGCAGGGTATCTCTGAGCGTATCCAAGCAGAACCGAGCGGTCCGGCTGTATCGTGCCGTTGGGTTTGAGATTGTAAGGGAGGACTCAAACGATTATTTGATGCAATTGTGGTTGCAGAAAACATAGCTGCATTCAATATATTTGGAACTGAGCAATGCAGTTTGAAGGACTTAGCTGGGAAGAACAGCCTGGGCGCATCCACCTGTTTGGCTGGAGCGTTCAGGACATCCTGGAAATACCTACCCATCGGCACAGGCAGACTTGTCGGAGCTCAAAGCCCATCCAGTGATTCGAAGAAACAGCATTTTTTGGCTGTTGCCACCGCTTATCTTCAACCAAGTCCTTCACACCATCTCCGGTGTGGGATTGCCTGCGTCACAGCGATTTGATGCAGAACCGATCAAAAAAGCGACCTTCCGCAAGTGGAACGGTCGCTTTCTTGTATAGGAAAACCACGAGACTATCGCGTGGTTTTCCTATACAAAAAGAACAGCCGCGGGTGGGCGGCTGTTCTTGCTTGTAATGAGGCGCTGAACTTTCGATGCCCCTTTCGGGCCTATGCCAGTATTCACATCTGGAATGATGAAAGCCGCCGGTTTAACCGGTGGTCTTGATTTATGGATCAGTCTTTGGATTGCCTTCCATTCAACTAAGACTCTAAAAATAGCCCATACTGGGTATCCAGCCCCTTTTGCCGTCGTTTGCTTCGCAGAATGTCAGTCCCAGACACTGACAGGAAGGGTCCAAAAAAACAGCGGCTGCGTTGCCACTCGCCCTCTATTTTGTTCAGCCCTGCCCAGTCAAAATGTCGATTGCCAATGAGTTGATAAAACGACTGGCTTTAGAGGTCAGACCACGCCAATTCGCCTGTTTTCTAAAGCTCTTTTTCCATACAGGGTGCCCCTTCTCTCAACCTGTGTTGGCGGGTATCCAACTACCTTTGCAGCGGTGTCTCGCTGTTTCCTGCAAAAAGGCGAACAAACGGCAGTCAGATGGGCTGGGAGACAGATTAAAAATCGTATTGTTCGCCGTAGCCGTAGTGCTCCACCACATAGTCAATGTCCTTATCGCCGCGCCCACTGAGACTGACCAAAATGGAGCCGGTTTTCATCTCTTTTGCCTTTTTCATTGCCCAGGCGACGGCATGAGAGCTTTCCACCGCCGGGATGATCCCCTCATAACGGGAGAGCTTGAAGAACGCGTCAATCGCCTCTTCATCGGTGCAGACGTCGTATTGAACCCGCCCGAGGTCGCGCAGAAATGCGTGTTCCGGGCCGACTGAAGGATAGTCAAGGCCGCTTGCGATCGAGTAAACGGGAGCGGGTTCCCCCTTGTCGTCCTTGAGCATAATGCTGTCAAAGCCGTGCATGACCCCCTCCTCGCCAAAGGTCATTGAGGCTGCGTGGTCGCCGATTTTTTCCCCGCGGCCGAGCGGCTCAACGCCGACGATTTCCACTGGGTCATCGAGGAAGGGGATAAACATCCCCGCCGCATTGCTGCCCCCGCCGACGCAGGCGCACACCACATCGGGCAGCATCCCGGTCATCTCTGAGAACTGCTCGCGCGCCTCGTAGCCGACGACCGACTGAAAATCCCGCACCATCAGGGGGAACGGATGTGGGCCAAGCGCTGAACCGATGCAGTAGATCGAATCCTTGTAATTCTTTGCGTAAGATTCAAACGCAGAGTCAACCGCCTCTTTCAGCGTCTTGAGCCCTCTGGAAACCGGGACGACCTTTGCGCCGAGGATCTTCATCCGGGTGACGTTGGGGGCCTGCTTGGCGATGTCGACCTCACCCATGTGAATCTCACACTCCAGACCGAAAAATGCGGCGGCCGTTGCGAGCGCAACCCCGTGCTGGCCGGCGCCAGTCTCTGCAATCAGGCGTTTTTTGCCCATAAACTTTGCGAGCAGCCCCTCCCCCATGCAGTGGTTGAGCTTGTGCGCGCCGGTGTGGTTGAGGTCTTCCCGTTTGAGATAGATCTGGCAGTTGCCGATCTTGTTGGACAGGCGTTCACAGTGGTACACCGGGGTCGGACGGCCTTGAAATTCTTTGCGGATTCTGCGCAGCTCACTGATAAACTGGGACGAGTGGCAGATGGTTTGGTATGCGTTGGAAATCTCTTCAAAGGCGGGTTTGAGCTCCTCGGTGAGATAAGCTCCGCCATAGGGTCCAAACCGGCCGTTTTCGTCCGGATACTGTTTTAAGTAAGTTTTATAATTCATAAAATGATGCGCCTCCAATAGAATCATTTTGTTTAGAACCATCATATCATAGAATCCCTCTTTTTTCAAATAAAACTTCCGGTCAGGGGCGGTTTGCCGGAGGGATTTCTCCTCGAGTCAACGAAAATTTTTCCTACATTTAACAGAGGGACGACGGTTTTTTCAGATCTGTGCGGTATGATAGAGGAAAAACAGAGGGAGCGGTTGAATGGAGTTTACACTCGAGCAGAGGGAAAATTATGCGGGCCGGTGCAGTTCCATCCCGTTTGGATACTATACCAAGCGGCAGATGCGCGCGCTGTATCCCAAGGGGGGCTATGCGGTATCGGGAGAAGTGGGGTTTGCGGGAAAAGCCCCAGTTGGGACTGCGGAAACATCGCGAGGCAAGCTTCCGGTCTATGCTGTCGGAAGCCACAATCCATGGACCCACAGCGTGCGGGGGTATGTTGCAGCAGAGGGAGACCGGTTCCTCGGGGTGGTCAAAAATGTTGCTGCCATCCGATTGCTGCTCGTGCTGGCAGTACTCGCGGTGGTTTCTGTATCAGTGCTTGCCGCAGTCAGCTGGAACGGCGGGCAGGGAACTGCGCCGACCAATGGGCTGGAAATCGACCCGGGCGCCAGCGACTGGACCGAGTCAAGCCTTTCCAACAGGGGAGGAACAGATAAGGGGATTGCCGTACCGGGATATCCTTCTCTTTCACTTCCCGCCAACACCAGGGAGGTGCAGATTTCGCTGCTAAATCCCGAGGGGAATCCCTGCTATTTTACCTTTGAATTGGTCTTGGAGGAAACCGGGGAGAGTCTGTACACCTCTCAGGCCGTGCCCCCCGGCCAAGCGATCCGAGAGCTTACACTGAGCCGAGGCCTGCCTGCCGGAGAGTATTCCGCAACGATTCGGATCACCACCAACGCACTCGACAGTCAGGCTCCGATGAATGGGGCAAACGTCGAAACCAAGCTGATTGTGAGCTGAACAGCCTTCCTTTCACGTCAGCCAGTGGAAACAGGCACTGGACAACAAATCCCCCAATTGTAGGAGTGAAGCACTACAATTGGGGGATTTGTTGTGATGAGTTCGGTGGAACCACCCGCCGGGTTTGCTCTGGATTGCAACAATGACCTAGTAAGCCGCCATTCGTCCGGTAGGCCGAGTGGGTATTCCAAGAGATGATATGTTTTTATCTGCCAGTCAAGCTCGAGTACTGCCCAGGCCTGGCTCAGTCAGCAGGACAGCTAGAGAAAAATTATCTTTTCCCCAACAATGTCCCTTGACAGTGTCCGCATCTGTCCCTCAGTGTGGCTGCTGCCGCTTTTTCGGCCTCAGTTACAGCTCCAAGTTGAGTGCGAGCTGATAGAGAAAACGGTGTTTCCTCCTATAAAAATCCATCCGGCTGAATTCGGTGAGGTTGAGCAGTTCAAACGGGTAAACTCTCCCATTTTTACAATTGAGCAGAATGCTTTCGCAGAGCCGC
Organism: uncultured Oscillospiraceae bacterium; assembly: GCA_965141735.1. Taxonomy (GTDB): domain Bacteria; phylum Bacillota; class Clostridia; order Oscillospirales; family Ruminococcaceae; genus Massilioclostridium. Next base: position 6,972 of record CBCSOX010000042.1, on the reverse strand, counting down.
CGGCGCACCTCCTCGTCGGGTATATCCTCTCCGATGGTCCGGCAGGCCAGTTCAACTGCCCGGATCCTCCGTGCCTCGGGTTGGGCATCCAAGGAGAGAAGTGGATCCTCTTTTTCCACAGGACAATCCAGTTGCATGCCTACTGGGATCTCTTTGTTACAAAGGTCTTCGCGCAAAAGCTTCTGCCGCGCATTTTTGTATTCGTGCAAACGCCGTTCGTGCCCTCTGAGAATCCCAAGGCAGATCTGCTGCCGATCTTTGGATAGCTGGTACATCGGTTTTCCCCTTTCGTCTTTTGGATGATTCTATCGTATCATCCCGGGACGTCCCGAAGTTCCTGAAAGAGGAATTGGCGGGACTCGGGGAATCTATGTGAAACAGAGCCCTGGGTGAGAAGGGGAGGCTGGGAAGCGGTTTGATTTAGCTTCCCCGATGCTGGGCATTTGGGGGATACTTCTCTCGTTCTAATCCGGAGCAGGCTGCGGACATACACAGCTGCTCATATTTTGTGATTTCCCCGGCGCCATATCAAACGTCAGGGATATTCACCGGAACAGCGCAATCTAAATGCGGCAGCAATTAAAATGCAGCGAGCTCAGAGAAAACAGATTCGAGTTGGCGGTAAGCTGTGTCAAATAGCAGTTCAAATCTCTGATACGCCCGGTGCTGCGCGGCGTCGGGACGGATCACTTCCTCAGTCCGGATGAACTGGTGAATGGCTGAAAAATCCTTGAGGGCGCCGACCCCAACGCCTGCAGTGACCGCCGCGCCCATCGACGTAGCCTGTTCCAAATGATTTTGTTTGCAGATGTCGATTCCAAAGATGTCCGCCATCATCCTGCGCTGGATTTCCCCCTGTGCCAGGCCGCCGATCAAATTGAGCTCCTGCACAGGCAGATGCTTCTGGAAGACATTGAGGATCAGCTTGAGGTTCAAGAGGATTCCTTCCATGGTGGCGCGCAGCAGATCCGCCTGGGTGTGCTCCATCTTGAGCCCGATGAACGCGCCTTTTGCGTCGGGGTTCCAGCGCGGGCTGCGTTCCCCGAGCAGATAGGGGAGAAACAGCAGCTTGTTGGCCCCAACAGGGGAGGAGGAGATCAAGCGGTTGATGAAATCATAGATCGATTGATTGTGTTGTTCGGCCTGCTGTTCGAGATTTCCGCACATTGTTTTGCGCACAAAGTTAAACGAATTGCCTGCCGCCTGCATGGTGCCCATCGGGGCGTACAGCCCAGGGACGATGTGCGCCCAGTTGAAGGTGCGCATTTCCTCGTCAAAAATTGGTTTTTTTGTGGTGAGGGAAACCCAGGCGGAGGAGCCCAGGTAACTGTAGGCGACCCCTTCCTCGACCGAGGCCGCGCCCACCGAGGCGCAGCAACCGTCCCCGCCGCCGATGACAACCGGTGTCCCCGGCGCGAGACCGCACTCCCGCGCCGCAGCGGGGAGCACTTCCCCCGCAATGTGGGTGGAGGGGAAGGCCGGCGGCATGATGGAGGGGGAGAGCTGCGCCGCCTCAAAGATGCGGTCCGACCAGCAGAGGTGCTCCAGGTCAAAAGCGTTGGTCCCCGATGCATCGGTGTAATCGGTGACAAAATTTCCTGTCAACCGGTAGATGATGTAGTCCTTAGGCTGAAGGCAGCGGTGGATCTGCGCAAACACCTCCGGCTGGTTGTTGCGAATCCACATCAGTTTTTCCAGCGTATAGGAGGGGCTGAGGCGGTGACCGGTGATGCGGTAAAACTCTTTGTCGTCAATTTTCTCCCGTATCTGCTCCACCTCTTTGGTGCTGCGCTGGTCCGCCCAGATGAGCGCATCCCGCACGAGCTGGCCCTGTTTGTCCACGCAGACGCAGCCCATCATCTGCCCGCTGAACGCCATGCCCCGCACAAGCCGGTTGTCCCGGCCCTGGAGCAGGCGGGCAGTCGATTCACAGACCGCCTTCCACCAGTCGAGTGGGTTTTGTTCCGCGCAGATGTCGTTAAAAAAATGTGTTTGATAGGGATAGGTGATGCTGTCCACCAGCGCCCCGTCGGTCGTGAAGAGGGTTGCCTTGTTTCCGGTCGTCCCCAAATCGTGCGCGATGAGATAGCCTGCCATAATGCGTTCCTCCCGTTGGTAAATTTGTTTTTATCATACCAAGGGAAGGAGACAAAGTCAACTGAAATAATAAACAATAATTACAAATAATTTTTAGTGAGTATTTTTTGTTATTGTTTTGTATTGACATTCATCCGAATATCTGCTAGGATAGAGCTGTCAGATCACAGAATTAGGAGGGATGCAGATGTTTGTACAGGAACGACAGGAGGCGATACTCGCGCTGCTCGCACAAAACGGAAAAGTTCTTGTCAAAGAGCTGAGCGAACAGTTTCAGGTCACTGAGGACTGTATCCGTAAAGACCTCGCCTCGCTCGAAAAGAGGGGGCTGCTCAAGCGGGCGTACGGAGGTGCGGTAGTTAGCCGGGTCAACACCCACCAGGGCTTTGTCGCACAGCGCAGTGAGATCGGCGTCGCCGCCAAGCAGCGGATCGCCGAGAAGGCTCTCCGGCTCATTCGGGACGGCGAGGTGATTTTTCTCGATATTTCCACCTCCAACGTGGAGCTCGCCAAGCTCCTGGTGCGGGATAACCGCAAGGTTTCAGTGATCACCAACATGGTGCAGGTCATGCAGGTGCTCACCGCGCCCTGCGCGGTGGACCTGACCTTTATCGGCGGGGTGCTCAACCGCAAGAACAACGGGTTTGTCGGCAGCATGTCCATCAACATCCTTTCCCACATGCGCTATGACGCGGCGTTTCTCGGCACCGTTGGGGTGGACGTCTATGAAAACGCCGTTTTTACCTACATGCCGGAGGACGGCTTTACCAAAAAGACAGTGGTCGGCCTGAGCAGACGCTGCTATCTGCTCTCGGAAAACAGCAAATTTCGCGCAGACGGAAACTTTCAGTATGCGACGCTCGACGACTTTCAGGGAATTGTCACCGAAGGCGCGCCCACCAAAGAAATCGCAGAAAAGCTTGACAGTTATCAGCTGGAGCTGATCTAGGGAACCATTTTATTTTGTTGAGGAGGAAAACCCTATGGAATTTTTGTTTGACAGCGCAAACCTCGCTGACATTGAGCGGTACAGCCAGTGCTTTCCGATCACCGGTGTGACGAGCAATCCGAGCATCCTGAAGGCGGAGGGGAGAATTGACTTTTTTGAACACATGAAAAAAGTCCGCTCCCTCATCGGTATGGAACGGACACTCCACATTCAGGTCATCGCGGAGCAGTGCCAGGGAATTTTGGACGAGGCACGCGCCATTCTCAGTCGGGTGGACAGTGAGGTGTACATCAAGGTGCCCACCACTGAGGAGGGGCTGCGCGCGATGCGCGCACTCAAGAAGGAGGGAGTCCATGTGACAGCAACCGCGATTTACAGCAAAATACAGGGGATGATGGCAATCGCGGCGGGCGCGGATTTCATCGCCCCCTACTACAACCGGATGGAAAACCTCGACATCGATTCGTGCGGCAGCATCGCGGCGTTCCGCCAAATGATCGACGAGACGGGGGCGGACACCAAAATCCTGGCGGCGAGCTTTAAAAACATCGCTCAGGTCACCTCGGCGCTGCTGGCCGGGGCGCACACCGCAACCGTCCAGCCCGCCCTGTTGCACGAGGCGTTCGGAATGGCGGCCATTGGCAAGGCGGTGGATAATTTTCACGCGGACTGGGTCAGCACCCAGGGAGAACTTTCGATCACCCAGCTGCCCTGATTCGTTCAGGATTATGAGGTTGCAGTCTCCCAATCCATCCTGCCGGAGCAAGCCTCTTAGGTGCAAACCAGCCTAGGACGGCTGTAGTACAGCAGCGTGCTGGCATGGAATGTGCAGAGATGGCACTCGGATTAATATTATCGATTTACTGGTGGTTATAATTTTGCTTAAGCTACAAGAAAAGCCCGCAGTCCATTCGGACTGCGGGCTTTTTCACGCAACTTGATCAGAAGCGCTGCGATTGATTTTGATGAGGGAAGCGGTGCGGGGCCGAAAGGAAAAGAGCCGGAGGGAATGACGGCTCGCAGCAGGCGCAGTGATGCGCGGAAGAGTGCGGTGCGGGAGTGCGGTCAAAACAGTAACTGCCAGCAGCACATGCGCTGGAAAAACAGAGCCGGCATGCCGGCAGCGGAGCCTGCTGGGCGGGTGCACACGGCCCAAGGATTTTGCTGAACCACATGTGAGCAGGCGGCTGCAGCTCTGCAAAGCGGGCCTTGACTCGAGAAAAGGATGCTGGCGGGCTGCGCATGGGCAGGATACAACGGCGTGGTTTGACCGGCTGAGAAAAAGTATTTCGATTGTCCGCACAATGCGTAAGGAGCTTTTTGCGAATAGAGGACTGGCTGACACATCATCCAGTCCTCCTGTCGTTGCTACAACGCGTCGGTCTGTTTGCGGTATTCGGTGGGAGACTGTCCGTATTTTTGTTTGAAGACTTTGTGAAAATAGCTCGCGTCGTTAAATCCGACGAGCTCAGCGATTTCCCGCATTGGGATATCGGTGGTCTCCAGATAGGTACAGGCGTTTTCCAGCTTAAAATTGTGGATGATCTCAGAAAAGTTTTTGTTGGTGTGTTTTTTGATCATCCTCGACAGGTAATGGGTGGAGTAGCCGAAGTGGTCGGCCACCGACTGGAGGGTTGCCTGGGCGAAATTCTCATCCATATAGGTGATGATGTCGGTCACCTGCTTGTTTTTCACCTCGTCGAACCCCTCCAGCCCGAGCTGGTTTTTGTAGATCCGCGCGAGATAGGTGAACAGCACGATAAGCTCCGCCTCCGCTGCCCGCCGGTAGCACATCTCTTTGCTGCAAAGCTCGATGATAATGTTTTCCATCGTCTGGGCGATCCGCTGTTCCCCGTTGGTGCGGAACAGCATGTAGTCCCGCGCTTTGTTGACCCGGTACATGTAATCGACAAAAAAGTTCGAAAAAAGCGGATTGTCCGACAGCAGAGAGAGCATTGATTTTTCAAATAGCTTGGGCCTGAGCACGATATTGAAAATGTAATCGTCCTCCTGTGTGGTATAGGGGCAGTGCAGCGCATTCGGGTTGAGCAGCAGAATGTCCCCCTGGTTGAGCACCACCCGCTCTTGGCCGGGAAAGAGGTTGATGCAGCTCCCGTGATAGACGTAGACCAGTTCAAAATAGCTGTGGTTGTGCATCAGCCCTTCTTCGTCAAACGGGTCGGGCGGGCCGTGCATGGTCACGGCAATATTTTCTTTCAAACGACTGAAACTGATGTTATAAAATCCGTTTTCCTTCACTTCTTGGCGCAGGTTTTCCCGCATCTGTTCAAACCGTGTATCCGCCCTGCGCGCGCTTCGCTTCGCATACAGCTCCTGTGTGCACTCTTGTATTGTTTTCAATTCCTTTTTCCCTCCTTTACCGCCATTATAACACAAAATCAGAGGGTTGGGAAAGAAATTTCCAGGATGTGCAACAAACTACCACAAATAGGGCACGACACTACAATTGAATCCTCACTGGGCGGACGGTATAATAAATATATCGGCATAAGATATATTTTGTGCGGTATCAACAATAGGTTCGGCTGTTCCGGAGCAGCCTGGACCGCAGTTTTATTTAAGGGAGGAAAAGAAATGAAACGAAACAGATGGATCGCCGCCCTGCTGGCCATGAGCCTGGCTGTTTCCGCATCAGCCGGCAGCATTACGGCGCTGGGGGCAAACGGCGCGCCACAGGGTTCGACCGCGCTGGTAAACCCAAAGGTCAACAGCCGGATCAATCCGCTCGGCATTGACGACACCGACCCGGTGTTCAGCTGGCAGCTTGATTCCAACATCATTGGACAGTCTCAGGCGTCCTATCAAATCAAGGTCTACAAGGAAGCGCCGGATGGGGAACTTGTGTGGGACAGCGGGGTGCAGACCTCAACCGCGTCCACCCAGATTGAATACGGCTCCACCGGGGAGGCGCAGCCCCTTGAAGCCTGTACCCGCTACTACTGGACCATCGACGTCACCGATGCGACGGGCGAAAGCCTCACCTACCAGGATGCTTCCTATTTTGAGACCGGCCTCATGGATTCCACCCTGTCCGCCTGGGACGGCGCGCAGTGGATCGGCGCGAACGACTACTATGTCAACGCGCAGGAGCTCCCGGTTTACAACATTGACTACACCCTCAAGCTGGTGCCGGAGAGCACCAAGGTCTCCTTCCTCTTCGGCGCAGATGACCAGCGGCTGCTCGACGCCACCAAAAACAACTATCTGATTGAAGGGGAGAACTACATCGCCTACGAACTCGACGCATCCTCCTTTCCCGCGAAAATCAACATCTGGCGTGCCGGCTACTGCCCGGAGGACGTCGAAGCGGGCCGGACCCTTGTCAGCACCCTCGAGGTGCCTGAGACAGTGATCAACCAGGACAACCTGTACGCGCCCCATGCGTTCCACCTGGTCAACTCAGGCAACGCGGTCGCCCTCACCCTTGACGGGACGGCAATCGGCAAGGCAGTGACCCTCAACCCGCTCAACAAGACAGTTGACGTCCCGACCTATCCGCTGCTCGGCGACATCGGCTTTGAGGCAGAGGCGGGACAGGTCGCCATGGTCACCAACCTTTCGGTGAGTAACTACCGCACCCCCAACGGAGTTCTGTTCGGGGAAAACACCGGCGCCACCTACTCGATTTTCCAAGGGCAGCGGGGGCTTTCGGTGGCTGACGGCACCATCTACGTCAACGGCGGCGTGAGCGGCATCCGCAGCTATTCCGACCCGAGCTACGGCTCGATGCCGATGCTGCGTACCGAGCTCCAGGCGGACAAGGAAATTGAAGACGCCCGCCTCTACGTCACCGCGCGCGGCGTGTATGAAATGTACATCAACGGCGAGCGGATGAGCGACGACTGGTTCAACCCCGGCAACAATCAGTTCCAGGATTCGATGCCCTATTCGACCTATGACGTCAC
>CBCSOX010000041.1:0-16740 GCA_965141735.1 uncultured Oscillospiraceae bacterium | reverse complement strand
GAAGGAATACAACAAAAACTTCCGCTTCACCATCACCACCAACGGTATGCTGCTCGACGATGCAAAGATCGACTACATCAACAAAGAGATGTCCAACGTCGTTCTCTCGCTCGACGGCCGCAAGGAGGTCAACGACCGGATGCGCCCCAGAGTGGACGGCTCCGGTTCGTATGATAAAATTGTCAACCGCTACCGCCAGCTCGTCGGTTCGAGGGGGGACAAGGATTATTATGTCCGCGGCACCTTTACCAAGCACAACCTCGATTTTTCCAAGGATGTGCTGCACATCAACGACCTCGGTTTTGACCAGCTTTCGGTTGAGCCGGTCGTCGCAAAGCCGGAGGAGGAATATGCGCTCACCGAGCAGGACCTCCCCGCCATTTTCAACGAATACGAGCGCCTTGCCAAGGAGATCATCAACCGCAAAAAGAAGGGGAGCGGCATCAATTTCTTCCACTTTATGATCGACCTCAACCAGGGACCCTGCGCGATCAAACGGCTGCGCGGCTGTGGCTGCGGCAACGAATACGTCGCGGTGACACCTGAGGGGGACATCTATCCCTGCCATCAATTTGTCGGCATGGAAGAGTGGAAGATGGGCAACATCGACGAAGGAACTCTTGATCTCGAGAAAAAAGACTATTTTTCCAAAACCACGATCTATGACAAACCCGAGTGCAAAAACTGCTGGGCAAAATTCTACTGTTCGGGCGGCTGCAACGCGAACAACCTGCAATACTCTGGAAGCGTGTTCGAGCCCCACAAGCTTTCCTGCGAACTCGAGAAGAAACGGGTGGAGTGCGCGATTATGATCAAGGCAGCTCTTGCGGAGCAGGAGGATCAGAATGACTAAGACGGTAGGATTTATCGGCTCGGGCAATATGGCGTCTGCCATCATCTCGGGCATTCTCAGAAGCAGCACAAAGCTTTCCCTCATGGTGTACGACCTGCACCAGGCCAATTATGAAACCCTTGCGAAGCAGGGGGTACAAACCTGCGCGGACTCCTCCGAGCTGGTGTGCGCCTGCGATACCATCTTTTTATCGATTAAGCCGCAGAATTTTGGGGACGTCCTCCCTGAAATTAAGCCACACATCAACAAAGACGCAGTGATCGTTTCGATCGCCGCCGGCATCTCCGACACCTACATCGCCTCAGAGCTCGGTTATGACGCCAAGGTGGTGCTCGTCATGCCCAATACCCCGCTGCTGCTCGGCGCGGGCGCAACGGCGCTCGCCAAGGGGGAACGCGTTTCGGAGGAGGAGTTTGCGTTTGTCCGCTCGCTGTTTGATTTGAGCGGGGAGACGGCTGTGATAACCAAGGACAAGATGAAGGAAATCATCTCGGTCAACGGCAGTACTCCCGCCTATATTTACCTGTTTGCAAAAGGGTTTGTCGACTACGCAAAGCAAACCGGCATCGACGAACAGACGGCGCTGCGGCTGTTCTGCGCAACCCTCAAAGGCTCTGCTGAGATGATGCTCCATTCGGGTCGCTCGATTGACGAGCTGATCAAAATGGTGAGCTCGCCCGGCGGCACCACCCTTGCCGGGCTTGAAGTGTTCGACCAAAACGACCTGCTCGGCACCATTCACCGCTCCTGCGAGGCGTGTACCAAGCGCGCCTATGAGCTCTCAAAATAGGCATACCCCTCCCACCCACTGCATATGATGAAGTAAGATCAATGCAAAAGGATGTGGGAATCATGATACTTCGGACAGGCCGTTTCAGACACCGTCAGGAGGAGGAGTCCGCCCAGACCCTTGGACGGAACAAATTCCTCAAAGCAATCTTTATCTTGTTTTTACTCGGGATGATTTACGGTGCGGTGATGGTGAGCGTCAGCTCGCAGGAATCGCTCGACAAGATGTCTTTTATCACTGGGCAGTTCATTGACAAGCGCGCCCAGCAGTCGATTTTCCTGACTTTTTTTAATTCTCTCTACTCGTCTGGAATTCTGCTCGCCGCGCTCTTTGTGCTCGGGTTCTGCGCAATCGGGCATCCTGTCTCACTGTTCATCCCGTTTTTTCGCGGGCTGGGCCTTGGGTTGTCAATGGGATACCTCTACCAGAACGACGGGCTCAAAGGGGTGGTATTCTGCTTGCTGCTGATCATTCCACAGGCGTTTTTTTCCACCTTGTCGCTCATTCTCGCCACGCGGGAGAGCGTGCGGTTTTCCAACCTGTTTTTGTCCCTGCTCTTTCCTAAAAAGCTCGAGCAGTCTCAGGCCCCCCATCTGCTCAAGCTTTATTTAACAAAATTTGGCGTGCTCGCAGGCCTGATCGCCGTCTCCGCCCTTGTAGACAGCGTTTGTACCTTCCTTTTCGCCGGATTCTTTGTCCAATGATTTTCGTTTTACAGATTCTTAATTGACATCTTTGAAATTTTGGGTCATAATAAAGGTAAGAATCATTTACACTGGGGGGATACTCATGCGCGGAGACCTGCACTGCCACACGACACTTTCCGATGGTTCGGCCGGGATTGGCGAAGTGATCGCCAACGCAAAACTCGTGGGTGTTGACTTTCTCGCAATCACAGACCACGATTCCACAAGCTCCTTTAACCGGGCGCGGGTGATCGGGGAACGCTACGGTGTGCACATCATCGAAGGGGTGGAACTGTCGGCCTTTGACCAAAAGCGGGGCCGGAGGGTGCACATTCTCTGCTACCGCCCCCTAAAGCCGGACCGGCTGCTCGGGATTTGTACCCGCAATACTGAAAACCGCAAACGGGCGGGCGCGGAGATGGCAAAAAGGGTGCTGCATAAATTTCCCATCGCCCCTGAGCGCATCACAAAGTATTCTTCCAGCAGCTGTATCTACCGTCAGCACATCATGCATGCTCTGATGGATGCGGGCTATACCACCTCGATTTACGGGGAGCTATACAACAAGCTGTTCCGCGGGGAAGAGAGCTGCAACGTGACGATGGAATACCCGGATGTATACGAGGTGCTTGCAACGGTTCACTCCGCCGGCGGAGTCGCGGTTATGGCGCATCCGCCGCTCTATGACAGCTTTGCGCTGCTGGATGAACTCATTGAGCAGAAGCTGCTCGACGGAATTGAGGTGTGGCACCCGAAAAATCGGGAGGGCGATTCAGAGCGGCTGTTAAAAACTGCCCTCAGACACGATCTCATCCCCACGGGAGGCACTGACTTTCACGGAATGTACAATTCGGTTCCCGTCCACATTGGGGAGTATTACACCCCCCAAAAGTACCTGGACCGTCTGTTTGAACTGCAAAAGGAAATCCAATAATAGGAGGAACGGAAATGTTTGCATACCAGCCCAGCGGCGTTTGTTCGCAAAGAATTGAATTTGATCTGGATGGGGATACCATTACCTATGTGAAATTTTTTGGGGGCTGTGACGGCAACCTCAAAGGAATCTGTTCTCTGGCAACCGGCCAAAACGTATACAATGTAATTGAGAAGCTAAAGGGGATTACCTGTGGGCCAAAAGCGACCTCCTGCCCCGACCAGTTTGCAGCTGCATTGAAGCTCGCTTTGAGCCAGAGAGACAAAAGGGGTGACGAGCGATGTGCGACGACGTCAAGATAAAAAAGGACAGCTCCCCCGAGGAGAAATACCGTCAGGAACTGGTGGAAACCGAGTCAATTGTTGCGATGTTGTACAACCAAAAACAGAACGGGAACATCGACCGCGCCCGGTCGCTTGGCCGCAAGATGGCCGAGCAGGTGGATGCTGATGACGGTGAGTTCTGTTTTGGTTACGACGCTGACGAAAACGACCAGGTGATCCTTCAGCGGCGGATGTTGCTCGCTTTTACTGTAAAGCGGGGATTTGAGCTTTTCTGTCCCAATATGATTGTAACCAAAACGGCGAACAACCAGTTTTTTGATATCATACACAAAAACTCCCCCCATATTTATGCAGATATCCAGGCAAATGGAGCGTTTTCCTACTATACTCTCTGCATTCGCGACAGCAGAGAACCGGAAGAATGCATTGGAGAGACCTTTGCGCAACTCTCTGGGCACAATGGGGACAAAATCTATTCCGAACTTGGTGAAGCGCTTTACCTTCACTTTCTCGATCTCGTTGCGAAAGAGGTCAACAAACTGGAATTTGTAAAATAGCAGGGTGCAGCCCACAGAACTCCCGCCAGAAGTCGGTTGTTTCTGTGGGCTTTTTTGTGGAAAGGGAGTGCAAGACATTGGCTCATTCGCCGTGGGAAAACAAAGTCGGTTTTCCCTGACAGCGGCCTAATAGACTTTTACAGAAGCGTTCAGAACGGAGCATCTGTACAGCATTGTCTTCAGTTTGGATGCAGGGCACAGCTTTTGTGCTGGACGCGTTTATTCCGGTATCCGAAAGGAGCGGCAGTGAAAGAAAGACAAGGCCAGCGGCTTCGAATGGAAGTGACTCCTGTTCGAGGCCGCTGGCCTTGTAATGAGATGGGGGAAGTGAGCGAGCCGTTCCTTTTAATCAACTAGACTGATGCCGTAGGTGATGGAACCGGTGAATACGCCAGGACGGTTGTTTGACTGGACCACCGGCTTTACTGTGTAAGATTTTGTGCCGTCTTCTGTAAATGAGGCAATCTCTTTTCCGACCGCGGTAATTCCAGCGCCGGCATTGGTTTCAATCACAGCGCCGTTTTCAGTGATGATCTGATAGCGCATCGAATCGCGGGGGCCAGAAGCCTCCAAGTTTTCGAGTACCATCTGGTCGCGGAAATAATTTGTGCCCGCAACTGTGACTGAAATCTTTTTGCCGTCGAGGTTGGCTGCGTCCTTCACCGAAAGATCCACCTGCGAGCCCTCTTTTTCCATTGAAACAGTTTCAGGGATTGTCACAGTGTAGGTTGGATCTGCCTTGAGCTCAAAACTAAAATTGGTGGCGCCTTCTTCGGTGCTGTTTTGATTGAGCTCCGCTGCGCTCACTGAGGTAAATGTCGCCGCACACAGAGCGAGTGCCACAACCGATGCAATAATTTTCTTCATTTAGAGTCCTCCCATTCGTTTTACACAGATTTCAGGTGCAGAGGCTGACGTGCAGCCGCTTCCCATAGCCCTATCATATCATCTGTCCGTTTTGTCAGCGCTAAGGGAATGCAAATATCTGGTAAAATTTAGGTTGGGGAATGGACAATTACTCTAGATAGACTTTTTAATCCGGTCAAGCGCGCCCTTTTCGAGCCGGGAAACCTGCGCTTGGGAAATCCCGATGTCCTCAGCGACCTCGACCTGGGTCTTGCCATTAAAAAAGCGGAGGGAAAGTATTTTTTTCTCCCGCTCGTTGAGATTTTTGATGGCTTCTTTGATGGCGATTTCATCCAACCAGTTTTTATCATCCGACTTATCACCAATTTGATCCATGACATAGATCGTGTCCCCGCCGTCCGAATAAACGGGTTCGTAAAGCGAGACGGGGTCGACGATCGATTCGAGGGCGAGCACCACGTCCTCCCTACGCACCCCCATTTCCTGTGAAATCTCATCAATGGTGGGTTCCTTGAGATGGGCGGTCGTGAGTTTCTCTTTTGCCTGCATCGCTTTGTATGCGGTGTCCTTGAGCGAACGGCTGACTCGAACGCTGTTGTTGTCCCGCAGATAGCGCCGGATTTCTCCGATGATCATCGGCACTGCGTAGGTAGAAAACCGCACGTTTTGTGAAATATCAAAATTGTCGATCGCCTTAATCAGTCCGATGCAGCCGACCTGGAACAGATCGTCGAGGTTTTCCCCTCGGTTGGTGAAGCGCTGGATCACGCTGAGCACCAGTTTGAGGTTTCCGCTGATCAACTTTTCCCGTGCCTGCTCGGGGCGGTCGTTGTTTTTGATTCGGGTCAAAAGCTCGATTTTTTCTTTTTCTTTGAGGACTTTGAGTGTGGCTGTGTTGATGCCGCAGATTTCTACTTTGTTTAGGTACACGTAATTTCCCCCTTCATCCTTACTCTGAATTGAGTATTGACGAAAAGAGAAAAAAAAATCACGATGGAATTCTTTTCTAAATGAATTGATGGAGAGAGTTGAAGGGTCAAACAGGGAAGAAGGAGGCACAGCGCAGACAAATACAGATTGTTTGAATTAGCGCGCTGTTCGGTTGCGCAACAGCGGGTGCACAATTCTTGAACGGGGAAGTGAGCCGCAGATCTGGAAAGGTTTTGGAGTGGAGCAAATGAAGGAGAGCAATTCACATAGGGGTTGGGTCACAGCCGTAATTTCTGTTGGGTTTTGTAGGTGAAGAGAATGGTTGATTGACTTGTTTTCTTCTCATAGGAGTTGCCGTTTCTGCTGAGAGAATACCGGACAATCAAATTCACAGTTGAACAGGTGGCATACACCAGCCCGAACCGGTTGAGACACGCAACAATCTGTCAAGCGCATTGTATGTATCAATCGCAGCGATACAGTTTTTTGTGATCCTATCTCCAATGCATGGGGCGACAGGGGACCTTTCTGAGCAGAGCCGGTGGTTTCCATCACAATAAAAAAACCGCCGACAAAGCCGGCGGTTTTTTTGAATTTTTAGCCGATGTCCATCATTTTGAGCAGATTTTGTTTGCTCTGAACGCCGATGAGGCGGCTGACCTCATGGCCGTTTTTAAAGCAGACCAGACAGGGGATTGTCTGCACGCCATTTTCGATTGCAAGATTTTTATTCGCATCGGTTTCATCGATGTCCATTTTGACGACGAGAGCCTTCCCGTCGAGATCATCGGCGAGTTCGTCGACAACCGGACCCATCATGCGGCAGGGAGAGCACCATGTCGCCCAGAAGTCCACCAGAACCGGTTTGTCCGAATTCAAAACAACCTCGTCGAATTTGTCAGCAGTAATGTGTAAAGCGCTCATAATTCATCTCTCACTTTCTTTATTGATCAGTTATCTTCATATTCTCCGGATGGTCGGTGTTGCGGGCGTACAGTCGGTCCACAAAACCGATATCCAGACAATCAAAAAACATTCTTGTCGCCCGTTCCAAACAGTGAAACGAGCTCGGGTCATCCGACCCGCAGGTGGACACCAGGCAACCCCGGTGCAGCTTTTTGTTCCGTCCCCCATCTTTGCCAAATTTCACCCCGAACAGCTGCTGTGTCCGGTCGATGATCGTCTTGAGCGGAGCGGGAAAGCTGAGAAAGTAGACCGGCGATGCCACAATCAGCGTGTCCGCCGCGCGCAGTTGGTCAAACAGTTGCCCAAACCCATCTTTTTCGTTGAAGACGCACACGCCGCTGCTATCGCACTGTCCGCAGCCGCGGCAGGGGAGATAGTGGTGGTCATAGGCGTAGAGCGTTTGCAAGGTATAGGCGTTGTGCAGGCTAGAAACATACTGTTCCACAAACAGGTCGGTGAGTTTGGCGGTGTAGCCCCGTTTGTTTGGTGACCCAAACAGGATGAGGATGTTTTCCGGCTTATTCATGGCTGTCACAGTACTCACAGGCCGGACCACTTGGCGTGTTGAGATAATAGTGTTTTAAATACCGCTCCTGCTGGGTGATACAGCGGGAATTGGCACAGTCCCGGTCAAGGATCTGTCCAGCCATCACTGGGGAGGAATCGTCCGTCCCGAGCATGTGCAGGATGAGGGACATCCGGGCGAACACCCCATGATTGGCCTGTACAAAATAAAGCGCGCGTGGATCGTCGTCCACATCGGTGTCGAGTTCGTCCACACGGGGGATGGGATGCAGGATCTTCTAATCCTCCCGCGCGTGGGTGAGTTTGTTGCAGTCAAGTTTATAGACATCCTTTTGTCTGCGGTATTCCTGCAAAGATTCAAACCTCTCCCGCTGGATCCGAGTCATATACAGCACATCAAGAAGTGGAAGCGCCTCCTCCAGGCTGCTGATTTCCGTATAGCTGCCGTTTGCCTGTTCAATTGCTTTTTTCAAATAGTCCGGGATCGTCAGCTCTGGGGTGGAAATCAGTATAAACCGGTTGTTTGGATAACGCAACATGGTTTTAATCAGCGAGTGCACGGTGCGGCCAAACTTTAAATCGCCGCACAGGCCGATGGTGAGATTGTCGAGCCGTCCTTTTTCACACATCAATGTCACAAGGTCCGTCAGCGTCTGGGTTGGGTGCAGATGCCCGCCGTCTCCCGCATTGATGATCGGACAGTCGGCGCACTGTGCGGCGGCTTTGGCAGAGCCCTCGAGCGGATGCCGGATAGCGATAATATCCGCATAGTTGCTCACGACTTTGACGGTGTCCTTGAGATTTTCCCCTTTGGAAACCGAGGCGGTTTGGGGATCGTCAAAGCCGACGATTTGCCCCCCCAGCCGGAGCATCGCTGTTTGAAAAGACATTTGGGTTCTGGTGGACGGTTCATAGAAAAGTGTTCCCAAAATTCGGCCTGTCATTCTGCCGTGAAAGGACATCGGGTCTTTTTCGATTTCAACCGCCTGTTCAATGATTCCGTTGAGCTCTTCAAGCGAAAAATCATCTAGATCGATTAAATGCTTCATTTTTGCACAACCTTTACCATATACTCTATCTACTTTATTTTATCATATTTTTTGTATTTAACAAGCCGCAATTTATGAATAGAGTGTTTTTTTAGACAAATCCCGCCTAAATCTACTTTTGTAATGAATTTGTAAATGTGTATCTATTGAATTTTAGAGGTAAATATAGTATTATAAAAAAGTATATTTTTGTTTTTAAAAGGATGGTGTTTGTGAAAGCCAGGACAATTATTCTCTCTGTTGTTTTCATTTTGATTTTGGGTTTGGGTATCATGACCACCAACCAATATCTCAAGGCAAATGAACTCAAAAATACAATGCTCTCCTGTCAAAATTCCCTGAGTATTGCCTTGACAAACCGCAATACCCAGATGAATACACTGACTGAGCTGGTGCAAAAACAGCAGGTCCCCCTAAATGATAGCGGTTCGATTGCCGTACTCCAGACCGCGCAGGCTTCTATTGAATACTATCAATCCAAACCCAGTGAAAGCTCGCCGCATGACGTTTATCAGTCCAACAAAGCGGTCGGCAACAGTTTTGACACATTGCTTGCTGCTATTCCAGAGGACAGCAGTATTTTAAACGATACAGGATACCAGACAGCTGTCAAGGAAATCCGAAATCTCAACGGCTTGATTGAGGATAATTTTAATACCTACAACAGGACAGCGTTTGATTACAACCATGAGATTGATAATTTCCCAATTCTTTTATTCTATCTGTTCACCGGGTTTTCTCAAGTCTCATATTATGCGTAATTACTTGACAGCATTTTTATTTTAGTGTATAATTAGTTCTCGTAATTACTTTAATCCCAGGTTGACAGCAAAATAAAATCGCCAGAGTAATGGCGCAGTGGATTGAAGATAAAATATGCGGTTTTGGCGGCCCATCAGCAAATCTCCGATACGGTTGGTTTTGTGGAAACAGTGTATGGCTCGAATGAATTTCAGCCTATGCGCTCAAAAGATGTTTCGTTTGAGTAAAATCAATTTGTATATTGGTGTGTTGGGATGGCAGACACGGCAGATTTATCATTCTGCGTGATTTTGCTTTGTGTATGTATCAGAATTGGCACGGGCCCAGTGGTAGCACCGCTTTTTATAACTAAATAGATTTGGTATATTTGCTTGTTCTCTCCTCCGGTTTTTCCTAAACCTTTGGGAATGGAAACGAGCCGGAATGAGTGCAATAGATATGCCGGTGTGATGGAATTGGCAGACGTAGTGGACTCAAAATCCACCGGTGGCGACACCGTGCCGGTTCGAGTCCGGCCACCGGCACCAGACTGAGTCTGGACGCAATTCGCGTTCGGACTCTTTTCTTTTATTTAGTAAAGTACTCGCGCTGAAACCGGGTATCTAATTTGTCAACGTTTCCCCGTCGAGAGCCTCGACGGGGAAGTCGCGTTCGGGGCTTTTCTTTTTATTATGGTTTCATACTCGCGTTTATAGCGGGTATCTTTTTCATCAACACTTCCTAGTGGCGAGTCTCTGCAGACAAATCGCGCACCTCATTATGTGGGGTGCGTTTTGTTTTGCACCCGCGTTTAGACGGGTATTTTTTTGTCAACGCTTCTCTTGATGGAGTGACAAAAAAAATGTCACTCCATTTTTTCAGTATTCATGCAGGTTTGCGGGATTTTTGAAACAAAATCCGAAAAATGGTTTTACCGTGGATGCCCAAACAGCAAACCGCAGCAAAATCCGTCACAGCGGGGCTTCCGCCTGATTTTTCAGGCCGGAGGCCCCGCTTTTTTGCATTTTAAATCCCTTTCCCCCCGTCCACAGAAGTGCAGAAGTTCCTGGAATAAAAGGGTGTAAATAGGCGAACTGGGAATCAGGCCAATTTGAATCTTTCAAGATGCAATTTGACTGAATACCATCTAAAATACGATCCTTTTCCTTGCTGTGTTCGTTGAACTCTGCAAGGAAATTGTTCACCGAAAGTCCGGAGCTTTGAAAGCTCATCACAATGTCAACCTCTGCGTGTTGTTTTTTGATGTACTTAGACAAATATTCCTAAAACTATTGAATTTCCAATAAAAGTATGCTATTCTAATTTGGTCAAATACCAACATTTGTGTGTATAGAGACAAACAGAAGCAAAATTATGTTGTCGTTTTACAGTGAGAAAGATGGAAGTAAAGGATGGTGATCATTGGCGTTATGATTGATCATGAACAGGCGAATCGAAAATCAAAACGATTAAAAACCGCAATCATTATTTTATCCATCTTGCTGCTGTTAAGCATAGGGGGACTTGCGGCGTGGTATGCTTATTTGGCTTATTTGACACCAGTCCAAGTAACCGTTGTGCTGCCAGATAACCTAATAGGAGAAAACAGTTCCCTTCTGGAGGAATCTGTCGATTCAGAAGAAGGCCGTCTGCAAACATCTGCGCCGGCGAACAAAAATAATACTTCCGTCAGTTCCTCCCCTGCAAAATCCGCCGGTGTCGGTATAGACAACACAGAAAGCGGTCGTACAGCGGCGAAGATGCTGGAGCTGTATCAGGGCAAACCAAGTGATAACCAAAAATTTAACGTCCGAAATATGTTTCCCGGTGATCAGGAAACCAGATATTTTTGTATAAAAACTTATCACAATGCGGATATCACATTGTTTTTTCGGGCTGACGTGACGGAAGAAACGAAAAATTTAAGCGACGTTTTACAGATTAAGGTCACTCAAATGGAAAGCAATGAGGTACTGTGCGACGCACCGTTTTCGCAGATTGACGGACAGGAGTTCTCTCAGCTTCTTTCTGCAAACGCTGAAAACGAAACCGTCAGTTATTATCAAATAGACGTGTCACTTGACACGTCAGTGGGAAATGAACATCAGGCGGCTCTTCTAAAGGCGGATTTTGAGTGGTACGTTGAAGATGTAGGCGAATTAACCCCACCCAAGACCGGCGATAGAATGAATGTCCTGCTGTGGATCGTGTTGGCTGCTTCACTGTTGCTGCTGATCCTACTTCTGACTGTTAAGCGCAGAAAGGAGAACGAGCAGCATGAGCAAGCCTGATAAAACCGCGAAAAAGCTAACCGCCAGTATTGCGGCTGTCATTGTGCTGGCGATCAGCCTGTGCATCACCACTTTTGCCCTGATTTATTCCATCGTATCGGTGGACGACAATCTGTTCCAGACAGGCACTATAAAAATTAACCTCAATGACGGCAAACCGGTCATCACCGAAAATGAGTTTTTGTTTGAACCGGGGATGAAGGTGGAAAAACGCTTTTTTATTGAAAATAACAGCACATGGGATGTGTATTACAGACTGTATTTCGACGATGTGGAGGGCGGACTGGCCGACGTGCTGGATGTGACGATCCGGGATAAAGACGCTGTTTTGTTCAGCGGCAAGGCCTCTGATCTGACCAGGGAAAAAGTCGAAGCGGCGGATGATATTCTGCGGCTGAACGAACAGCGTGGGATGACAATCACCTTCTACTTTCCAAAAGGAACTGGTAACAGCACCCAGAATTTGTATCTTTCCTTTTCGCTGAACGCCGATGCAGTACAGACAAAAAATAATCCGAACAGGCTGTTCCGTTAAAAACAGAATAAAGGAGAAAATCAAATGAAGAAAGCACTCTATATTATCAAAAACTTTCTGGTTGTTTTAATTGTTATTTTTGCTGTGTCCATGATGATCTTTACGATAGTATCGGTTTCTACTTTTGACCGTACCGACAGCAGCATGTTTGGCTACAAAGCGTTCATTGTCCTGTCGGACTCTATGAGCGCTACGGATTTTGACGCGGGTGATCTAGTGCTGACAAAGGAAGTCGATCCCGCTACCTTGCAGCAGGGAGATATTATCGCCTATCAATCCACAAATACAGAAAATTACGGGGAAGTCGTCACCCATAAAATCCGAAGCTTAACAACCGATGCCGAAGGGAATCCAGGTTTTGTTACATATGGTACCACAACAAATAAAAATGATGAGAACATTGTTACCTACAACTTTGTGCTGGGTAAATACCAGACACGGCTTCCGGGTGTGGGAAGTTTTTTTCAGTTTCTGAAAACCACTCCGGGATACATCGTCTGCATTTTTCTCCCCTTTCTCCTGCTGATCCTAATGGGGGGACTCAACAGCATCCGCCTGTTCCGGAAGTACAAGAGGGAACAGTTTGCTGAACTTGAGGCCGAACGGGAAAAACAGCAGGCGGCTATGGCTGAGGAACGGCAGCGCCTGGAAAAAGAACGTGCAGAGTCCCAAAAGATGATGGCGGAGCTTTTGAAGCTCAAGCAGGAGTTGACAGATACAGAAACAGAGAAAAAAACGAAGGTTCAGCAGGCGGTCAGCGTAGGAACCCGCCAGAACGACGGCAAATAACCGCCGTGGCAAATGTTTTCTAACACAAGGAGGGGAGCCTCCTATTCGCCAATTGGCCATGCTCAGAGGAAAACAGACCGTACAGCTCGCTGGATACGCTTTGGTTTTGGCGGCATTCTTTGGAACGCATCGTCTCCTGAAAAACTGCGGAAAATATTTTCAGGAGGACAAATATGACACAACATAAAAACACCAAACGTGCGCTGATTGCCAGCGTGCTTTGTGTGTTATTGTGTATTGTGATGCTGATCGGCTCAACCTTCGCCTAGTTTACTGACAGCAAGACCAACAGAAACAACAAAATCGTAACCGAAAATTGGAATGTGAAGCTGTACAGAAAACAGGATGATCACACTGTTCTGGCAGCCGAGAATACGCAGCTTTTTGATCCGGACGCTTTGTGGGAACCGGGCTATACGCAAACGATTACCCCCAAGGTGAGGAACGCAGGCGAGCTGGCGCTTAAATATACAGTTGTTCTCAATGAAATCAGTAAGACCCTGGGCATCAATGCCGCCGGTGAATCCTTTCATCTCTCCGATTATCTTGTGTTTGGAAAGATTTTGGGCGATCAAGAGATTATATATGAGACCCGTAAAGATGCCTGGGCGGCCTCCGGCGGTCAAACGGACCATGAAGGATGATTCGATTGAACGGGTACTGTTGCCGCAGCAGGAAGAATACATCACGCTGATCGTCTACATGCCTGCCACAGTCGGCAACAACGCCAACAACCGCGGCGATGCATCTCCGACGAGCATAACCTTGGATGCGGTATAGACCTCGCACGAGACGGACAATTTCGGCCAAGACGATGATGCAAATGTGGGCTCCCCCCTGAATGATGCGGATGCGGTGAAAGCGGGTAACAAGGCGAGAATAGGTAAGGAGTATTACGATTCCGTAGCCGCTGCGATTGAGGATACAGAGGAGGGCAGCGTTATTGCGCTGATTTTTGATACAACGGAATCGGTCGTCATTGCACCGGATGTGAAAATTCATCTGGGCTTGAGCGGGCACACCTTGTCACCAGATCAGGGAGTTGTGCTGCCCAACAGGGGCACGCTGTACTCTCTGACCAACGGTACGATCCATGCGATAGGGTACGGATGTCTCCAAGGAGAACGCCGGCGTTGTCAACGAGATAAGCGCTTCCATTGAGAACATGAACGTGGACGTGCAGTCGGAGAT
Organism: uncultured Oscillospiraceae bacterium; assembly: GCA_965141735.1. Taxonomy (GTDB): domain Bacteria; phylum Bacillota; class Clostridia; order Oscillospirales; family Ruminococcaceae; genus Massilioclostridium. The sequence goes on along the minus strand of CBCSOX010000041.1, from coordinate 2,752 downwards.
TTGGGCGGCTATCCAAAACAGCGGCCACATTGGAGAGATTGCAGGCGTACGCTATGACGGCTACCCAGATATGTATGGGGACGGCGTATACTCAAATACCAGCTCCGATCTTATCAATCTGCAGGGTGGAGTGGTGGATTCGATGATCGGCGGCATCGTTCAGGGATTCATAGCAATCAATAACGCAGGAATCATTATCAGTATTACTGGCGGACGGTTTGAATGCCCGTAGATGGATGCAAATGGAAAAGCGATGTTCTCTGATGGGAATATTTCCTTTGTATACAGTGGAACTGGAACAGTGACGATTCAAGGCAGTACCTGGTATAACGGAGGTGGTAAAGCCAACGCGTCAGGTCTGGCTTCGGGCGATGCCCTGCCGCTTCCGAAAGGCGATGCATGGCAGCAGAGCGACGAGATTTGTGAAATGACCAGTGGAAAGAGAAAACAGGGCGGCGTGTGGCAAAACAGCGCAGCCGGCGAAATCTATTAGTATACCGTTGGAACTTCATTGCAGAACAACCCGTTGTCCTCCCCTCTGTGGGAGGGCGGCAACCAAAGGGCATCAGGAGAAACAGCTTCACCGCCTTGTGCCTTTTGGTTGCCGTTGAGTACAAAGGAGAGAATTGAACGTGAACTGTACAACCGGCACATTCTGCAAAAAGGAGGGGGATAAAAGCCCTGATTAGTCGGCAAGGCTAGTCTCAGGCAGGGCAGAAATGATATTGTTTTGGATACGCTCCGAATTTTACGGCATTCTTCGGAGAGTGTTCTCCCTAAAAAATGCCGTAACACATTATCAGGAGGATGAATACATGACACAACGTAAAAACACCAAACGGTCACTGATTGCAAGTGTACTGTCCGTATTGCTGTGCATTGCGATGCTGATCGGTACAACTTTCGCCTGGTTTACCGACAGAGTGACCAACGTGAACAACAAAATCGTAGCAGGAAATTTGGATGTAGAACTGTACTACAAGGATGGCGAGGAGTATAAGACGGTAGAAGCAGATACTGCACTCTTTAACCAAGACGACTTGTGGGAGCCGGGCTATACACAGACGGTTTATCTCAAAGTGAAAAACGAAGGCACTCTTGCGCTGAAATATCAATTTGCCGTCAATGTAATCAAAGAAACCAAGGGAACGAATGTCGCTGGCGAGGAATTCTCTCTCTCCGATTATCTTGTGTTTGGACAGGCTGTGAACGATACAGAAGTTACATATGCGACCCGTGAAGATGCCTGGACAGCCGCTGGGGCAACACAAGGGCTCAAGGATTATACGGATGAGCAGATACTGCTTTCTAACGAAGAAAAATTCATCGCTCTTGTTGTCTACATGCCTACTACAGTCGGCAACGAGGCCAACTACCGCGGCGATAATATTCCGTCAATCGAGCTGGGCGTAGATCTCGTTGCGACGCAGACTCCGCACGAGCAAGACAGCTTCGACGAGAATTATGATACAGACGCGGAATACCCCAGCGACACCATCACATCCGCTGAGGGGGTAATGCAAGTTCTGAACCAAGGCGGCGGAACCATTCGCCTGGGTGCGGACGTTACTCTGTCCGATAGAGGCGAGGATGCTCCTGGACTGAAAATGCTCGAAAATGACCTCGTATTCGATCTGAACGGACATACCCTGAACGGCGGCAACCTGAGTCTTTATACGACTGAGAGCAATGTAACCATTAAAAACGGTACGCTGGATATGACCGCGTTGGGCAACCTGGGAATAATTGTAGCGGGCGACCTGACCATAGAAGACGCCACAGTGAAAACGGCTTATATTAACCAGGATCATGGAACGATGGCGATCCGCAACTCGACAATTGGACTCACAGAACAGCCCATCTCCATTGAAGCTGAAAGTTTGGCTACGTTCTCCGGCAATACCACCATCACACAGACTGGTAACGCAAATGCCGTAGAGATGGAACAGGGCGGCCTCACAATCGAGGGCGAAAATGTTAGCATCACAGCGGACAGCGGTCATGCTATCTATCTCATTGGTGGCGGTGGCCAGGAGTGTTCTTTGACTGTGAACGGAGGCACCTTTGTCGGCAAAAACGGCTACGCCGCATTGGGGGTTCAGTCGGATGACACAAAACAGCATGGATTTGTGAATCAAGTTATCATCAAAGGAGGAACCTTTACCGACGGCAATACCACTGGCCCTGTGTCGAATTCCTCGGTAGGGTACGGTATCATGCTGGGCGGAGACAGCGGTACGTCCATCAACGTAGTATCCATCACTGGCGGAACATTTAAAGGCGGCAGCGGCGGCGCTCTCATTCAAGATAATATCAACGCGCTGAACATTGCTGGCGGCACCTTTGAGGGCCTTGGTTACGACGACTTTGGTGATACAGTGGGAACATATGGCCTGGATGCCAGCGGTCTGACGAAAGGTACAAGCAATGCACAATTGGATCAGTCCGCAGTTACCATTACCGGAGAGGGCGAAAACGGCACAGCTTACGATTTAGGCAATTGGCTGAAAGTAATCAATTAACTCTTTCGTTTAACCGACGTCCTGTTTAAAAGGAAAACGATCGGCAGAAAAGAATCAAGCCGTCCTCCTCTTTGCGGGAGGGCGGCGGCCAAAGGGCATAAGGGTGAGTTGCCTTGTGCCTTTTGGCCGTCGCTGTGCACCAGGGAGAATTGTTTGCGACTGTACAAACCGACAATTTCAGCAGCAGGGGGATAACATTCTTTTATTCGCCAATCAGGCTAATTTCAGGC
>CBCSOX010000040.1:0-17152 GCA_965141735.1 uncultured Oscillospiraceae bacterium | reverse complement strand
AACAGCAGCGCAGATGCCAGAGTCATCTGGAAAAAGCCGCCGCGCGCCTGCTGGGCGTATTCATGGAGTTTCCACGAGCGGGAGAGAAAGAGCTGCTCGAACTGAATGGCAGAAAAGAGCAGTACGAGGAGCAGCAGCAGGATCAGGGCGGTTGCAAGGATGATGGTGTGCAGCGTGATGGGCTGTTTTTCCACGCGGGTCTTGTTGTTCATCTTCGCCTTGCACACGATAAACAGCGGCGCGGCAAACAGGGTGAGGAGCACGCCCAATAGGATGTCTGCAAACAGAGTGAAGAGATTGGTGTACACCCAGGACCAAACTCTGCCGGCCATCGAGGCAAACTGATCGTCTGCCGAGGCGAACAGGCAGAGGAACAAAAGCAGCAGCGGGCAGGCGAGCAGCACGCCGAGCAGGATGTAGAGAAGGACCGGATTTTTCCGCTTCCCTGTTTTTCTTGAGAAAACTTCAAACGGTGCAGCGATATACCGAAACGGCTTGCAGAGGGTGACGGAGAGCAGTTCCCGCAGGTTGGAAAAATCGAGCAGCACCTTTTTGTCGGGGCGCGCAAGGTAGACGATTTGCAGCGCATATAGAACGAGCAGCACAGGCAGCGTGATAAAACGGGTAGAATGCCCGTCAAACAGCCCGTAGCTCAGGCTGATCAACCCAATGGGCAGGGTGAGCAGGGCTGCGCGCCAGTTGAGCTTTGCTCCGTCGCGCAGCATAAACGGGTAGAGCAGCAGCGTGTACGCGGCAAAGTAGACCACAGTTCCGATTTTTAGCCCGGAGCGGAACACTGCCTCGGTCAGTAAAATACACACCAGCAGGATGAGTAGGAGAAACACCCCGGTCATCCGGCTGGACACAACCGATTTAACCCGCTTTTCCTCGTCCCAATTGAGCTGCAGATAGGAGGGGGGCGGCGGCAGGGGAACAAATTCGTTGGGAAGCGGATTAGCATTTGTCGGATTCATCTGGTTCATCATCTGTCTCCTCCACATATTCTAAAAGATCTGCAACGGTGCAGTCGAGCGCATTGCACAGCGCGGAAAGGGTGGAAAACCGAATGGCCTTTGCCTTGTTGTTTTTGAGGATGGAGAGGTTGGCGAGGGTGATCCCCACCCGTTTGGACAGCTCGTTGAGGCTCATGCCACGTTTGACCATCATCAGGTCGAGGTTGACTTTAATTTTCATCCCTGCCCCTCCTATATGGTCAGCTCATTTTCCTCTTTGATCTGCACCGCTTTGAAGAGAAGGTCGGCAATGATAAAGAGAAAGACGCCCAAAAATGCAAAGGCAGCCAGAACGAGCGCCATGAAGGGCGAGCGGATGCTGAGCAGTCCGGCCGCGTAAACCAACGCAATGGCAAAGCAGAGCCAGCCGATAATTTTGAGGCTGCGGACGTTGCGGCGGATAAACGGGTCGCCCTGGTTGATTGTCTGAAAGATGCGGTGTGCCTGCCAGAGGATGCCGGCGGCGCAGAGGCCGGAAACAAACAAAATGACAAGCATTGGAACATACAGGGCGGGGGAAAGGTGCACAAAGCCGATCAGCCATTTGAGGGACCAGGGAAGGCTGACCAGACAGAGCACGGCAAACACCAGCAGGAAATCAGTCACCGCGCCCATCGCCCTGCTCAGCCTAGTTGGTGTGGAATTCATAGGGTTCATCTCCTTTTCTTGTTCTTAGAATACCACGATATTTATCGTTTGTCAATAAAATATTATTACAGATCAATAAATAAAAAAAGACGATCCGGTGACAACCTGATGTTAGGCTGGAAAATTGCTGATTGGATCCCAAGGATGCTTGTGTCGGCAATTGAGATGAAACACCGGTCGACAGAGCGGATACGCAAGGCAGAGAGTGTGGTTTTTGATTGGCCCCATTGTTCGGGGGAAATGCGCTGTTGCTCCATACTCTTTGGCTGCGGCATTTGCTCGGCAGGGTAGGAGGCATCCCGCTGCGGCAGGAGTGCGGTGCTGCCTTTCCACGGTGACACATCGAAGAGCCAGCAGCTGGATTTTATGCTGAAAAATAAAAATCCACCGGCGCAGTCGATGGTATTTTAAAAACGCCTGGAAGGCTCTATAACAAGCAGCGCCTGCGCGGCTTGCATTCTTTCAGTGTCAATTTTGTCTCAAATCCCCTTTTCAATAAATTTTTTTGTACGCATGCTTTCTTTTCGCATGTTTATCCGCTGCGTCTACAGCGTATCCTCTGCACCAATTGCTTGAGTTCCCAGTTTTGTATTTGAGATCTGCCTATCATTCAAAAATCTGTGTACGACTTTTTCCTTTCAGAAATCCTGCAAAACTGGATGCAGTCCTCTTCGGTGGCGTTTCTGCCAACAAATGTCTATGTTCTGGGCACACTTCTGCTCCGATACGATTCACTTGTTTCCATCTGCGCGATCCTCTTTTCTCCCTGGCATTCTTTCCTTATGGTATTTGAAATTCCACTCTAAGGGACAGGGTCTGTGCTAAACGACTCTTGTGAATTATTTTGCTTTTTGTGCGGTTGGCAGGCCGCATTCTCTATTCTATTATTTGTAGATTCTGCTTTTCTTCTCTCCGCTGAAGCGCCAGTTCAGACGGGGAGTTTTGTTTCACAAGCAAAACCACCCGTTGCCCTGATGGTTGCAGCAGACTGAAAAGGGTATTCCCCTCTTAACGGCACGAACATTACATACACTGCGGTGCAAAAACAGTGGGATTCATTCAGTTGCAGCCATCGAGTAACACGTACTTCATACATTAAGCGAAAACGGATGGAGATCCATTCACTAATGGTCCAGATGCAAAAAAGCGTGCATTCCAGCTGGAACACACGCTCTATTTTTTTCTCAGGATTTTCCACATCAGCCAGCCGCCCAAAACGATGGAGGCAAAAAAGCCGAGCATCCCGAGGGCGGGAATGCCGAGGATTTTCGGGGTCATGTCGGTGGTGCAGATCAGGCAGGAGCCGACGAGCAGCGCGGCGGTGATGATGCAGATGATGATTTTGTTGACCATTTTGTTGATGCTTGCGAGCGGCTCCTCTGAGCCGATGAGCTCGAGGTTGAGCTTGGTCTGCCCCTTGATCGTCATGCCGAGCAAATCGGACATCTGGGCGGGGATGTGCAGCATCTTTTTGCCCGAGTGGTAGAGTGCGCGGCCGTTTTCCTTGAGCTCCTCCTCCAGGTTGAGCCGTTTGAAGAGGTCACCCTTGAGGTGATTGCCCATTATCTGCACTAGGTTGATGTTTGGGCTGAGCCGGCAGACCACGTCTTCGATTGTCATCATCCCCCGGCAGAGGATGGTGACCCCCTTGGGCATGGTGATGCGGTGCTTGCTCGCAAGGGAGAGCAGTTCCTCCATCAACACCCCCATATCCATGCCCGACAGTTCCATCGAGCCGTATTTGGTCAGCATGTCGTCGATGTCGGTGTAGAGCTGGGCGTGGTTGATCTTGCCGGTGTGCACTCCCATAGTGAGCAGAATGGTTTTGAGCGAGCTCACGTCGTTTTCAACCACCGCCTGCACCGCGTCGCGGAACAGCTGCTGGTCGCGCGGGGTGAGCCTGCCCATCATGCCCAGGTCAATCCAAACGATTTTGCCGTCCCGGATGCGCAGATTGCCGGGATGGGGATCCGCGTGGAAAAAGGCGTCGTCAATCACCTGCTTGACGTAGCTGTCCGCGAGCTTCATCCCAATCTCGCGCAGGTCATAGCCGAGTTCGCGCAGGGCGTCCAGATCGTCGATCTGCGTCCCGTCGATGTACTCCATCACGAGCACTTTGGAGGTGGTGAGCTCCTGCCGGACGGCGGGGCTTGCAGTGTAGAGGATTTCCTTGTTGCGCTCGTGAAATTCCTCCGCCTGTTTGGCTTCGATGAGAAAGTCCATCTCCTGCTGGGAGACAAACCACATCTCGTCGAGGATGGCGTTGAAATCCAGCACATTGGTCACTCCACCCGCCATTTTCACCAGCTTTGCGAGCTTGCGCATGAGCTTGATGTCCCGCGCCATCATCGCGCGGATGCCGGGGCGCTGTACCTTGACGGCGACCCGGCTCCCGTCGGAGCGCAGCGTCGCGGCGTGTACCTGGGCGATGGACGCGGAACCGAGGGCGTGGGGATCGAATTTGGTAAACATTTTGTCTAACTCGGTCCCATATTCCCCTTCGATGACCGCCCGGACCTCCTCAAATTCCATCGGGTGGACATTGGTGCGCAGCTTGGCGAGTTCTTCGCAGTATTTGACAGGGAGCATATCCCGGCGCATCGACATGATCTGCCCGAGTTTAACGTAGGTAGGGCCGAGCTCCTCGACGATCAGCCGCAGCTTGACCGGAGTAATCCCCTTGACAATCTCGTATTTCGAGAGGACGGAGAGGATTTCCCGAAACCTCTGCCGGGTGTCGCTCTGTTGTTTATTCGGCCGGCTGTTCTTCTTGTGGCGCATCGTCTTTCTCCATCTCGGCGAGCTTTGCCTTGACCGCTTCGAGCTCTTCGGGGCTCAGCTTGTCAAGGCTCTCCACAACCGCCGTCCCGTCCGGGGTCTTGTTCACCACGGTGACTGTCTGCTTTACTTTTTTCTTAATGTCATGTTTGAGCTCCTCGTTGAGCACTTTGCCCTGCTCAATCGTCAGCTCTCCCTTTTCCACCAGCTCGTCGATGACCTCCTTGGATTTTTCCGCTGTGGCAGCAACGGCGCCGAGGCCTGCCAAAAATATTTTTTTCAGGTCTTCACCCAAATTTGTCAGCATAAAGATCGCTCCTTTCTGATTTTGAAACGCGATGAATGATTCTCTTGCAGGTTGGACTTCTGTATTTAGTATAACACAAACGAGAGGGAATGTCATGAAACTTTCTGTTGTATTTTGTGAATTTGCCCCGCAAAATCCAATTTTAGGTCTGAGCCGATTGGTTGGGGACGCGAGAGCTTCCCGCGGCAGAGTGGGAGGCAGCGGCAAGCCAAAATCTTTGTGATTGAACGCTCGTCAGTTCAATGAGCCTGTCGGACAAACAGGCGCAAACCGTTTCCCCTCATCTCGCAGTCGATCCCCAGGGGAGACTTGTTTTTAAAAGAGCCTTTTTGCCGCTGAATCTGCGGCAGGCAGAATCTCTGGAAATTTTTTCTTTGACAGGGAACCCTCCGACCGGGCGACAGCGCCCGGTGAATATTACGGGCTCAAATTTGAAACTGAAACTGATGATAAATTCAAAAAATAGAGGGATTATGGTTCTTTCTGCGGTTTCACCCGCATATTTTGAATACAGGGGGGAGTGACTGATTCAAAATTAGCTGGTTTGCCATTGCGAACTAGATATTTTTATGTTATACTATTTACAGAAATATGAAGTGGAGGGATTGACTTGGCACATACTTTGATCATTGGCGCTGCGATCGTGCTCATCTGCGTGGTCGCGAGCAAACTCTTATACAGGTTCGGCATTCCCTCCCTGCTCATTTTCCTAGTTCTCGGCATGCTGTTCGGCTCAGATGGATTCGGCGGCATCGTATTCGACGATTTCGAGGTCGCCCAGCAGCTCTGTTCCTTTGCCCTGGTGTTCATCATGTTTTTCGGCGGCTTCGAAACCAACATCAGGCAGGCGCGCCCAGTGCTCGCCCCGGCGATCCTGATGTCGACGTTGGGGGTTGTTCTCACCGCGCTGTTTACCGGGCTGTTTTACTATATTCTGTTTCCGGGAAATTTGGTCGAAGCGCTGCTCATCGGGGCGGTTGTCTCCTCCACCGACGCGGCTTCGGTGTTCAGCATCCTGCGCTCCCGCAAGCTCAACCTCAAAGGAGGGCTCGCCTCGCTGCTTGAAATCGAGAGCGGGAGTAACGACCCGGTTTCCTACATGATGACGATGATTCTCCTCAGCATTCTGACGTCGTCTTCCCATTCCATTGGCTGGATGATCGCCGCCCAGATCGGCCTCGGACTTGCGCTTGGATTTTTGTTCGGTAAGCTCGCGGCGTTTGTGCTCAAAAAAATCAATCTCGAAATCAGCGGCCTCTATCCGCTTTTCACCGGTGCGGTCGTGGTGCTCGGATATGGGCTGTGCGAGTATTTTGGCGGAAACGGCTATCTCTGTGTCTATCTGATCGGGATCCTGCTCGGCAACAGCCGGATTCAGCACAAGCGCAGCCTAATCCACTTTTTTGACGGTATCTCCTGGGTGATGCAGATGATGCTCTTTTTTGCCCTCGGGCTGCTTTCGTTCCCTTCCCAGCTGCCTTCCGTGCTGCTGCCCGGCCTCGCGCTGGTGCTCTTTTTGATCTTTGTCGCCCGGCCAATCGCCACTTTTTCCATCCTGAGCTGGTTTAAAATACCCTTTCGGCAGCAGGCGCTCGTCTCGTGGGTCGGCCTGCGCGGCGCAGCTTCCATTGTGTTTGCCATTACCGCTACGGCGACGGTTTCCGGGCTCTCCACCAATCTATTCCACATGGTGTTCCTCGTCGCGCTGGTGTCGGTCGGCATCCAGGGGACGCTCATTCCAAGGGTGGCTAAAAAGCTTGACCTTGTAGAAAAGGACAAAAACGTCCTCAAAACCTTTAACGATTACGAGGAGGAGGGGATTGCCCAGCTGCACGAATTCACGGTCGGGGCGGACAGCAAGTGGCTGAACAAGACGCTCATGGATGCGGACATTCCCGAACACATCCTCGTTGTGATGATCAAGCGAGGGGACAGCGTCGTGATCCCCAAAGGGACAACAGAGATTCAGCTCGGCGATGTCGTTGTTCTCAACAGCGACCAGCTAAGCGGGGAGTGACCAGCTCAATAAGGCAGCTTGAAACCGATATTTGCAGCAAGCCCTCTGAACGAAACGTTCAGAGGGCTTGCGTGTGCCGGCAAAATAAAAAGGCTGAGGAAGATGCCCCCTTCCTCAGCCTTTCCCCGGTAAATGCCGGATAATCGCCAATTACCGCCGGGCCATTTGACGCACCTGCCGCCGGATGGACCGTTTTTTCGTCCGAGCTAGGGTCTTTTGACAAACTGAAGCCCGCTGAACCAAACGTTCAGCGGGCTTGCTGTATCCTGGTATCGAAAACAGGAACCAACCGGAAATGGGTGGAGCCGTGTGAATCAAGTCAAGCAGGGCGATTACATCAATTGGGTTTCCTCGAGCTTTTCGGTGAAGAAGTCGTTGAATTTTGCCACCGGCTTTCTCAACACCAGGCCGATGAAGAGGGAGACGGGGAGATAGGCGAGGAGCTTGAGCAGGTCGATGAGGTAGGCGTTTTGATAGATTCCGCCGATCGTCTCCCGCATCGCGTTGATGCCCGCGGTAAAGGGGAGCCAGGGGTTGACGGCGCCGAAAAACTCCGGCATCACCTCGACCGGGAAGGTGCCGCCCGCGCCCGCCACCTGCACGACGAGCAGGATGACTGCGAGCGCCTTGCCGATGTCCCCAAACGACATGGTGAGGGTGTAGATGATGTTGGTGAACACAATGCTTGCGAGCACCCCGGCGAGCAGAAAGAGCGGCTTGTTGAGGCACTGGATGCCGAGGAACCAGATGTCCCCGATGCAGATGATCAGCGTTTGGACAATGCCAAACGCCATGAACAGCAGATACCGCCCAAAGTAGACCTGGTAGGGCTTGAAGTTGTTGAGCCTGTCGTCCTCCGCGACCTTTGTCTTGAGGATGGCGCAGAGGATGAGCCCGCCCACCCAGATCGCGAGGATGGAGTAAAAGGGGGCGAGGGCGGAGCCGTAGTTCTCAATCGGGTAGAACGAATTGCTGTTGATTTCCACCGGCGAGGACATGAAGTCGCTTGCAACCGAGGGGTCGTTGCGGATGATCTCGAGCAGCTTTTCCCACCGTTCGTCCTCAGAGACAGAGCTGAGTTCGGTGACAATGCCGCCGATCTTTTCCCGTCCGGTTTTGATCAGGGCGTTGGTGCTGTCGAGCGCTTGGATGGTGTGGCCGAGCGCGCTGCTCACCCCGCCGAGGGTGGAGTTAATCCTGGGCACCGCGTCCCCCGCCTTGGTGAGCAGGCTGGATACATCGCCGAGGGTGTCGTAAAGGTGGCCGAGCGTGGTGTTGAGCTGGGGCAGAACGGTTGCCTGAAAGTCGCCGCTCACATCGCTCGCCGCCTGTTTTCCCTCCCCGATGAGGGCGAGCAGCTCCTTCTGCGCTTCGGCCGGGGCACTGCCCGCTGAGGTGATCGCCGCGGCGACCTCGTCGATTTTCGCGAGAATGGCTTGCTGTTTGGCGGTCGAGCTGCCGAGTTTTTCGACAATCCTGGTGATCCCCTCGAGCGGGACGGGGAGCTTGCTGTTGAGCTCCTGCAGGGTTGTAGAGAGGGTGTTGTTGAGACTGATGATGTCATAGCAGGGCTGTTTGAGTTTGAGCAGCTCCGCTGCCGCCTTGGCCGAGTCGGTCGCAAGAATGTCAAACGCCTCGGTGATGCCGCTCTCGAGCTCTCCCGCCTGACCGGAGACAATTTTCAGGATATCCCCGATCGCGCCGCCAATCCGCTCGGAGGCCGCCTTGGAGGAGTTGAGCACCTCGGTCAGGCCGCTCACCGTCTGTTGGCTGTCCTCCACAAGCTTTGAGGCGTCGTCCGGGAGGTTGAGCTGGGCAGTCTTGAGCAGGTCGTCAATCGAGAGGGAGGCGCTTTTAAACGCGTCGATCGCGGTGGAGACCTGCCCGAGGTCGGCGTCGATTTTGTTCAGGTTTTCAAGCAGCTTGTCGACCGGGTCGATCCCCCGCTTGTTCAGCTCTTCGTCGGTGAGGTTGAGCACCTTGCCGATGACCTCGGTCACCGAGCTGATAAAGGTGGAGTTCACCTGCTGCTGGATGACTCCCACCCCCTTGTCGGTGATCTTGGGGGCAATGGCGTTTTTCTTTTCGTTGACGTAGTATTCGATGTTTGTCTTTTGAATGTCGTCTGAGAGGATGCTCGCAATGCCCTCGCTGAAATTCGTGGGGATCACCACGGCGGCGTAATACTTGCCGCTCTTGACCCCGTCGAGCGCATCCTCCTCGTCCACAAACTGCCAGCCGATCTGGTCGTTTTCCCGCAGGTTCTGCACCACGAGGTCGCCGATGTTGACCTTCACCCCTTCGAGCGACACCCCGCTGTCGGTGTTGGCGACTGCCACCTGGATCCCGTTGGTGTTGCCGTAGGGGTCCCAGCAGGCCGCGATGTTGAACCAGGCATACAGGCAGGGGAGCACTGTGATGCCGATGGCCACAATGAGCGCCATGGGGTTTTTGACAATGCGCTTGAGATCCCTCCAAAAAATAGCGAATATGTTGTGCATACAACACGCCTCCAGTTTGTTTTTTTATAGGATTTCTCGGCAGACGCCTGAAATGAGCAGCTTGAGCACCTCGTCGCAGTACTGCTCGCCGACGCTGTCCTGGTGGAAGATTGTGAGAAAGATCGCCCGAATCGTCGCGGAGATCAGGGCGGGGGGGACTTTGGTCCGAATGTTTGACTGCTGCAGGATGTACTGGATGTGCTGGTCGTCGCTGCGGTAGCGCAGCGCAATCACCTCGTCGGGCAGCTTGCGCAGCAGGTAGGTGAGCTCTCCGTTTTCGATCATGGTCACGAGAAACGACCGCTTGATCCGCATGCACACCTCGAGCACCGCGCGGTAGACCCGCTCCCGCTCCGAAAGGCTTGTGGAGTCGAGCAGGATATCGAGCGCGGCCTGGTACATTTCATCCCGGTAATCCTGAAAGACCTCAAAGAGAAGCACCTCCTTCGAGGGGTAAAAGGCGTAAAACGCCCCCTTGGAAATGCCCGCCTGGTTTGCGAGCTGGTCAACCGTCGTGCGCTTGATGCCGTATTTGCGCATGCACTCCTGCGCGCTCTGTTTGAGCTGACGGACAATGGCTTGTTTTTCGCTGTCGCTGAATGCGGAACCCATAGCTGCCTCCTAAATACTCTATGACTCAAAAATCTTTTCTGGTCATAGTATAATACTCCGGGAGCGGTTTGTCAATTGCCGCACTTTCAAAAAAATGCCCAAAAAGGTGTGGAAATATGGTATAATAAGCAGGAACCAATGAAATTGGACAAAAAAACCGCCCGGGAAGGACGGCAAGGAGGCAACGATATGCAACCCATTGAGCAGCTTCAGCAGTGGATCGACCAGAGCAGTTCGATCGTCTTTTTCGGCGGTGCCGGGGTGTCCACCGAGAGCGGTATTCCCGATTTTCGCAGCGTGGACGGGCTGTACCACCAGAAGTACCGCTATCCGCCCGAACAGATCATCAGCCGCAGCTTTTACGACGCCCGCACAGCGGAATTCTATGAATTTTACCGCGACCGCATGCTCTTTCCCGATGCAAAGCCCAACGCGGCGCACAAAAAGCTCGCCGAGCTCGAGCGGGCCGGCAAGCTCAAGGCGGTGGTGACCCAGAACATCGACGGCCTGCACCAAATGGCGGGGAGCCAAAACGTCCTCGAACTCCACGGCTCGGTGCACCGCAACTATTGCCGCCGCTGCGGCAAATTTTACGATCTCGATTTTATCCTCCGCAGCGACGGGGTGCCCACCTGCACCTGCGGCGGGGAGGTCAAGCCGGATGTGGTGCTCTACGAAGAGAGCCTCGATAGCGCCACCATGCGCGCGGCGGTGGAGGCGATCGCATCCGCCGACATGCTCCTCATCGGGGGCACCTCCCTCGTCGTCTACCCCGCGGCGGGGATGGTCAACTACTACGAAGGGGACAAGCTCGTGCTCATCAACAAGGGGAGCACCTCTTACGACAGCCGGGCCGATCTTTTTCTCCAGGGCAAAATCGGGGAGATCCTCGGACAGATCAAGGTCTAGGAGGCGGGTTATGGAACAGATCAGCATTTCCAAACAATCGGGGGAGCAGGACACCCTGATTGCGATCAAGCTCACCCGGGAGGAGTACCAGGCAGTGAAGCAGCTGCTGGAACGCCATCAGGATGCCGCGGTGTTGGAGGAACCGGGCATTGGCCGGCTGCTCTGGCACACGGGCGGGGCAGTTGGCGCAATTCCCTCTCTGTATACCGGGATGTTTTCCCTCGACGTCTTCTCGGCACTCCTGTCTCTGGTCAGCGTCGGGGACGTTGTGACGGTGCTCACCGCCTCGCTCAGCCTGGCCACCGGGATCTGCAACCTGGTCGGCGCGCTTCACAAGAAGAAGGGCAAAAGCAGCTCCACCCGGGTGACCTTCACCAGCGGCGGAGAGACCTATGAAGTCACAGGCGACAACGCCGAGGAGGTCGCAAAGCTGCTCGACCAGCTGCCCATCGAGGAGAAGAAACCAAAAACACCACTTTTTTAAGGAGCAAACCACATGTCAAAGATACTCGTTTTAGCGGAAAAACCCTCGGTCGGGCGGGAGATCGCCCGCGTCCTCGGCTGCAAGAGAAACGCCGGCGGCGCCCTGATGGGGGAGAAATACATCGTCACCTGGGCGCTCGGCCACCTCGTCGAGCTCGCCGAGCCGGAGCATTACGGCGACCAGTACAAAACCTGGAGCATGGAGACGCTGCCCATGATGCCGCAGAAAATGGCGCTCAAGGTCATCCCCGAGACCTCCAAGCAGTACAGCGTGGTCAAGCGGCTGCTGCGCAGTCCCGAGGTCTCCTCCCTTGTCATCGCCACCGACGCGGGGCGGGAAGGGGAGCTGGTCGCCCGCTGGATCATCGAGATGGCGGGCTTCCACAAGCCGATCAAACGGCTGTGGATTTCTTCCCAGACCGACAAGGCGATCAAGGAGGGGTTCGCCCACCTCAAGGACGGCAGGGAGTATGTGAGCCTTTACATGTCCGCCCAGTCCCGCGCCGAAGCGGACTGGCTCGTCGGCCTCAACGTCACTCGCGCCCTCACCTGCAAATACAACGCCCAGCTCTCAGCCGGGCGCGTCCAGACCCCGACCCTCGCCATCCTCGCCCAGCGGGAGGAGGAGATCAAGAAATTCGTGCCCAAGGAGTTTCACACCGTCCGCGCCGACCTCGGCAGCTTTTTCGCGACGTATAAGGATAAAAACGGCCAGAGCATGATTTTTGACAAGGAGCGTGCCGAAACGCTCGGGGAGAAGATCAAAAACAAGCCGTTTAAAATCACCGAGGTGCAGCGCTCCAAAAAATCCACCCCGCCCCCCATGCTCTACGACCTGACCGAGCTGCAGCGGGACGCGAACAAGCTGTACGGCTTTTCCGCCAAGCAGACTCTCCAGGTCATGCAGCGGCTGTACGAAAACCACAAGGCGCTCACCTATCCCCGCACCGATTCGCGCTATCTCACCAGCGACATTGTGCCCACCCTCAACGAGCGTCTGCGCGCCGTCTCGATCGGGGAGTTTTCCCCCATCGTCAAGGACATCACGATGTACCACAAGCAGATCGCCCGCGCCTGCGTCAACAACGCCAAGGTCAGCGACCACCACGCGATTATTCCCACCGAACAGCGGGCGGACACCCTGCACATGACGAGCGAGGAAAAGCGGATTTACCTGCTGGTGGTCAAGCGGTTCCTCACCGTCTTTTACCCCAACTACGAGTACAACAAGATCAAGGTGGAACTCACCTGCGAGGGGGAGCGGTTCGACGCGTCGGGCCGTGAAATCCTTCACCAGGGCTGGAAGCGTGTCTACGACTTCCGCGACGAGGAGGAAGAGGAGGAGCAGACGCTGCCCTCGTTCCACCAGGGGGATGTATTCAAGTGTAAGAACATCCAGGTCAAAGCGGGCAGGACCAGCCCCCCGGCGCGCTACACCGAGGCAACCCTCCTCTCGGCGATGGAGAACCCCTCTAAATTTATTCAGGACAAGAGGATGAAGGAGTTCATCAGCGGCGGGCTCGGCACCCCGGCGACCCGCGCCGACATCATAGAAAAGCTGTTTTCTTCGTTCTATGTGGAAAAGCGGGGCAACACCCTCATTCCGACCTCCAAGGGGATGCAGCTGATCTCCCTCGTGCCCCCGGATTTAAAGGAGCCGCTGCTCACCGCAAAATGGGAGCGCCAGCTCGAGGAAATCCGCAAGGGGAGCGTGAAAAAAGACGCGTTTATCTCCCAAATCAAGGGCTACACGAAAGATTTGGTCAAAACCGTCGCCGCGAGCGAGCTCAAATTCACCCACGACAACCTCACTAAGGAAGTTTGCCCCGAGTGCGGCAAATTCCTGCTGCGGGTGCAGGGGAAAAAGGGCAAGATGTACGTCTGTCAGGACCGGGAGTGCGGTTACCGCCGCAACATCAGCATGGAGACCAACGCCCGCTGCCCCAACTGCCACAAAAAGATGGAGCTGTTCGGCGACGGGGAGAAAAAGTGCTACGTCTGCCGCTGCGGCTTCCGCCAGAAGGCGGACAAGTTCCACGCCGAGCGGGGCGGCGGCGCGTCCAAGGGCGCAGTGCGGGATTATCTGAAAAACCAGAACAAAAACCAGGCCCCGCAGAAATCCGCCTTTGCCCTGCTGCTCGAGCAGAGCCTCAAGGAGGACAGCAAAAAGAAATAGAAAAAGAGGGCGGAAAGTGCGCATAATTCTCAGGCGTTTTACCCCAAAAGAAAGCGCACTTGCCCGGTCGATTTGCCAGAATGACAACGCGGAGAGGATGGAGAAAGGAGCGCTATGGAAGGGACGCTGAACTCTCTTGAACTGTTTTGTATCGCTCATTTTGTTGTGAGCCTGCTGACCATTTTGTCGTTGCGGGAAGGGGTGCACCATTTCCTGCATCTGAGGCGGGGAAAGCGGCCGTACAAGGAATTGCTCAAAAGCAGCTCGATCTTGAGCAGAATCACCCTTTCGTTTGCGGTTGACCGCGCGAAGCGGTATGCGCAGCGCTGCAACCATCTGGTGCTGCTGTATCAGGTGTATTGTCCGATCGCCTGTATACTCTTTGCCATTGCCCTGCTCGGCCTGAACAATCCGCCAGTGGGGGCGGTTGCCCCCTGGCTGATCTGCGGCAAGTTTCTGCTGCTCGACCTGCCGTTTGTGGTCTACTATTATTCCAACACCCATCCAAGCGGCTATGGGCGCGTTCGGAATTGGAATTTTCGCTGATCAGCGGGGGCAGGGAGGGTCGAGGGCTTGGAGCAGGATTTGGACGCCGAGGCGGAAGCCGTCGACAAACGCCTGGCTGACCTCGTGGGAGTACACCCGGTTGTGTTCGTCCATCAGCCGGCTGATTTGCAGCGACTGCTCAGGGGAAAAGTTGGCGAGCAGGGTGCGCTGCCGCTCGAGGAACGCGTCGCGCTCGGCTGCGTACTGCTGGGTTTGCGGATAGAGCGCCTCGTTTGGGTGGAGGCGGCCGTGGAAGAGATCTTCGAGAATTGTCTGCATAACAAAAACTCCCATACTTATTATTTTGGAGATATAATAGCACAGTTTGTTGTGAAAATCAACGGTTTTTAAAACAAAATTTTGTATAGTGTCACTATAAGGTTAAAAAGTGACCCTCTAGAGTTAATTTCTATCAGTATACTGACACCCTACATTTTGGATGTGGAAGAGATCTTCGAGAATTGTCTGCATAACAAAAACTCCCATACTTATTATTTTGGAGATATAATAGCACAGTTTGTTGTGAAAATCAACGGTTTTTAAAACAAAATTTTGTATAGTGTCACTATAAGGTTAAAAAGTGACCCTCTAGAGTTAATTTCTATCAGTATACTGACACCCTACATTTTGGATAATGAGTGGCCGCCAATAGCCTTGCTTATTAAAACAATCGGTAGAACAGAAAAATGTGCTTAACTTTAGAAAGCAATGTCAAACACAATGGTTGAAATATTGACGCTAATCTGTTATTATTTAACAGATCAAAATAAGCAACATAGGAGATCGGATTATGTTTAAGTGTCTGCTTCGTTATCGTATGATAGATAAGGAAATAAAAGGAATATCTGATCTGGTGAAGCTCTCTGGAGTTGCCAGAAATACGATTTTAAAGCTATATCGGGAGCAGGAACTCTCTACACTAAGAATGGGAACATTGACAAAATTGTGTAATACATTAGAGTGCTCCCTATCCGACCTCATCGAGTACATCCCGGACGAGAAGTGATCCATTCTCCGGAAAAACAGTCCTCAATTC
The DNA here is from genome assembly GCA_965141735.1 of uncultured Oscillospiraceae bacterium. Classification (GTDB taxonomy): domain Bacteria; phylum Bacillota; class Clostridia; order Oscillospirales; family Ruminococcaceae; genus Massilioclostridium. The sequence continues at coordinate 2,126 of CBCSOX010000040.1, read as the reverse complement.
CAAAAAATGATTGAAATAAAGGAATATTTTTAAACATTTCCTTTACAAACAGTAGAAAAGTTAGTATAATAAAACGTCGAATAGAATTTTAATTTGTCGAAGGAGGATTCCAATGGATTTTGAAAAAATTGCTCCCTACTACGACGCGATGTATGTAGACCCCGACGCCTATGAATTAGAGGTGAGATTCGCCTGTAGACTGATCGAACGTTATCGCGACACCAATGGATACGCTCTGCTCGACCTCGCCTGTGGAACCGGGGAACAGTGCAACTATTTTTCCGAATGCTTTGCAGTGACTGGGCTCGACCTGAGCGCTGAAATGCTCAAGTGCGCCCGCGCCAAACTGCCCCATCTGCGGTTCGTGCAGGCGGATATGTTCAATTTTTCCTTCCCCGCGCCGTTTGACGCGATTGCCAGCCTCTATGGCAGTGTGGGATTCGCCGATGGAAAGGAACAGCTCGAGCAGGGGTTCGCCTGTGTCTATCGTCACCTCAAACCGGGCGGGGTGTTCCTCCTCACCCCCTGGAGCACCAAGGAAACCTTTGAAGAAAAGCTCGTCACCGACGCCCGCACCAGCGGGGAGATCAGCTTCTGCCGCATGGAATCCGTTCGCCGCATTGCAGAAGACAAAGTGCGGGTCGAGATGCACCACTTAATCGGAAAAGGCCTCGAAATTGAGGAACACCACGGCGAACAGCTCATCAGCCTGTTCTCCGAAGAGGAGTACCGCACCGCCCTCCAAGAGGCCGGGTTCACCATTCGGGAACGTCTCACCGAAGAGCAGTTCCGCATGGGCGCCTTTGTCTGCACAAAAGAAAAAACAAAGGAGGAAACCGCAGAATGAAACGAAACAGGCCGGAAGAGGAAGCGAGAATTTTTCTCGCCCAAGCGGAAAACGGCGTGCTCTCGCTGATCACTCCGGAGGGGGAGCCCTACGGGGTGATGGTCAACCACGTCTACGACGAGACCGACAACTGCATCTTTTTCCACTGCGCCAACAAGGGCAAAAAGCTCGACTGCATCCGGGCGAATCCGCAGGCGTCCTTTTTCGCGGTGTCCCGCAATGAGATAATTCCCGCGCGCTACGCCACCCACTACGATTCAGTGATCCTTACCGGACGCGCCTCGGTCGTGACGGATGAGCAAGAAAAACGCCGCAGACTCGAACTGCTCTGCGACCGGTTTTCCCCCGGTGAAGCCCGCCGGGAGGAAGTCATCGAAAAATTTTGGAACGCGGTGACCATCTGCAAGGTCATCATCGACAGCATCACCGGCAAAAGCAACCGGGACGAATAGACTCAAAACCGCCCGCTGAACGAATGGTCTGCACCAGCTCCGCAAGGCATAAAAAGAAGCAGTGAAAACGCACCCAGATACCCACTGCAACAGGGGCGTTTCCCCCTGAGCGAAACGCCCCTGTTCTATCTCCTTCGCTCTCAGTGGAAAGCGAGGGCTTTTTATTCTCACCGACACTGCCGGTGGTCTCAATTTGTGAAAGCAATCCCTAAACCACCAGCGCCAAAAGGACAGAAATTGTCATGCCCCCGGCGAACCACCCCGTACCTCACACTGCAACAGCCGGCGTTTCCCCCTGAGCGAAACGCCCCTGTTCCCACTCCTTCGCTCTCTGTGAAAAGCGAGGGCTTTTTATTTTCACCGGCACTGCCGGTGGTCTCAATTTGTGAAAACGATCTCCAAAGCCGCCAGCTCTAAAAGGACGGAAGTTGTCACGCCCCCAGTGACTCCTCGCACACCACACTGTTCACTCTGGGCGAAACGCCTCTATTCTATCTCCTTCGCTCTCTGCGCAAAGCGAGGGCTTTTTGTTTTCGCCGGCACTGCCGATGGCCGCAGGAGTCCAAAAGGTTCCTTCTCTTCCTCCCGTCAAAAAGGGGCGGTGTGACAACGCACACCGCCCCGGAATCTCATTATAAACTGCGGGCTATGGCAACCCGGCTCACGTTCGCCGCAGCGAGAGAAGGTCTGGTTCCAAAACAGCAATTGGCCATCCAACCAGCATCGAGCTGAAGCTGTGGATCGTTTTTAGCCGCCGGCTCAGCTGTTCTTCGAGTCGTAACCGACAAACTTCTTGAATTCCTCCACCCCGGTGCGCTCGGTGTTGC
>CBCSOX010000039.1:0-17403 GCA_965141735.1 uncultured Oscillospiraceae bacterium | reverse complement strand
CACCGGAAACCACCTTCACTTTGAAGTTCGGATTGGAAAGCAGAATCAGAATCCACAGAACTACGTCACCTATTAATCTGTGTTTGCGGATCTGCCGGGGAAACTTTCCCCGGCGTTCGCAAACAATTTTAAACTGCGCTCATCCACGCGATGAGCGCAATTTAAAATTGTTGCAAACTTGAGACAGAATTTACCTGAAACCCAATTACAGGAAAGGTTGTTACTTTGATGAACAAGAAAATTTCTCTCGGCGCAGCGGTCACCTTTTGTGCGATTGTTGCGGCAATCACCTTTGCAATCACTTGGATGGCATCGAGCGATACGTTTGACGGACTGGTTTCAAACCTCACCCAGCGGGATGAGATTTACCAAAAGATGGATGAGATCGACAAGTATGTCCGCACCAACTACCTCAACCAAAACGAGGTGGATGACCAGGCACTGCAAGATTCCATTGCAACTGGTTATCTGGCGGGCCTCGGGGACAAATATGCTGCCTATTACACCGCGGACAGCCTCAAACAGAAGGAGCTCGATTCCAAAGGCGTTATGGTCGGCATCGGCGTCACTGCATCAGAGGATGAGAGCGGATATATTAAAATCATTTCCACCTATCCCGACTCTCCGGCTGAGGCGGCGGGAATCTTGCCGCAGGATTTGATTGTCAACGTCGACGGGGAAGATGTCAAATCGATCGGCTATCTCAAGGCGATGGAAAAAGTCAAAGGCGAGGCAGGGACTACAGTTAAGCTGGTAGTGCGCCGCGGCGGACAGGATTCCGAGATGGAAGTTTCCCGCAAACAGATGGAAATTCCGACCGTTGAGTACCGCATGGAGGGCCAAAACGGCTATATCAAAATCTCGAGCTTTAAAGAGGCGACAATTGACCAGTTTAACAAGGCGATTGACGAACTCACTGCGCAAGGCGCCCAGGGGCTGATTTTTGACCTGCGCGAAAACAGCGGCGGAACGCTCGACAGCGTGAGCAAGATGCTCGACAAGCTCCTTCCTGAGGGCGTGATCGCCACCAAGGTCAAGGCGGATGGGACGAGCGAGGTTCTCGCGGAATCCGACGCGGTGGAGATCAACCTGCCAATGGTGACGATCGGCAATAAAAACACCGCGAGTGCGGCGGAGCTGTTTATCTGTGCGCTGCGCGATTATGACAAGGCAAAGCTTGTGGGTACCACGACCTATGGAAAAGGCGTCATGCAGGAACTGCACACCCTCAAAGATGGCAGCGCGATCAACCTCACCACAGGGTATTTCAATCCACCGAAAAGCGAAAACTTTAACAACAAGGGGATTACCCCGGACTTTGAGGTCAAGCTGACCGAGGATCAGCAGAAGCTGTTTGACGAGCGGGCTCTTGAGCTTGAGAACGATCCGCAATTCACCAAGGCGGTCGAAGTATTAAATACAACAAAGTAATTTGTTCGTTTTATATTACGATTAGTATAGTTGGCAGGCGGAAGATTACAGCTTGTTGTATCATTTTTTCCTACAAAGCAAGGTCAGTGTGCGTCGTGTTTCTCCAGCTTTCCCGGGTGACAGATTGCTGTCTTTGCTGGTGGCATTGCGACCAGTTTCTCCTGCTGGGCAGCCAAACGGATCAGGTATACCAACATTACCAGGCCCTTGCGAGGAGCAGTCATAAAAATCAACCCTGATTGCCCTGTGCCCCCAAAGCCTTTGGCGGGAGCAAACAGGTGCCCGACAAAAGAAGATTTACAGCAGGTGCAAGCGGAAGACGGATGCCTTCCGCTTTTTGCTGTTTTGCGAACCGACGGTGCCAGAAAGTGCTGTCCGCTTGTTTTGTCATTGAATTCTGCTTGGGCAATTCTGATGAAAAAAGAACATCGCGGCATGAGCCGGATGGCTTGGTTCTTGTCGGGGATGCATGCGAAGGCCCGGAGTTCTGCGCAGCCTAGGGGCCTACAAAACTCTTGTAATTTGCGCCGCTTTATACTACAATAAAAAGTACTACATATTTGGAGGATGATTATGGTAGAACTGGGAAATGATTGGGACGAGCAGCTCGCTGGGGAATTTGACAAGGAATATTACCAGCGGCTGCGCAAAATTCTTGCCCACGAATATAAGACGCAGACAATCTATCCCGATATGCACGACATCTTTAATGCGCTCAAACTCACCCCTTACCACAGCGTCAAAGCGGTAATTTTGGGACAAGACCCCTACCACGGGCCGGGACAGGCGCATGGACTTTCCTTTTCAGTTAAAAAGGGCATTGTTCCGCCTCCGTCTCTGAAAAACATCTTCAAAGAGCTGGAGGGTGATCTTGGGGTGATACCGCCCGAGCATGGGGAACTGACCGAATGGGCAAAACAGGGGGTGCTGCTGCTCAACACGGTACTCACTGTGCGCGCCGCAAGCCCCAACAGCCACAAAGAAATCGGATGGCAGACCTTCACCGACAATGTCGTGAGAAAGCTCAATGAGAGGGAAAAACCCATGGTCTTTCTTTTGTGGGGGGCAAATGCCAAACGCAAGGTGGAACTGATCACAAACCCAAACCACCTCATTCTCACCTGCGCCCATCCCTCTCCCTTTTCGGCGAACAGCGGTTTTTTTGGCTGCCGCCATTTTTCCAAAACCAACGCCTTTTTAGAAGCGCGGGGTCAAACGCCGATTGACTGGCAGATCCATTGACGCCTGACGGCGCCATTGTAGCAATGCGTTTCAGTGGGGGAAAAACTGTGTGAAACAGGGAACCGGGGTCATTCGGGGACATGGGCCATCTTTTTTCATGTTCAAACGGTCAGCCGGTTTGTGGAAAAACAGTGAGTGGCCATGCGTGGTCATTTTTGACAGCTACACGCCATTTGACTGTGCAGCAGCTGCCAAGGCCAAACAACGCCGGCGGCAGGGCTCGTCTTGCTGGGCTGACAATAAAAGACAGTATGTTTATCAATTTCTGAGTATACTAATTTTATCTGAGAAAACGGAGGATGTTTAAGATGAAAATCGGAATCATCGGGGCAATGGAAGTCGAAGTGGACGGCCTGCGGCAGTGCATGGAACAGGGACGGACCGAGCGGATCAGCGGGATCGACTACCACTGTGGGACAATTTGCGGCTGCGAAGTGGTGGTCGCTCAGTCGGGTGTGGGGAAGGTCAATGCAGCAATCTGCGCCCAGACGATGATCCTTCGCTTCCAGCCGGATGCGGTGATCAATTCAGGCGTTGCGGGAGGACACCACAGCCTGCAGATTGGGGATATTGTTGTTGCGTCTGCTGTTGTAGAACATGATATGGACACCTCACCACTGGGGGATCCCAAGGGCTATATCTCCGGGCTGGGCCTTGTTCAGATGCCGGCGGATGCCACGATTGCATGCACCCTCTGTGCTGCTTCGGAAAAGCTCGGTCACTGCAAATTCGGCGTCATTGCATCAGGGGATCAGTTTATCAGCTCCCGGGCGCAGGCGGATCGGATTCACCGTGAGTTCGGCGCCTATGCCTATGAGATGGAGGGTGCGGCGATTGGTCATGTCTGCTGCCGCAGCGGGGTTCCATTTGGCATCCTGCGGGTCATTTCGGACAACGGCGACGAGCAGGCAGTCGTGGATTTTCCCACATTTGTCGGCGAGGCTGCTGCAAAGTCCATTAAGGTGATTGTCGATTTTCTCAACCATCTCGATTAAACCGCCGCAGATGGGGGCCTGTGCCAGAATCCTCTCCATACGCCACAGTGAGCACGGAGAGGATTCCTCGCAGTGTCAACAGCCCAGCAGTTCCTACGATGAACTTTCATTGATCGGTTACTAGAAAAGTCAGAGCGTGCAGAATTTGTGTTCTCAGCAGGGAATTTTGACTCTCAGAGAAGCAGTTGCGTTTTAAAATTTTAGTTTAACAAAATAAAAATAGCTTGACCATATAATTCCTATATACACCATGGGCAAAATAGGCTATAATAAGAAAGTATCTACAAATCGCAAGAGGTGAATGCTTTGCAAACAAAACGAATTTCGGTCGTCACCGGGCACTATGGGAGCGGTAAGACAAACTTTTCCGTGAATCTGGCACTTTGGCTGGCGCGGCAAGGGAGACGGGTTTGTGTGGTTGACCTCGATACGGTCAATCCCTATTTCCGCACGGCGGATTATGAGCAGCTGTTTGCGTCGCGGGGCATTGATCTGATCGTCCCTGAATTTGCAAACACCAATCTCGACCTTCCGGTGCTGTCCAGCCGGATCGGCGCTGTTTTGCAGGACGAATCGGTTGATGTTGTGGTTGACGCGGGCGGAGACGACGCAGGGGCAGCGGTGCTCGGCTGTTACGCGCAGCAAATCCTTGGGCAGCCACATGAGGTTTACTATCTGTACAACAGTTACCGCTACCACACCGAACATCCGGATGAGGCAGCGGACATTTTGCGCGCAATCGAAGGTGCATCCCGACTGAATGTGACAAAAATTATAAATAACTCCAATTTAGGAGAACAAACACAGCCAAGGGACCTGATAGATTCGGTGGAACCAGCCCAAAAGTTGGCCGCCCTGACGGGAGTTCCCTTGGCTGCTTCATTGATCAAATCCAGTTTGGCGGAGGCAGTTCCCCAGGCGTATCCGATTGAGGTTTTTGTAAAGATCATTTAATGTTAACAATTTAACGAAGAAATTGCCATTTTTAAATGTTTTAATAAAAAGACAGTGCGGATGCCGCACAGATTGGGAGGTGCCAAGATGGCAAAACTCAAAATAGACTATGAACGCTGCAAAGGCTGCGGCCTGTGCACGACGGTTTGCCCGAAAAAAATTCTCGAACTCGCAAAAAAACGGCTCAACGGAAAAGGGTACACCCCTGTCGACTGTATTGACTGGGATGCCTGCATCTCCTGTGGAATGTGCACCCAGATCTGCCCTGACGTCGTGCTGCGTCTCACCGAGAAGTAGACGGGTGTTCATTTTATGCTGCAACATTCAACCGGGTAAGTCCGGCTGCCCGCAGCGAGCGGGTGGGTTTGCAGGGGTAAACCGCCTTGTCCCTGACAGTACAAGGTTTGGGAGAGGCGGCTTTCCCGTCTCTGATGGAGGTAAGCTATGGAACAAAAAAGATATTTTATGAAGGGGAACGAGGCGCTGGCTGAGGCGGCAATCCGCGCGGGCTGCCGTAGTTTTTTCGGTTATCCGATCACCCCGCAGACCGAGGTGGCTGCCTATATGGCAAAGCGGATGCCCGAGATCGGCGGGGTTTACCTGCAGGCTGAATCGGAAATTGCGGCTGCAAACATGGTGCTCGGCGCCGCAGCGGCGGGAGCTCGGACAATGACCTCTTCCTCTTCCCCCGGCATTAGCCTCAAGAGCGAGGCAATTTCCTATATGGCGGGTTGTGACCTGCCCTGCTTGATTGTCAATGTCCAGCGGGCCGGCCCTGGGCTCGGCGGCATCCAGCCGGCGCAGTCGGACTATTTTCAGGCCACCCGCGCAAATGGACACGGGGATTTTCACATCCTGGTCTTTGCGCCCGACGGGGTGCAGGAGATTGTCGATCTGGTCGCGCACGCCTACGACACGGCGGATAAATACCGCATGCCCGCGATGATCCTGGCGGATGGAATGCTCGGCCAGATGATGGAGCCAGTGGTGTTTCACGAGGAGAAAGAGCGGGAGCTGCCCCCAAAGGCCTGGGCAGCCAGCGGACACAAAAATAAGAGAGATCACAACATCATCAATTCCCTTGTACTGAAACCCGCAGAACTTGAGCAGCAGAATATTGCCCGCTTTGAACGGTATCAACAGGTACAGCGGGAGGAAGTGCTCGCCGAGGAGTACCTGCTTGAGGACGCAGAGATTGTCGCCGTGGCATTTGGAGCGTCTGCGCGTATTGCCAAGACTGCGGTTCATGCGGCGCGGGAACAGGGGATCCGCGCCGGGCTCATCCGGCCCATCACCCTCTGGCCGTTTCCCAGCAATTTGATTGCCAAAGCTGCAGAACACGCCAAGGTGTTTTTGTCAGTTGAGATGAATATGGGGCAGATGGTCGAGGATGTGAGACTTGCGGTCGAAGGCAGGTGTCCGGTCAGGTTTTACGGCCGGGCAGGCGGCATGGTGCCCGAACCGGATGAGATCACCGCAGTGATTGCAGAGCTTGAAAGGGAGGTGCGGTAATGGCTGTTTTTGAAAAAACAAGCGGCTTGACCGATCAGGTCACGCACTACTGCCCAGGCTGCACCCACGGCATCATCCACCGCCTGGTCGCAGAAACGCTGGAGGAGCTCGATGTGCTCGGGGATACGGTCGGCATCGCGTCGGTGGGCTGTTCGGTGATGTCCTACGACTATTTCAGCTGTGATATGGTGCAGGCACCTCACGGACGCGCGCCAGCCGTTGCAACCGGCATCAAACGGGTGCTCGGCCCGCAGAGCGTGGTGTTCACCTATCAGGGGGATGGCGACCTCGCAGCGATCGGTACAGCCGAGACAGTGCATGCGGCGGCGCGGGGGGAAAACATCACCCTCATCTTTGTCAACAACGCAATTTACGGCATGACGGGCGGACAAATGGCCCCCACAACGCTGCCCGGGCAGGTCACCCAAACCACCCCACGCGGAAGAGACACCCGCACCGCCGGGTTCCCGATCCGAATTTGTGAGATGCTCTCCACCCTCGACGGCGTCGCCTATGCAGAGCGGGTTGCAGTGAACACCGTTGCAAACATCCGCAAGGCAAAACAGGCGGTACAAAAGGCGTTCACCGCCCAAAAAGAGGGCAAGGGCTTCACCATTGTGGAAATTCTATCCACTTGTCCCACCAACTGGGGGCTCACTCCTGCGGAATCACTTGAATGGGTACAAGAGAATATGATCCCCCATTATCCGCTCGGCGTCTTTTGCGATCGGACTGAAAAGGGGGTGTACTAGGTGGCGTTTCAATTTGTATTCTCCGGATTCGGCGGGCAGGGAGTTCTCTTTGCCGGGAAAGTCACAGCCAATACCGGCCTGATCGATGGGAAACAGGTGACCTGGCTGCCCTCCTATGGCCCGGAGATGCGCGGCGGTACGGCGAACTGCTCGGTCTGCCTGTCTGAAGAGCCGATTGGCTGCCCGATGGTGATGCATCCAGATGTGCTGATTGCGATGAATGGGCCTTCCTTTGACCGATTTGCCGAGTCAGTGCGCCCGGGCGGACTGATCCTTGCGGACAGCACCCTGGTCGAGTGCGATGCACAGGACCACCGCATCCGGCCCATTCCGGCGACCCGGCTCGCCGCGGACAATGGACTTGAAGGGCTGGCAAACATCCTGCTGCTCGGAAGAATGCTTCGTCTGACCGGCTTTACCACCTATGAGTCGATGCGGCAGGCGATCCGGAACTGTGTTCCAGCATCCAAGGCCTATCTGCTTGAAGCGAATTTTAAGGCGTTTCAAATCGGGTTTCAATATCAATAAAATAATGGCCTGCTGCAAAAGAATAGAGTTGCAGCGGGCCTGTTTTTGTATGCGAAGCGCATCGGGGCATTGATGCTGACGAAAAGTCATGGGTGTTTCAGCATGAAAGCGTGAAACCAACGTTATGATTGCTGTTTGAAAAAAAAGAGTTTTAGAGGGGGTAGATTTTTTTCTCAAGGCTTTCTTCTGCAAAACTTGACGCTGGCAAAAAGAAAGCGTGAAGCCTTTCGCAGGGCTTCACGCTGAACGATTCTACACCACACAAGTTGCATTCATCTGCCAGTTTTACTGACATCAAGTGAAAGACAGCGGCTGATTTGCCGCTCAGTATCCATTGAGGGGGAAAAGGGCGGTCTCCCGACAGAATCCGCCGCAGAACTGCAGCAACAGCTCGGTCAGATCACTGGGTTGGCAGCTTCAATTGCCGGCCCTTTGTTTGATTGGGATTGGGAAGGCTGAGAGGAGGCAGAAGCGATGTCCTCCAGCATCTCTTGTTCCGGAACCGGTTCCTTCCCATAGGGGAGATCCCACAGATCTGCCAGCCCGTCCTGTCTGACTTTGTGGGACTCCCCATCGGCATTTAGAATAAGTCCGTCGTAGGAGACGAAGAAAGAATTTCCCTCCTTGAGGTGGAAAACAAAGATAGTATTGGTGGATCCATATTTAAAATCTTCACGCTGCGCCAGCCCGCTTGTTTTTACAAGGGAAAACTCTTCAACGATCTTTTGTAGATCGTCCAGCTGCGTTACAACCTTTTTGCTGGCTTGAGCTGGGACAGTGTATTGATAAAGGGTGACGTCCTGAATCTCATCCGCGGTAAAGTCGATTACCCGCAGCGGTTCCCTGCCGCAGCCCGCGAGAACGGCAGCAACAGCCAAACAGAGAAAGAGAGAAAGACAGCGTTTCATAGGATCACCTCATTCAGATGAAAAGAAGGGGGGTTCAGTCCTTCGTCACACCGATCCCCCAGCTGGGGAGCCGTTTTAAGCAAAGAGGGAGCGGTCTTGTTACTATCAGTATACTACCCGTTTGATCCATTTGCAAGCTATTGATCCTCTTTTTGACGCAGTTGAAGCAGAACCTCTCGAAGTTTGCGGGGAATCGGAAGGAAGGCGGAGGCGTTTTCGATCAGGCTCAGACCTTCGTTGGAGAGAAAAAAGAAAATCACCACTTCACGAAGTGCCAATTCCCCGCCAAGAATTTTCTCAAGTGTACATGAAGCGATTACAACAATAAAAATCATCACTTTTTTCAAACTACCAAAAACTACGGATTTTAGAGAGAATTTTTTTTGAGCGGCCGCTCGGATGAGGCCGCTCAAACTGTCCAGTAGGATAAAGGTGACAAGCGCAGCCAGCAGCGTGTCCCACCCGCCGAGTGCTTTGATAGCAGATTCAGCCAGTGTTCTGCTGGTAAAGGGCAGACTGTGTGAAAAAAGGCTCATGACAGGACCTCCAATCGAGTCGGCGGTTTTCGCTTGAAACATCCCGGAAAAAGGATGGGGCAGCTGCGGCTGTCCCATCAGATTCATTGTACCACCGGGGCATGTCCTTTTGTTCACACCATTTGTTTTTTTGCTGCGAGCAGATGAAAAAACTCCTGCCGCCTTTTGTAAAAGTACTGCTTGCTGCAAGGCACATCAAGGTCCCAATAGCAGATGCCTTCGGTCACGTTCTCCAACAATTGCTGGTAAATGCCGCTGTCCGCCTGAACTGCTGACTGCTCGATTAATTCCAGATCATGGCGGATCTGTTGTTCTACATCTGGTTTTAGCTTGTCGTTGAAACCGGTCAAACGATGAAGCCGGTGCTTTTTTTCAGGATATTGCAGGCAAAAATAATGCAGTTCCCGGTAGGCGTATTGGGAAATTCCGAAACGTTCCAATTTGAGGTCACGTTTGTCCGGCATGCTGTTTCCTCCTAAGATTGGTCAGAGCTTTGAATGTATCTGCGATAAGGACAGTCGATGAAAAACCGGCCGCACAGTCCCTTTTCTCCGTCGTCCCTGCGCCAGACACACTTTTTTGCTGTGCAGATCGTTTTCACCTGCGGCTGTTTTCTTTCGGCTGTTTCCAAGGCAACCCCTCCTTTTTCTTTGTTTCTGCGAGAAAGCTGCCGCCCAGGCTCCAGTAGCTGCGGTGTTCCACCAGTTCTCCTGAAGGTCCGGACGGTTCCTGGTATTTCAATTCGATGACAGATAAGACACGCGCTTCCATAGATGCTCCTTTCATTTGCGTTATGCAATATCGTTTAGAAAAAAATACTCCTGCAGATCATAGGATTCGAGCTGGAGCAGTTCTGCGAGCATTCCGGCTTCGTTTAGGGTAAATGGCCGTATGTTGTTTATTTTTTGGCTTACTGTTGGGACTGCGATGTGTAGAGCCGCTGCGAGGTCGCGCTGCCGAAGGCCAAGTTTTTTCATTCTTTGTTTTACTTTTCGAGTGTTGATCACGAAAATCCCTCCTTGTTCTATTGCGTTGTGCAATAATAGAATAACACGAATATCTGTTCTTGTCAATAGCGTTACGCAAAAAAGTGGATAATAATTAAAAAAACTATTGCGCTTTGCAAATATTTGCGGTATACTAAAGGTATCAGGAAGGAAAGGGGAGCAATTTGATGGAGAACAGAGAAATTGGTAAGCGGATGAAACTGGCCCGGGAACAGAGCGGGCTCACGCTGCAGGCGGTGGCGGACCGTGTAGGCGTTGCGGCTTCAACAGTGCAGCGGTATGAGGCGGGCGGAATTGAGAAGCTGAAACTCCCGGTTCTGAATGCAATCGCAGATGTGCTTGGCGTCGATCCCGGGTGGCTGACCGGCAGCGAAACTGCCTGTGCCCCGGCGGATAATGTCGCGCAGACTGGAGAGGAGCGCAAGCTTTTGATGCTTTGCCGGCGCGCAGAGCAGCTGCCACCGGAAAAAAGGCAGAAAATAATCGATATTTTTGAATCTACAATTGACACCTATCTGGATGCGCTTGGAATCAAGGACGATTCCGACGCTCCTTCAAAATAGGGGTTGAGGGCAGTTTGCGTAAGGGTGAAATGAACAGATGCAACTTTTGCGGAGAGCAGGTTCAAGGGAATTTCTGCTCTGCCTGCGGCGCGCCTGCGCAGAAGCGACACTCTCCAGAACGGAATGCAACCGGGGAAAAAGTTGGGGAAGCCCAACCCGATTTCCACCAAAAGCGGGCTTGGCATCACAAGACGGCGGTGGTTCTACTGGTGTCACTGTTGTTCTTTCCAGCAGGTTTTTATTGGATGTGGCGGTACAGCGGATGGAGTGTTGTTGTAAAAATATCAGTTACAGTTTTGCTTCTCCTCGTAATTTTCTACTGTTTTCTAATTTGTTTTCTTGATTTTCCGAACCGAATGGGTGGTTGATTTTGAAAGAAAGGCCTGGCACAGCAGAGTCCTCCCACTCCTTTGCTATCGTTTTTGAAAGAAGGGCCTGGGATCAGTCCTTGAAGCTAACAGCCAAATGCAGCCCACACGCTGCGGGCATACCGAGCACCTCCCGTCAGGAGAGGGCCCTTGTCCAACAAATTCAAAGTAAAAGCAAATAACCTCCAGCCACTTGTTTGTTCCTGTGGCTGGAGGTGTTTTTTTATTGCTTCTTATGATTTTCAGCGAATGGCGCACAGCTCAAGCCAGTATAGCCTGAAAATTTTGGGAAAGTAGGCTGTGCAAAAAGAGTCAGCGCCTGCAAAGGGACAGAGAGCGCCAGGTTCAATGCCGTCTTGCAGCAGAATCTCAGTTGAGTGACGGAGTTCTGCATGTGCGCCAGTTGGACGAACCGGTTACGGCGTATTCCACTCGGTTGGGGAAGACCGGAGCGCAAATGCACTTTTTCCGCTGTATTTTACCTGATAGAGCGCTTGGTCTGCAGCGCCGAACAGATCCCGGTAACACCTGCCATCCTGGGGAGCAAAGGCGATTCCAATGGAGCAGGAGACAGCGCAGAGCTTTGGGGAAGCGGACAGGTAGTCCGAAAAGTTGGCGATTAACTGGCCTGCGCGCTGTTCGATCGCCGCAAGCGGTTCTGCCTGTTTCATCAAAACGACAAATTCATCCCCGCCGATGCGGGCAATCATATCGTCCTTGTGAAAGGACTCGATGAGGAGTGCGGCAAAGTGTTTGAGCACTTCATCCCCGCGCAGGTGGCCGAAGGTGTCGTTGACAATTTTAAAGTTGTCAATGTCAATGACAAACAGGACAGAGGGTGTCTGTTCTGAAAGAGAGTGTTCGATATAGGTTTCCGCATAGTCGCGGTTGTACAGTCCCGTGAGCTGGTCGTGCTGTAGCCGGCTCTCGAGCTGGGCATAGCGTTCGATTGCCTCGTTGGCCTTTTCGGTGATCGTTTTGGGGTAAAACTCCCCGCTCTGCTGATCGATAGACGGCACAGAGTGGTGCACATGGGTGATGACAACCGCATCGCCCTGTTTGCAGCAGACAATGGAAAAGCGTGTGTCAAGATCAGCGATCACCCGCTTTTTCAGCTGATTTTTTTCCCGCGCCCAAAACGTGCCGTACACCACACAGACCGTCTGGGAAACCCTCTGTACGGCGTACCACTCGTCGACCACCTCAAACTCCACATTGGGGGCGTCGCGCAGATCGTCACTGATCAGGTTTTTCATACTGTCGAGGGATATGTAAAATTCGTGCTTTCCCGTGCCAATCAGCACAATGTCGCTTGACACCAGTTCAAAGAGGGTGTGGAGTTCCCCGGGGGTCCTTTTCATTAAATAGGTGGCCCACAAATTTCGGACCGCATCAACTGCGTGTTGTTCAAATTGATCCATAAGATCCCCCTTACCATTTCCGCCGCTTTCCGTCCATATGCCTGTTTCTGAACGGTCACCAGTGAAAAAACAATTCAATTTGTGGGAAACTCTAGGTGGATGTACAGGCATTCAAGACATCTAGAAACTCTCCGCCCGAAAAGCTGTCGGGTGGGCCGAGCCCAAGCGGAGTGCAGGTGGACGGCCTGCGTTCCGCTGGCAGACCGCCGTGACGCCGCCAAAGGGCTAGTCCAGCCAGCGGTGCAGAGTCCGGATTAGCCGGTCAATTTCGAGCGGCTTGGTGACATGTTCGTTCATACCGGCCTGCTGTGCCCGATAAGCGTCGTCTGCAAATGCATTTGCGGTGAGGGCGATGATAGGAATTTTGGCGGCGTCGGGACGCTGTCCGGTTTCACCCAAAGAACGAATTGCCCGGGTGGCGCCGTACCCATCCAGCACAGGCATCTGAATGTCCATCAGAATCAGCGCGAAGCTGCCTGGGGGATGGGAGATGAACAGGTCCACCGCCTGCTGTCCATCCGCAGCACACTCTGTTTCAAGGCCGAACTGGTGCAGCAGCTCCCGGGCAATTTCGCAGTTGAGCTCGTTGTCCTCCACCAAAAGAATACGGGTTCCGGGGGAAAAAGGAGGGTCTTCCCGGTTGCGCTCCGCTTTGGAAAAAGGGGATCCCCCCTCCGCCAGTTTGAGAAATAGGGTCACCGTAAAGCGGGTTCCTTGGTCAATGCAGCTCTGCACCCGAATGTTTCCGTTCATCATCTGCACCAGATTGTGAGTGATGGCAAGCCCCAGGCCAGTGCCCTGTACCTGGGTCACCCTGGAGTCATCTGCTCGCTCAAACGGCAGGAACAGCCTGCGCTGGAATTCTTCTGTTATGCCAATGCCGTTGTCTTCCACCGTGAATTCCAAGCAACTCACCCCACCCTGACTCGAAAGCTTTTGCTCTGCTGAGAGGGTAATATGCCCGCCTGTTCCTGTGTATTTGACCGCATTGGACATCAGGTTGAGCAAAATCTGTTCAAGCCGCGTGGAATCGCCGCATACGGCGTCGTTTTTCACCTCGGTGCGCAGCGTCACCCGCTGTCCCTTGCGTTCTGCGTCGGGGCGGATCATCTGCACCACAGTGCTGAGTGTATCGCTGAGCAGAAAGGTGTTTTCGCTCAGCCTGATGCTGCCGGACTCAATTTTGGACATATCCAGAACTTCGTTGATGAGGCTGAGCAGATGGTTTCCTGAGACGCGGATTTTGCTAAGACAATCCGAGAGTCTGTCCGGCTGGTCGAGATGCTGCTGTGCAATCGACGCCATTCCCAGGATCGCGTTCATCGGGGTTCGGATATCATGGCTCATCCTTGAGAGAAAATCGGATTTGGCGAGGTTGGCTCGACGCGCTCCTTCATAGGCTTCCTCCAGCGCTTGTTTAGCCGCCTTTTCCTCGGCCAAACGCTCGAGTTCTTGTTGCTTTTCCCCACTGATGTTGCGCAATGTGACAATGGCTGTCTTGACTTGAGCATCGTCCATCGAAACCGGGTGAAGTTCCAGCCGAAGCCAAGAGGTAGCGGAGTCGATCGGATGGAATTCTACCTGTGCAAGATACCTGAATTGGGCGAAATCCCGTATCAGTATCTCCCGGTTGCATACCCGGGCGACCTGGAATCGGGCGTTCTCCTCCACCTGAGAGAGCAGACGGCCGCACAACCCGGTAGAATAATTTCCGCTGCGGGGAAACGCGGCTGCTTTTTCCCCAACCTGCGGCAGCCGTACTGCGTAGTAGAGGTCCTCGGTCAGGTTGACGTAAAAAATGCTGTTAAACACCCCGCTGATCGCCTGCAAGGCCGATTGGTTTATGTGCAGGCGTTCGCTGTTTTCAGAAAGTGCCTCCTTGACTTTATGGATGTTGCGGATCGTACCCACCACGCGGCAGGGCTGTCCGTCGTGTGTGATGAGCCGGCTGCTCACCCGGTGCCAGCGGTACTCCCCAGGTGCGATTTCCGGCCTCATGAAGCGCACTTCAAACATCTCCGCTCTGCCGCCGCAGATGTTGTCGCGCACGACCTGTGCATCTTCCGGGTGGACAAATTGCGTGTCTTTGAGCCGCTGCGAATAGCGGGGCAGCTCTCTTCGGATGACCCCATGCCCTGGCTGAGGCTCATAGCTGATAAAAAGGTCGGCATCCAGTAGGTATTCAAACATGGTATCTGAACTCGATTCCATTGCAACACGGTACATCTCTTGTTCCTGCTCTAACTGCTGCTGCAGGGTTTTGCGCGGCGTGATGTCGATCAAAGTGCGCTGAATGACAGTATCTCCCTGCTCTGTGCGGTCCACTACCATATTGGTGCCGTCGAGCCAATGAAGCGAGCCGTCTCCCCATCGGACACGGTATTCCCGGTCCTGCCGGTCGCCCACCTTTCGGAGCAGCTGGTAGGTTTTGCGCAGTATCTCCTGGTCTTCTTTGAGCGCGTTGCCCAGCACGCCGTCGTGCCAGTCGTCCAGGCCCTCCTCCATGCTGCCGTAACCCAGGAGGGAGAGCGCTGCTTGATTGAGGGAGATGAGATCACACCTTCCACTGCTGTGGCGGACAAACCGGACGATTCCGCATGGAACAGTATCGTAGATGCTCGAGAGCAGCTGGGTTTGTTCCCGGTGCTGTTGGGCGTCCTCCTCTGCACGGGTCACATCGAGATATAGGCTGTTGACCAGCCAGCTCCCCTCTTTGTCCTGCGACTTTTTTCCGCTATCGAGAACCCATTTTAAGGTGCCGTCCTTGCAACGCACCCGGTAACGGGTGGAGTAGGAGAGACCGCCGTCGCGGAATGCCTCCGCGCAGTCGGCAAGGGCGTGTTCGAGATCGGGCGGATAGACCGTCCCCACCGCACTGCCGCCCGTAACCGAGAGGAATTCCTCCACGGTGTATCCGAACAGTGCGGCAGCCTCTTCGCTGACATAGGCAAACGAATAGGTCGCGTCGTCGTTGCTGATCTTAAAGCCGCCCGCAATTGAGGCTAAGACGACATCGAGCTGCCGGTTCTGCTGGAGGGTCTGTGCCTCGAGTTCGGCGAGCCGTTCCTGCACAAATGCAAATGACTGCTTGCCGATTTTTTCGGGGAACAGTTCTTTCCCAACGAGCTCCTCATAGGGGTTGGAGCAGTGGATGTGGGCGCAGAGCAGCCCCTGATCGGATTCCTGAAAGACAAAGGTTACCCGCTGGTGTGCCTTGAGGTACATCTTCACACCGGGAGCAGTGGCGATCCACAGCCGTCCTGTCACTACATATAATCCCGGCAGGGGTTCAATGACATCGTATTCTTCATCCGAAATAACGCAGGGGGGGATTGCACCGTTAAATTCATGAAAGAACTCAGCGGCCACCGCCCGCCCGGAAATATACTGATCCTCTCCCGCCCCAATCCAGGAAAACTGCGGTGCGAACAGGGACGTCACGCCGTCGGAATCCCCGTCGCAGTAGTGAAGGTGCATCAAATGACTCGCCAGAGCCTTAGCTTCCTCAAAGCGCTGCGCCTGCGTGCAATTATTTTTCATATCGTTCCTGTCCTTTCATTGGCAGTTCACTGACTTTTAGGGCGCGGCTGCATACAATCTGTCCACCAATACAATGTGGGTTTTTTTCATTATAACAGAAGATTCTTATTCGCGCAATTTTTCGCACAGGCGGAATCGGCTCGTGTTAAATATGAAAAAGGAACTGGAAACAGCGTCGAGACAGGAGAAAAATTTGCTGTGAATCGCTGAATTTCTTCACAGCAGGAGGGCAGTTGTGTACAATATTCCGGTATCGAACAACAATTTTTTGCTTTCCCAGTAGAAAAACCCACACATGCGCTGTGCCAGTCAGCGTGTGCGGGTTGAATGGATGGTTGTAGGGCTTGGGATGAGACAAATCGATTCGTCGTGTACAGGAAGCCGGCATATGACATTCTTGTTCAGCTATAGATACAGGCAAGTTTGGCTCATTCTTTCTATTCTGCGATTGCATCACCAAATGCTCTTTCAACTGCTTTCAATTCGTTCATTGCTATCCCAATACAGGTTTGATCGGTCTCCATTTCAAAAGTTAACTCATTTGATAAATGAGGACATTCATGAAAACTTCCAGTTATAGCTGCGTGTCCGAAGGGGGTCATTTCAACAACAAATTGAAAATCATTCTCATACAGATGCTTATACCTCGCCGTTCCCTCAAGTGTTTGATAGATTGTCTGAAGTCCTGCTAAAAGACGATGCAATCTGCCTGTGGAAGAATAAAATTCGGCGCAGTGGACCTCATAGCTTCCAACATGAAGATCAAGGTGTCCGAGGAAGCCGTATCCTCCCTCTATGCAGGTGTTGCCAGGGAACCCAAACACTTCATCAATCGTGAGTTCGATTTTCCCGTTGTTGCCCTTTAAGCAGAAAGCTTTCATTGGAAGGTCCACCGTGATTTCTCCTTTACACAAGCTAAAACAGATCATTTTCTACCAGTATAACAAAAGTTTGGACACAACAAATGCACTTGAGTATTCATTTTGTCCGAGCATTCGTCTTCTGTGAAGCGCTCACAAAAGATACCCTGTTCAAAATCAGAAATCCGCATTCAAAACAGCACCACTTTTGTGTTCCAAACTTTGATCTCTGTTTCAAAAATTTTGGACACAAACATTTTGGATAGCAGATAGAAAGGGCAACCACGTGCACTTGACACGCCCCCAGTAGGTTGAAACCCACGGGCATTTGTTACGCAGTCTTTATTCTGGAAAAAGTTGGTACTTTAAAAGGTGAATTAAACAGAGATTGAATATCTCGACCAATCGCACTCAGTACGGTAGAGTAGGCTGATGCAGAGATTTTTCAGTATCATATGAATTTTTAGAAGTTCTTTTTCGGCATTTTACATTGACAAGCCCTTTGCGTAAAGACATACCACAAACACAAATTCTGCGCCGCTATAAAAAAGAGACCTACTGACCGTCGAGCGATGAAACAAAAATGGTCGGCAACTCATCATGAATTGCCGACCGAAGATTTGAGTTTGGGTTACAAAAAAGAGACCCGGCATAAGCGCGGGCAAAATCAGCGAATAAAAAGAAAACCTGCGGTGCGCGTTTGCGCACCGCAGGTATGGTCGGGGTGACGGGATTCGAACACGCGACCTCTGCGTCCCGAACGCAGCGCTCTACCAAACTGAGCCA
>CBCSOX010000038.1:0-17692 GCA_965141735.1 uncultured Oscillospiraceae bacterium | reverse complement strand
TCCGGATGAACGGCCTGCTGCTCCAGGATGAGGAGATCCTCAGCGCGATGGAACAGATCGAACAGGGCAAGCAGGGGGTCTATCTTCCAGTGGGGCTGAGCAAAACCTCGGTGGGAGACACCCCCTATACCCCCAAATCACTGGAATTCCTCGTCACCCTCGACGAACTGAACACCCTCAAATCCTTTGCCACGGGGGCTGTTGTGCGGATGTGCGAGCAGCTCTTTGCGGGGGAGGTCGGCGCGGTGCCGCTCGAGGGGTACGGCGGCGGGCATTCCGCCTGTGACTACTGCGCCTACGCCTCGGTGTGCGGGCACACGCCGGGACAGCCCGCGCGACGGGTGGAGCACCGGGACAAACAGACGCTGCTCGAACAGATCAAGGAGGATGACCATGCCTGAACTCACCCAGCAACAGCTTGACGAGCTGCTTCTGCCCAGCTATATCACTCCCGAACAGCGGGCGGCGATCACCTCGGATGGCGGCACCCTCCTGCTCTCCGCCTCGGCGGGCAGCGGCAAGACCTTTGTGCTCTCCTCCCGCGTCGTCCACAAACTCGCCCACCGGGAGAAGGAAACCCGTGCGGACCGGCTGCTCGTCGTGACCTTTACCCGCGCGGCAGCCAAGGAGATGCGCACCCGCATCACCGCCAAGCTCGACGAGCTGGTGGCGCGGTTTCCCGACGACGCCAAGCTCCAGCGGCAAAAGCTGCTGCTCAGCCGGGCAAAGATCACCACCATTGACTCATTCTGCGCCGACCTCGTGCGGGACAACTTTGACCGGCTCGGCCTGTCGCCCGACTTCCGCATCGCGGACGAGACCGAGCTCGCGCAGATTCAGGACGAGGCGCTCGACGAGCTGTTTGAGGACTATGATGCCCAGGAGGACGAGGAATTTGCCGCCCTGTCGGACAGTTTCAGCCTCAAGGACGACAGCAGGCTCAAGGGAATTGTGCTGGGCATCTACCGCCGCATCCGCTCCAACCCATTTCCCCTCGAGTGGCTCCGGGAGAGCTTCCGGCTGTACGGGGAGGTGGACGAGCTCGACACAACCCCCTGGGGCTTGGAGCTCCGCGCCCAGGCCAACCGGGCAATCGCCTACTGCGCCGAGCTCTACCGGCGGGGCTTTGCGTTCACCGAGCAGAACCCGGTGGTGTACGACATCCTCCGCCCCTATCACGAGGCAGCGCTCGAAAAGCTCGCCGCCCTGCTCGAGGAGCTCGACGGCTGCGGCTGGGACGAGGCGCGCGGGGTGCTCAAGGCGTTTAAATTTCCCCGCAAGCCGGTCAAAAAGCCGGAGGGCTTTGACAAGGCGCTCTCGGAGGAAGAGGACGAGAAGTTTCTCAAGCCCGCCCGCAGCGCGGTCAACGGCATTCTCAAGGAGCTGCTCCCCTGTTCGGAGGAGGAGTTTTGGGAAGACATCCGTTTGCAGCAGCCGGTGCTGCGCAAGCTCTGCGAGGTGGTGGAACGGTACTCCGAGCGGATGGATGCAAACAAACGGGAGAAAAACATCCTCGATTTTCCCGACCTCGGAATTTTTGCCATCCGCCTGCTGCTCGAGCACAGGGAGGGGCAGCTGCATCGCACCCTGGTCGGGGAAGCGGTGAGCCAAGGGATTGACGAAATCCTCGTCGACGAATTCCAGGACGTCAACCAGATGCAGGACATGCTCTTTGAAGCGGTCTCCAAAGACGAAACAAACCTCTTTTTGGTCGGCGACATCAAGCAGAGCATCTACCGCTTCCGGCAGGCGAGCCCGGAGATTTTCCTGCAAAAGAGGGCGCATTACGCGGATTTTTCCACCGGCAGTTATCCTGCGCGGCTCACCCTGGCGGAAAACTTTCGCAGCCGCCCCGAGGTGACCGGCTGTGTCAACTACCTGTTCCGCCAGCTCATGAGCGAACAGCTTGGGGAGCTCGACTACGGTGAAGGGGAGCAGCTGCGCGCCGCGGCCTCCTATCTCCCCCATCCCGACGCCCAGGCTGAGCTGCACCTCGTCGACACCGCCGCGGACGACTCCGACGAGGGCAGGGTGGCGATTGAAGCGAATTATATAGGAAGGAAGATTCTTTCCATGCTGCGGGAAGGCTATCCCGTCACTGGGGAGGACGGCGAGCTCCGCCCCTGCACCCTCAGCGATTTCGCCATCCTGCTGCGTTCCAAAAAGGACAAGGCCGAGGTGTACGCCGAACAGCTCATGCAGCTCGGGCTCGACGTCTGGACCGAGAACACCAGCGGCTACTTCCGTTCCCGCGAGGTCTCCCTCATGCTCAATTTGCTGCGTGTGATTGACAACCCACTGCAGGACATCCCGCTGCTCTCGGTTCTCCTCTCCCCGATGTACGGCTTTACCGCCGACGAGCTCGCCGCGCTCCGGGTCCTCGACCGCCGCGCCCCCCTCTACCTTTGTGTGACCTCCTCTGACAGCGAGCACTGCAGGGAGTTTGTGGAGTCGCTCGGCAAGCTGCGGGAGGCGGCCGCGGTGACAAGCGTCGAAAAGCTGATTCAAAAGATCTACGATGAGACGCTGTTTTACGCCCTGTTCGGCGCGATGGAGTCGAGCGAGCAGAAGCTCGCCAATCTCCGGCTGCTGCTCAGCTATGCGGCGGGCTACGAGCGGGGGAGCGGGCGGGGGCTCTCCGGCTTCCTGCGCTACATCGACACCGCAGAGGAGGCAAACCGCGACTTTGAGTGCGCCAACATCTTCACCGAGCACTCCTCCGCCGTGCGCATCATGACGATGCACAAGAGCAAGGGGCTCGAGTTCCCCATCTGTTTTGTCGCCAACTGCGCCGGGCGGTTCAACCAGCGCGATCTTTCCTCTGTTTACTGCCTCAGCAATACCCACGGCTTTGCCATGAAGCTGACGGTCCCCGAACTGCTCAAGCAGTATCCGACCATCCCCTACCTCGCGGCGCAGCTCGAAAACAAGCGCGCCCTGCTCAGCGAGGAGATGCGGGTGCTCTATGTCGCGATGACCCGCGCGAGGGAAAAGCTGATTTTGACCATTGCGGCGGACGACCCGCAGCAGCTTGTTCAAAAAGCGGCTGTTCAGATCGGGGAGGGGGAGACTCTCCCGTTTTATCCCCTCTACAATGCCCGCAGCTACGCGGACTGGCTGCTCATGGGACTGCTGCGCCATCCCGATGCCGGCGACCTGCGCGGCGAAGCGGACTGCGGACTTTCGCCTTATGAACCGCCGAGCGGGGACGCCCGCTGTCCCCTCAAGGTGGTGCTGGGCGGGCAGGAGAGCGGAGAGCAGGAATTGGAGCAGGCGCAGCCCGCCTTGGAGGCGGACCAAGAGACGCTCGCAGCGCTGCGTCAAAATCTGGGTTACCGCTATCCCCATACAGCACTCAGCGAGATTCCCGCCAAGCTGTCGGTCACCCAGATCGCCGAACACAGCCGCCCCGCCTCGCTCACCCGGCGCCCCCAATTTGAGCGGGAACGCGGGCTCACCCCCGCCGAACGGGGCACTGCGACTCATCAGTTTATCCAGTTCGCGGATTTTGAAAGGGCGGCGGACGACCTCGAAGCCGAGATCAGCCGGCTACGGGAAAACGGTTTTATCGACCCGCAGCAGGCCGCCTCAGTCGACCGAAAGGGGCTCGGTGCCCTCTTTCATTCCGATCTCGCCCAACGCATCCGCGCGGCGCGCAGGGTCTACCGGGAACTCGACTTTTTCTACGATCTCGCCGCGGACGAAGTGTCTCCGGAGCAGGAGACCGAGGGGGAACAGATCCTTGTACAGGGCATTGCGGACTGTGTGCTCGACGAGGGGGAGTCCCTCGACATCATCGACTACAAGACCGACCACGCGGCTCGGGAGCAGATCGCCGAGCGCTACCGCGGGCAGCTGATGCTCTACAAACGGGCGGTGGAGGCGATGCTCGGCAAGCCGGTGTCTGCCTGCATCCTCTACGCCGTCTCGCTCGGCTGCGAAATAATTTTGTGATTTCCCTTGACAAGGGCGGCTAAGTTTGGTAAACTAAATAAGAAAACAAAGTAGAACAAACCCGTTCTCACCCTGATGTCGACGAAACGTTTCAGGGTCAATATCCAGATGATCCTTTCCAAGGGATCTTTGTGTATTGAAGCGCAGACGGGATGTCTGCGCTTTGTTTGGTTGCAACAGTAAAATCTTATTAAGGGTCGGAGGTGCTTGACCATTAGCAACAAAGAACTGCTCATTAACGAGGAGATCCGCGACAAGGAAGTTCGCGTAATCGACGCTGACGGAAGTCAGCTGGGAGTTTTAAACGGCAAAGAAGCGCTCAAGCTTGCTTTATCAAAGGATTTGGACTTGGTGAAAATCGCTCCCCAGGCTACACCCCCTGTCTGCCGCATCATGAACTATGGAAAGTTTAAGTTCGAGCAGTCCAAGCGGGAAAAGGAAGCAAGAAAAAACCAGAAGATTGTCGAAGTCAAGGAAGTCAGAATGTCTCTGAACATCGACACGCATGATTTTAATACCAAAGTGAACCAGGCGATCAAATTTTTGAAATCCGGCGACAAGGTAAAGGTCTCAGTTCGGTTCCGTGGCCGCGAAATGGCACACACCAATCTGGGACATGGGCTGCTCGACCGCTTTAAAACCGCCGTTGAGGAAATCGGTTCAGTTGATAAGCCTTCCAAGATGGAGGGCAGAAGTATGGTCATGTTTATTTCAGCCAAACCTGCCAAACCCCAGAAATAATTTGTAGGAGGAACTAAAATGCCGAAACAGAAGACGCACTCCGGTGCAAAAAAACGCTTCAAACTCACGAAAAATGGAAAAGTAAAACGCGCGCACGCTTTTAAATCCCACATCCTGAACAAAAAGTCGACTAAGCGTAAAAGAAGACTGAGACAGGGTACCTATGCCGACGTGACCAATACGGCAGTGATCAAAAAATTAATTCCGTACAAATAAACACTGATTTAGTTGGAGGTTGTAAACTATGGCTCGTGTGAAAAGAGCGATGATGACGCGCAAAAGAAGAAAAAAAGTAATGAAGCTGGCAAAGGGCTACTTCGGCGGTAAATCGAAACTGTTCCGCACCGCAAAAGAAGCGGTCATGAAATCCGGCCAGTATGCTTATATCGGCCGCAAGCAGAAAAAACGTGATTTCAGACGCATCTGGATCACCAGAATTTCCGCAGGCTGCAAGATGAACGGGATGAACTACTCCACCTTTATCAACGGCCTGAAAAAAGCGAACATCACACTCAACCGCAAGATGCTCTCCGAGATCGCAATCAACGATCCCGCGGCATTTACCGCACTGTGTGAAAAAGCGAAAGCAGCGCTTTAATTCCAAACAAATTGAACGCCCGTTGTTGTCCCCCGCCGGACAGCAAGGGCGTATTTTTCTGTGAGGCAGTGAATATGATAACCAGCAGGGAGAACGAAACGGTAAAACTCTATGTCAAGCTCACGGGCAGCAAGAAGCAGCGGGACGCCTCCGGGCTGTTCTGTCTCGAGGGGGTTCGGCTCATCGCCGACGCCGTGCGCAGCGGGGTGACGCTTGAAAAAATACTCATTACCGAAAATTGTTTACAAAAATATAACCATGAGCTTGCAGAAATGCTTGCGATCAATGGTAAGATAAATACCATATCCGGCGAATTAGCGGGAAAACTATCCGATGTCAAGTCCCCTCAGGGGATTTTCGCAATCGCTAAAAAACTTGACAAAACGCTGGACACTGATACAATAAAAAGTGGAGGGTGCTATCTCGCCCTCTGTTCGACGCAGGATCCGGGCAACATCGGCACTATGATCCGCACCGCCGATGCGCTCGGGATCAACGGCATTCTGCTGCACAATACCTGCGATATCTACAGCCCCAAGGTCGTCCGCTCGACAATGGGGTCGCTTTTCCGCATGAGGTTTGCGCTCTGTCCCGACATTCTCGGGCTGACCGCCTCCCTCAACGCGTGCGGGGTCGACACCTGTGCAGCGGTGGTGGAGGACGCTCTCCCTGTGACCCGCGCCTCCTTTGCCAGCCCCTGCGTGCTCTACATCGGCAACGAGGGCAACGGTCTGCCGGAGAGCATCGCCTCCGCCTGCGCCCGCCGGATCACCATCCCGATGCGGGGCAACGCCGAATCGCTCAACGCGGCTTCTGCGGCGTCCATCCTCATGTGGGAGATGACAAAGGAGTAAATCCAGATGAACACCGAGGAACTTCTCGATTGGCTTTGGCTCGCTCAGGCGTTTCCCTCTGGGAGCATTAAGCCGGCAGAGCTTTTGGCTGAATACCAACACGCCCGTGCTGTGTACGAACACCGCGGCGAGTGCGCTGAGCGGTTCGAGTTTTTGACTCAGTCTGAACTTGAGGCAATGCGCAAAAGTCCACAGGAGTATCTTCCTATTCTTGAGCGCTGTGCCCAGCTCGATATCCAGGTGGTTCCCTATGACCACCCCGCCTATCCCGCACGGCTCCAAACGATCGACTGCCCGCCGGTGGTGCTCTACTGCCGGGGCAGTCTTGCCGCGTTTTCCGAGTCTCTCTGCATCGCGGTGGTGGGCACCCGCACCCCTTCGGAGTATTCCAAAAGAGTGGCGGCATACGCTGGAAAAGAACTCGCCCGGAGGGGCATCTGTGTGCTCAGCGGCTGTTCCGAGGGGATTGACGCCGAGGTCCACCGCGCCGCGCTCTCGGTGGGGAGGACGGCGGCGGTGCTCAGCTGTTCGCTCGACAAAAGCTATCCCGCCTCCAACGAGGGGTTGCGGCGGGAGATCCTCCGGCACGGCGGCGCGCTTGTGAGCGAGCTCCCGCCTGGGACCGAGTTTTTCCCCGAACAGTTCGCGCTGCGCAACCGGCTGCTCTCCGCCCTCTCCGACGGGGTGGTTGTTGTCGAGGCATCCGAAAAGAGCGGTTCGCTCAGCACGGCGCGCGCGGCGGCCGATCAGGGCAGGGAGGTGTTCTGCGTCCCGCCCGGCGATTTGTTCCATCCCCGTTACGACGGCGTCAAACCGCTGCTCCGGGAAGGGGCGGCGCCGTTTCTGTCAGCCAGTGATGTAACCGAGGCGTTTCGATACCATTCCCCAGCTGCCGCGGCCTTTCCGGAGGATGCGGCGAAAACCCCTGACCTCTCCGGACTGAGCGGTCAGGCGATGGAACTCTACCGGGCACTGCCCGACGATCCGGTGGACACCGGATACCTTTCCGCAAAAACGGGACTTTCGGTTCCCGATCTGATGCCAATGTTGACCAAGCTCGAACTGAGCGGCGCGGTGAGAAAAACCGCCGGCCGGTATCAGAAAATCTATTGAATTTGTCTACACGCGTGTGATACGCTTGTCATAGAATGCCACAGCCAGACGGCAAAAAAGAATGAGGAGGAACAAGATGACAAAACTTGTGATAGTGGAGTCTCCTGCGAAAGCGAAGACCATTAAGAAATATTTGGGCCGGGGCTACGAGGTTGTCGCGTCGATGGGGCATGTGCGCGACCTGCCGAAGTCAAAGCTCGGCATTGATATAGAGAACAATTTTGAGCCGCAGTACATCAACATCAAGGGGAAAGGTCCCCTCATCAAATCGCTGAAAAAAGAGGCCTCGAAATGCGACAAGGTGTATCTCGCGACCGACCCCGACCGGGAAGGAGAGGCGATTTCGTGGCACCTCGCCTACATCCTCGGGCTCGACCTCGCCGACACCAACCGCATCACCTTTAACGAGATCACAAAAACCGGCGTCAAGGCGGGGATGAAAGCCCCCCGCGCGATCGACATCGATTTGGTGGACGCCCAGCAGGCGCGCCGGGTGCTCGACCGTCTCGTCGGCTACAAGCTCAGCCCGTTTCTCTGGAAAAAGGTCCGGCCCGGCCTGTCCGCCGGTCGTGTGCAGTCGGTCGCGGTGCGGCTCATCGTCGACCGCGAGCTCGAAATCCGCGACTTTGTGCCGAAAGAGTACTGGACCATCGACGCAAGCCTTTTAAAAGAGGGGGCGCGCAAGCCGTTCGCCGCAAAGTTGCACAGCAAAGACGGCAAAAAGATCGAGGTGGAAAACAAGGAGCAGTCGGACGCAATCCTCAAAGATCTGGAGGGCGCGCAGTACATCGTGGCCTCGGTCAAAAAGGGCAAGCGCCAGAAATCCCCCGCCGCCCCGTTTACCACCTCCACCATGCAGCAGGAGGCCTCCCGCAAGCTCGGGTTTCAGGCCTACCGCACCATGAAGGCGGCGCAGGAGCTGTACGAGGGCGTCACTGTCGAGGGAATGGGCGCAGTGGGCCTCATCACCTACATGAGAACCGACTCGATGCGCATCTCAGACGAGGCGCGTCAGGCAGCCTCCAACTACATTACCAGCAAGTACGGTGATCTCTATCTGCCCGACAAGCCGCGGGTGTTTAAGAGCAAGTCCAACGCTCAGGACGGGCATGAGGCGATCCGCCCGACCATGCCGGAGGTTTCTCCGCAGGACATCAAGGCGAGTCTCTCCCCCGACCAGTATAAACTGTATAAGCTTGTGTGGGAGCGGTTTATTGCCAGCCAGATGGCAAACGCGGTGTTCGACACTGTTTCGGCCGACATCGGGGCAAAGGAGTACACCTTCAAAGCCTCCGGCTACGCGGTGAACTTTCCCGGTTACACCGTGCTCTACGAAGAGGGCAAGGACGAGGAGACCCAGAAGGAGGGGATGCTCCCCGAGCTCAAGCAGGGGGATGTTTTGAATCTCGAGTCCCTTACCGGCAACCAGCACTTCACCCAGCCGCCGGCGCGCTTTACCGAGGCCTCCCTTATCAAGACACTTGAGGAGCGTGGCATCGGCCGCCCGAGCACCTACGCGCCGACCATCACCACGATTGTCGCGCGCAACTACGTGGAGCGGGACCAGAAGCAGCTCAAGCCCACCTTCCTCGGCGAGGTGACCACCCAGCTGATGAAGGACCATTTCGCCAACATCGTGGACGTGACCTTTACCGCCCACATGGAGGAGGACCTCGACAAGGTGGAGGAGGGCAAGGTGCCGTGGAAAAACACCATCACCGACTTTTACGCCGACTTTGACTCCACCCTCCAGGCCGCCGAAAAGGCGATGGAGGGGGAGCGGATCAAAATTCCCGACGAGGAGACCGACGAAGTCTGTGAAAAATGCGGCAAGCCGATGGTGATCAAGATGGGCCGCTACGGCAAGTTCATGGCGTGCAGCGGCTACCCCGAGTGCAAAAACACCAAAAAGATCGTCGTCCCCACCCCGGGCATCTGCCCGCTGTGCGGCGGCAAAATCCTCAAAAAGAAATCCGCCAAGGGAAAAATCTACTACGGCTGCGAGCACAACCCGGGCTGCGGCTTTATGAGCTGGGATGAGCCGGTCGCCGACACCTGCCCCAAATGCGGCAAAACAATGTTTAAGAAAAAGGGCAAGTCGGGCAAGATCTACTGTGCGGTCGAGGGCTGCGGCTTTGAGAAGGTGCCGTCCAATGAAGACTAGCGTCACCGTCGTCGGCGCGGGACTCGCGGGCTGCGAGGCCGCCTGGCAGCTCGCCCAGGCGGGAATCCCGGTCCGGCTGTGCGAGATGAAGCCGCAGAAATACTCCCCGGCGCACAGCTATCAGGGGTTTGCCGAACTCGTCTGCTCCAACTCCCTCAAAGCCTCCCGCATCGGCTCGGCCGCCGGGATGCTCAAGGAGGAGATGCGGCTGCTCGGCTCGCTGACCATGCGTTGCGCCTCCGAATGTGCAGTCGGGGCGGGCGGCGCGCTCGCAGTGGACCGTGAAAAGTTTTCCGATCTTGTAACTGAACAAATTACAGCCTGTTCCAACATACAAGTCGTCAGCGGTGAGGTGGATGAAATCCCGGAGGGATCTGTGATCATCGCCACCGGCCCGCTCACCTCCGACGCGTTTGCCGAAAAGATCTTTGCACTCGTGGGCGGAAAACGGCTGAGCTTTTACGACGCAGCCGCCCCGATTGTGACGGCGGAAAGCGTTGACATGACCAAGGCGTTTTACGCTGCCCGCTACGGGCGGGGGGACGCCGACTACATCAACTGCCCGATGAACGAGGAGGAGTACAAGGCGTTTTACGCTGCCCTCATCGCCGGGGAAACCGCCCCGCTGCATGAATTTGACAAGCGGGAATTCACTGTTTACGAGGGCTGCATGCCGGTCGAAGTCATGGCCAAGCGGGGGGAGGACACCATCCGTTTCGGCCCCCTCAAGCCGATCGGCCTGCGCCACCCTGAAACCGGGCAGCGGTATTACGCGGTGCTCCAGCTGCGCAAGGAAAACGCAGCTGGCTCGCTGTACAACCTCGTGGGCTTCCAGACCAACCTCAAATTCGGGGAGCAGAAGCGGATTTTTTCGATGATCCCCGGCCTCGAACACGCCGAGTTTGTCCGCTATGGGGTGATGCACCGCAACACCTTTCTCGATAGCCCCCGCCTGCTCGATAGCCATTTCCGGCTCCGCAAGGAGCCTCGCATCCGGTTCGCCGGGCAGATCACCGGGGTGGAGGGCTACATTGAATCCGCCGCTTCCGGCATCTACGCTGGGCTCACCCTCGCGCGGGAACTGAGCGGACAGTCCGAGCTGACCCTGCCGGAAGACAGTATGCTCGGCGCGCTCAGCCGCTACATCAGCGACGAGACGGTTGAGAACTTTCAGCCAATGGGCTGCAATATGGGCATTCTCCCCGCTCTGGGAGAGCGCATCCGAAACAAACAGCTGCGTTACGAAACCGTGGCGAACCGAGGGCTTGTCTCGTTCAGACAACGCCTTACGCAGGAGGGAATACAGTATGAAAATAATCGTTGACGCATTCGGCGGCGACAACGCCCCAGTGGCCGTGTTAAAGGGCTGCGAGCTTGCGCTGCAGGAATACACTGGAATAGAAATCGCCCTGGTGGGGGACACTGATAAGATCAAGCAGGCGTCGATGCAGAACAGCATCAACATCGGCGGCATGCAGATCTGCCAGACCGACGAGGTCATTGAAATCGAGGACGACCCGCTCGAAATCCGCAAATCCAAGGCAAATTCCTCGATGGGGCTCGGCCTCAAGATGCTCGCCGAAGGGGCGGGCGACGCGTTTGTCAGCGCGGGCAGCACCGGCGCGCTCGTGGTCGGCTCCTCCTTCATTGTCAAGCGCATCAAGGGGATTAAGCGGGCGGCGCTCGCGCCCATCATGCCGACTGACACCGGCTGCTTTATGCTGATGGACGGCGGCGCCAACCTCGACTGCCGCCCCGAAATGCTCATGCAGTTCGGCATCATGGGCTCGATTTACGTCAACCGGATTCTCGGGGTGGATTCCCCCCGCATCGCGCTGGCCAACGTCGGCGCAGAGGCGACCAAGGGCACCGAGCTCCAGCTCGCCGCCTATGAACTGCTCAAAAACCTGCCGCTCAACTTCACCGGAAACGTCGAGGCGCGGGACATCCCGTTCGGCGCCTGCGACGTGGTGGTTGCGGACGGCTTCACCGGCAACACCATTCTCAAAATGATGGAGGGCATGGGCGCTTTTATCAACAAATCCCTCAAGGAGATGTTCGGCAGCTCGGTCAAAACCAAGGCGGCGGCCCTGCTCGTGATGAACCAGCTCAAGGCGTTTAAGAAAAAGATGGACTACACCGAGTACGGCGGGGCGCCCCTGATGGGAATCTCCAAGCCGGTGATCAAAGCGCACGGCAGCTCCAACGCAAACGCATTTAAGAACGCGATCCGCCAGGCAAAGGACTTTGTGGAAAAGGGCGTCATCGCGGAGATTACCGAGAGCATCCAGAATACTTCAACCAACTAAAAGGAAATCAGGTTCATGAAGAATTTCGAAAAAACAATCGGCTACACCTTTCAAAACAAGAAACTCCTCGAACAGGCGCTGACCCATTCTTCTTTTACAAACGAGACGGGTCGGCACCACCACAAGAACAATGAACGGCTCGAATTCCTCGGGGACTCGGTCGTTTCGCTCATCATCGCCAACCACCTCTTTGTCAACTTCCCCGACATGCCGGAAGGGGAGCTCACCAAGCTGCGGGCCTCCCTCGTGTGCGACCGGTCGCTTGCCGAGTTCGCCGGGCGGATCGATCTCGGCAACCAGCTCGTCATGGGCAAGGGGGAGGAACATTCGGGCGGGAGGCAGCGCCGCTCCAATTTGGAGGACGCGTTTGAGGCGCTCGTCGGGGCGATCTACCTCGACGGGGGGCTCGAAGCGGCGCGCAGCTTTGTGCTCGGCTTCATCCCCAAGACCCTTGACCTCAACAGCATCAGCCGGGTTACCGACTACAAGACCGCGCTTCAGGAGATCATTCAGAAAAATCCCGAAGAAAAACTCTCCTATGTGCTGGTGAGCGAGAGCGGACCGGATCACGACAAGATGTTTGAGGCGGAGGTCCACCTCAACTCCAACGTCATCGGCACCGGCTCGGGCAAGAGCAAAAAGCAGGCGGAGCAAAATGCCGCCAAGCAGGCGCTGGAACTGATGGGCTATGCGTCACGCTAACGTCGCGGTGTTTGTGCCGCACGCAGGCTGCCCGCACCAGTGCAGCTTTTGCAACCAGCGGGCCATCTCGGGCACTCAGACTCAGCCCGACGCGGCGTTTGTCCGCCGCACCTGTTCTCAGGCAGTGGCCCAGCTCGGTGAGCGGCGCCGTGATGCAGAGCTCGCCTTTTTCGGCGGCAGCTTTACTGCGATTGAGCGAAGCTACATGCTCGAGCTGCTCGGGGCAGCGCAGGAGTTTATGGGGGAGGGAGGACTCAGCGGCATCCGCATTTCCACCCGTCCCGACGCGATCTCCCCGGATATCTTAGAGCTTCTAAAGGAGCACCGCGTCACGGCGATTGAACTGGGGGTGCAGAGCCTGGACAACCGTGTGCTCGCCCTCAACAGGCGGGGCCATACGGCGCAGGACGCCGAGCGGGCCGCCCGGCTCATCCGGTCATATGGGTTTTCTTTAGGTCTTCAAATGATGGTCGGCCTGTATGGAGACAGTAAAGAAAGCCTATATCACACGGCGCGGCAGATTGTCGCGCTCTCACCCGACACAATGCGGATCTATCCGACGGTGATTCTGCGGGGGACTGAACTCGAAGCGCTCTACCAGAGCGGCGCCTACCAGCCGCTGGAGCTCGACGAAGCGGTTGACCTCTGCGCCGGCCTGCTCGAGCTGTTTGAACAGTCCGGCATCCGGGTCATCCGCCTCGGGCTGCACGCCGAGGAGGAACTGCGGCAGAATCTGGTTGGCGGGGCATATCACCCCGCGTTTCGCGAGCTGTGCGAAAGTAGAATTCTGCTCAACTGTACGTATAAAAAACTAGAAGAGATACCACCTGGAAATATTATCCTGCGCGTAAATCCGCGCGCAGTGTCAAAAATGGCCGGACAGCACCGCTGCAACCTGCTCGCCCTGCGCGAACAGGGCTACGAGGCGAAGATTGTTGGGGACCCCAGCGTGGGGGACGGCCTGCATGGGATCGAAGTGATAAAGGATGTGGAAACTTGCTGTTAAAATCTTTGGAGCTGCAGGGCTTCAAATCGTTTCCGGATAAAACCCTGCTCGAGTTCCACGACGGGGTGACCGCTGTTGTCGGGCCAAACGGCAGCGGCAAGAGCAACATCAGCGACGCGGTGCGCTGGGTGCTCGGTGAGCAGTCCTCCAAGACGCTGCGCGGCTCCAAAATGGAGGACGTCATTTTTGTCGGCACCCAGAGCCGCAAATCGCAGGGCTTTGCCCAGGTGTCGCTCACCTTTGACAACCGCACCCGCCTGCTCAACTGGGACAGTGACGAGGTCACTGTCACCCGCAAATACTACCGCTCTGGGGACAGCGAATATCTGATCAACGGCTCCCAGGTGCGGCTCAAGGAGATCACCCAGCTGTTTATGGACACCGGCCTCGGCCGCGACGGCTATTCGGTGATCGGGCAGGGCAGGATTGACGAGATCGTCTCCGCCAAGTCGGACGACCGCCGCCAGATCTTTGAGGAGGCGGCCGGGATCACCAAATTCCGTTACCGCAAGTACGAATCGGAGCGCCGGCTCAAGCTCGCGGAGGAAAACCTCGTTCGGCTGCGCGACATCCTCGGGGAGCTGGAGGGCCGCATCGGGCCGCTCAAAACCCAGAGCGAAAAGGCCAAGCAGTTTCTCGAGCTCGCCGAGCGCAAAAAGACGCTGGAAATCTCCCTCTGGTCGGACCAGCTGTCCGCCTCCCGCCAAAAGCTGCGGGAGCAGGACGACAAGGTCCTCGCCATGCAGCAGTCGCATAGCCAGGCGAGCGAGTCGCTCGAGCAGATTGCCACGCAGATTCAGCAGGCGTACCAAAATATCCAGGATGCCCAGGTCAAAATCGAATCCATTCGGAGCGAAAAAGAGGACAACGAGCGCAAAATCGCGGAAAACCACTCCCTCATCGCGGTGCTCAACAACGACATTTCCCACAACCTCGCGGACATCCAGCGCATCCTTGGAGAGCTCGACAGCTGTGAGAACTCGGGGGAACAGATCGCGCAGGAGAAGCAGGCGCGCAGTCAGGAACTGACCGAACTCGATGCGGAGCTTGCGCAGATCGCCCAGGAGATCGAGGGAAGCGAGGAGGAACTGCTCCACCTCTCGGAGCAGCGTAGCGCGGTCAGCTCAGATTTTGAGCAGCTGAGCGCTCAGCTCAACCGGCTGGTGCTCGACCGCTCCAAGGCCAAGCTCAACATCGTCGCGTATGAGAACAACCTCGCCGACGCCGAACAGCGGGCGCAGCAGCTCGACCAGAACCGGCGCCAGCGGACACTCCAGCAGGAAAACGCAGCGGACGAGCTGCGGGAAATCGACCGGCTGATGGAGGAAATTGCCTCCCGCCGGGAGAGCCTGAATAATTCCCGCAGTGGATACGAGTTAAAAATCAAAACACAGCGCGATAAATTTGATCAGATCAACGCAGAGTATACAAAACTCACCAACCAGATCAACGAGCGGCAGCAGCGCAGCAAGATCTTGACCGACCTCGAGCGCAATCTCGAGGGCTTTGCCTACAGCGTCAAGTCGGTGCTCGGCGAGGCGCGCCGCGGGATGCTGCAGGGGGTGCGGGGAACCGTCGCCCAGCTTATCGAGCTGCCCGACCGCTACGCAGTGGCAGTGGAAACCGCGCTCGGCGGCTCGCTCCAGCACATTGTGGTCAACGACGAAGGGGTTGCCAAAAAGGCGATTCGCTTTCTCAAAGAGCGCCGCGCGGGCCGCGCGACCTTCCTCCCCCTCACCTCGGTGAAGGGCTATAAAATCAGCCAGCCGGGGCTGGATGCCTGCGGGGGCTATGTCGGGATCGCGAGCGAACTGGTCAGCTTCGCCCCCGAATACCGGCCGGTGATCGAGAACCTGCTCGGCAAGACGGTGGTGGTAGAGGACCTCGACGACGCGGTCAGCATTGCCAAGAGGTACGGCTATCGCTTTCGCATCGTCACCCTGGACGGCCAGCTCGTCAACGCGGGCGGTTCGCTGACCGGAGGCTCGCAGAACAAAAACACCGGCCTGCTCAGCCGGAAAAACGAAATTAAGCAGCTCACCCAAGAGGCGGAGCAGCTCTCCGCCAAGCGTGGAAGCTATGAGGAGACGCTTCAGGGACTGAGTGAAAAGATCAACCGGGCCAAGGCGGAGCTTCAGGGCGTGCTGAGCGAACTCACCGTTTTAAATGAGGACCAAATCCGCTTTGAGGGGGACCAGAAGCGTCTTAAGCTGCTCACCGAGCAGTCGGAGCAGACGCTCGCCACCCTTGCCCAAGAGCAGCAAGCGGCGCAAAAACGCGTCCAAGAGCTCACTGGGACGATCCAGTCCACCCGGAAGAAACTCGGGGAGATTCAGCGGGACATTGAGCAGGCAGAGAAGCAGGTTGACGGGCTCAAGGGCTCGCGGGACGATCTCGGCCAGCGCAGGCGGGAGCTGGACAGCCAGATCAACGCCCTGCGTATTCGGCAGGCGGAGCTCGCCAAGGACTGTCAGAACCGGCTCGACTCGTTGGCGGAGCTTGACACCCGCAGCAGCTCCAACCAAGAGGCGATTGAAGCGCTGCGCCGCACCGTCGGGCAGCGCCAGCAGGCGAACCAGGAGATCGAGCAGGAGATCGAACAGTGCAACCGGGAGATCCAGCGGCTCACCGACCGGCAGGCCGGTGTGGGGCAGGAGATTGAGCAGATGCTCGCGGACAAAAACCGCAGTGAGCTCGCCACCACCCAGCTGCGCCAGCAGGAGCGGGAGCAGTCGCTTTCCCGCGAAAAGCTCGGCCAGGAGCTCGCCCGTCTCGAGGAGCGCAAGGTGGCGATGCAGAAGGAATACGACAACATCATCTCCAAGATGTGGGAGGAGTACCAGGTCAGCCCCAACGAGGCGCAGCGCATGGCGGTCCACTTTGACGACCCGCTCGCCGCGCAGGGGGAGCTGGGCGCACTCAAGGGCAAGATCAAGGCCCTCGGCAATGTCAACCTCGGCGCGATTGAGGAATACAAAGAGGTATCCGAGCGGTACGGATTCATGAATGTTCAGCTCAAGGACATCGAGAGTTCCAAACGGGAGCTTGAAAAGCTTATTCAGGACCTGACCGACAACATGAAGCATCTGTTCGTCACCACCTTTGACCGCATCAACACCGAGTTCCAAAAGGTGTTTGTCGAGCTGTTCGGCGGCGGGCGGGCGAGTCTCAGCCTCGCAGACCCGGAGGAGGTGCTCGACTGCGGCATTGAAATCGCGGTGCAGCCCCCCGGCAAGATCATCAAAAATCTCTCCTCCCTCTCGGGCGGGGAAAAGGCGTTCATCGCCATCGCGATCTATTTTGCCATCCTCAAGGTGAGCCCGTCCCCGTTCTGCATCCTCGACGAAATCGAGGCGGCGCTCGACGACGTCAACGTGAATAAATTTGCTTCTTACTTAAAAAATATCGATGAAAAGACCCAGTTTATCGTCATCACCCACCGCCGCGGCACTATGGAGCAGGCGGATGTCCTGTACGGAGTCACCATGCAGGAGGAAGGGGTGTCCAAGCTGCTACAGCTCAAGGTCAGCGAGCTCGAGAGCCAGGCGATGAAGCTGGCGCAATAGAAAAGAGGGGGTAGTTCCAATGGGTTTTTTTGATAAGATCAAAAACGGCCTGAAAAAAACCAAGGAAAACATGGTTCAAAAGATGGAGACTGTGTTTCACTCGTTTACCAAGATTGACGAGGAGCTCTTTGAGGAGCTCGAAGAAATCCTCATCATGTCGGATGTCGGGGTGAACACCTCGATGAAGATCTGCGAGACGCTGCGCAAGCGGGTCAAGGAACGCGGCATCACCGACGGGTCGCAGGTCAAGGGGCTTTTGAAGGAGATTATGACCGAGATGCTTACCGGCGGGGAGGAGCTCAAGATTGACACCAAGCCGTCGGTCATCCTCGTCATCGGGGTCAACGGGGTCGGCAAGACAACCACAATCGGCAAGCTCGCCGCCAATTTGCAGGCGCAGGGCAAGCAGGTCATCCTGGGCGCGGCGGACACTTTCCGCGCCGCGGCGATCGACCAGCTTCAGATTTGGGCCGACCGCGCGGGCACCAAGCTCGTCAAGCACAGCGAGGGCTCCGACCCGGCGGCGGTGGTGTTTGACACCCTCGCGGCGGCCAAGAGCCGCGGGGCGGACGTCGCGGTGATCGACACGGCGGGGCGGCTGCACAACAAAAAGAACCTCATGAACGAGCTCGAAAAGATCTCCCGCGTCATTGAGCGGGAGGCCGAGGGCTGTGACAAGGAGGTT
>CBCSOX010000037.1:0-17803 GCA_965141735.1 uncultured Oscillospiraceae bacterium | reverse complement strand
CAAAACGCAATAGTATTTTGCGGAAAAATTTTACCGATATGCACACAGGGGTGCAGGTGGTTTTTCCCAGCGGCTGTGGCGTTGAAAATAGAATGGAGGAATAAGCCTATGGTGAATGTCAAACCTGTGAAACTAGGTAAAAACACGAGAATGAGCTTTGCGCGCATTAACGAGGTCCTCGAGATGCCCAACCTCATCGAGGTGCAAAAGGATTCCTACGAATGGTTTCGCAACGAAGGTCTGAAAGAGGTATTCCGCGACGCGGCTTATATTTCGGACCACACCGGCAATCTGGTTCTCGAGTTTGTCGATTACAGATTTGACGACAAACCCAAGTACGACGTGATTGAGTGCAAGGAGCGGGACGTCACCTACGCTGCTCCCCTGCGCGTCAAAACAAGGCTGATCAACAAGGAGACCGGCGAGGTCAAGGAACAGGAAATTTTCATGGGCGATTTCCCCCTCATGACCGAGAGCGGCACCTTTGTCATCAACGGCGCGGAACGCGTCATCGTCTCTCAGCTCGTCCGTTCGCCGGGCGTCTACTACGGCAGCGAATATGACAAGACGGGTAAAAAGAAATTTTCCTCCACCGTAATCCCCAACCGCGGAGCCTGGCTCGAATACGAGACCGACTCCAACGATATTTTCTATGTCCGTATCGATAAAAACCGCAAAATTCCAATCACTGTCTTTATTCGTGCCCTGCTGCGTATCAAGGACAACGTCGTCCCCGGCGACACCGATGTGTTCACCGAGAAGTACGGCACTGACCCCGAGATCTTTGAGATCTTCGGGGAGGACAAGCGGCTGATTCAGACCATCACCGAAAAGGACAGCACCAAAAACGGGGAGGAGGCACTCCTCGAGGTCTACCGCAAGCTGCGTCCCGGCGAGCCGCCGACGCTTGACAGCGCGGTCACCCACCTGCGCAATCTCTTTTTTGACGACCGCCGCTACGACCTCTCCCGCGTCGGCCGCTACAAATACAACAAAAAGCTCGCCATCGGCGCGCGCCTGACCGGCCAGATGCTCGCAGAGCCTGTCGTCAACGAGCTCACCGGCGAGGTGCTCGGCGACAAGGGCGAAGTGCTCACCCACGCCCGCGCCATGGAAATTGAGCGCGCCGGCATTGACACCGCCTACGTCGATGTGGAAGGGGAGATCGTCAAGGTCATTTCCAACGGCATGGTCGACCTTGCCGACTTTGTCGACGTCGACCCCCACGAGTACGGCATCCACGAAAAGGTGCGCTACCGCGTGCTGCGCGACATCCTCGAAACCGCTTCGGACGACGAAGAGGTCAAAGAGCTGATCAAACAGCGGGTTGACGCCCTGGTGCCCAAGCACATCATCAAGGACGATATATTCGCCACCATTAACTACATCAACAACCTCGCCTGCGGTGTGGGCAACGTCGACGACATCGACCACCTCGGCAACCGCCGCATCCGCAGCGTCGGCGAGCTGCTGCAGAACCAGTTCCGCATCGGCTTTTCCCGCATGGAGCGGGTCATCCGGGAGAGGATGACCCTCCAGGCGCAGGATATGGACGTGGTGACACCCCAGGCGCTCATCAACATCCGTCCTGTGGTCGCGGCGATCAAGGAGTTCTTCGGCTCCTCCCCGCTGTCCCAGTTTATGGACCAGACCAACCCCCTCGCAGAGCTTACCCACAAGCGCCGTCTCTCCGCGCTCGGCCCGGGCGGCCTGTCGCGCGACCGCGCCGGATTCGAGGTCCGCGACGTCCACTACAGCCACTACGGCCGCATGTGCCCAATTGAAACCCCGGAGGGCCCGAACATCGGCCTGATCTCTTATCTCGCGTCGTTTGCCCGCCTCAATGAGTACGGCTTCATCGAAGCCCCCTACCGCAAGGTGGACAAAGAGACCGGCAAGGTGCTCGACGAGGTCGTGTATATGACCGCTGACGTCGAGGACAATTACGTCGTCGCCCAGGCGAACGAGCCGTTGACCGAGGAGGGCACCTTTGCCCGCCCCAAAGTCAACGCACGCTGCCGCGACCAGATCCTCGAGATCGAGCGGGAAGCGGTCGACTTCATGGACGTTTCGCCGAAGATGGTTGTCTCGGTCGCGACCGCGATGATCCCCTTCCTTGAAAACGACGACGCCAACCGCGCGCTCATGGGCGCGAACATGCAGCGCCAGGCGGTGCCGCTGCTCAAAACCCAGTCTCCGATTGTCGGCACTGGCATGGAGTACAAGGCTGCCGTTGACTCGGGCGTCTGTGTCGTTGCAAAAGAGAGCGGCGTGGTCAAAAAGGTCTCTGCGGATGAAATTGTCATCACCGACGAGCAGGGAGTCAATCACTCCTACAAGCTCATCAAATATATGCGCTCCAACCAGTCCACCTGCGTCAACCAGAAGCCGATCGTCGATAAGGGTGAAAAGATCACCAAGGGCCAGGTCATCGCAGACGGCCCGGCGACCGACAACGGCGAGGTCAGCCTCGGCAAAAACGCCCTCATCGGCTTTATGACCTGGGAAGGCTACAACTACGAGGACGCGGTCCTGCTCAACGAAAAACTCGTCCGCGAGGACGTCTACACCTCGATCCACGTCGAGGAATACGAAGTCGAGGCCCGCGACACCAAGCTGGGTCCCGAGGAAATCACCCGTGAGATTCCCAACGTCGGCGAAGACGCGCTCAAGGATCTCGACGAGCGCGGCATCATCCGCGTCGGCGCAGAGGTCCGTTCGGGTGACATCCTCGTCGGCAAGGTCACCCCGAAGGGGGAGACCGAGCTCACCGCAGAGGAGCGGCTGCTGCGCGCCATCTTCGGCGAAAAGGCGAGAGAGGTGCGCGACACTTCGCTGCGCGTCCCTCACGGCGAATACGGCATTATCCAGGACATCAAGGTGTTCACCCGCGAAAACTCGGATGAGCTTTCCCCCGGCGTGAACATGGTGGTCCGCTGCTATATCATTCAGAAGAGAAAAATCAGCGTCGGCGATAAGATGGCGGGACGCCACGGAAACAAAGGTGTTGTCTCCCGCAGTCTGCCGCAGGAGGATATGCCCTTCCTGCCAGACGGCCGCCCGCTCGACATCGTGCTCAACCCGCTCGGCGTTCCGTCCCGTATGAACATCGGGCAGGTGCTCGAGGTTCACCTCGGCATGGCGGCAAAGGCCCTTGGCTGGAAGATCATGACGCCGGTTTTTGACGGCGCGCATGAGGCCGACATCCGCGAGTGCTTCAAGGAAGCCGGCATGAATGAGGACGGCAAGACGGTGCTCTACGACGGGCGCACCGGCGAACCGTTTGACAACCGGGTCACCGTTGGCTATATGTACTTCTTAAAGCTCCATCATCTGGTTGATGATAAAATTCACGCCCGTTCCACCGGCCCCTACTCCCTCGTCACCCAGCAGCCGCTCGGCGGTAAGGCGCAGTTCGGCGGCCAGAGGTTTGGTGAGATGGAGGTTTGGGCGCTCGAAGCGTACGGCGCCGCCTACACCCTCCAGGAAATCCTCACCGTCAAGTCGGATGACACGGTTGGACGCGTCAAAACCTACGAGGCGATTGTCAAGGGCCAGAACGTGCCCAAGCCGGGCGCGCCGGAAGCGTTCAAGGTTCTGATCAAAGAGCTCCAGTCCCTTGCGCTCGACGTCAAGGTGCTTGACAAAAACAACGAGGAAATCGACCTCCAGCAGACCTTTGACGACGACGACGACCTCGGCCTGCAGCCGGTGATCGAAGACGAGCCGGTGTTTGAGGAAGAACACGTGGAAGTCGAGAAGGACTTTGAGGGATACGACATCGACGAGCCGGAGGATCTGGGCGCTGACCTGGACTTTAACCTGACCGCCGATGTGTTTGATGATAAAGATTAGTGAAAGAAGGGGTCGGAATGGAATTTAACGTGTTTGAGTCTATCAAAATCGGTCTGTCTTCGCCCGACCAGATCCGAGAGTGGTCTTACGGCGAAGTCAAGAAACCCGAAACCATTAACTACCGCACACTGAAACCCGAACGCGACGGCCTTTTCTGTGAGCGTATTTTCGGGCCGCAGAAGGACTGGGAATGTCACTGCGGCAAATACAAACGCCTGCGTTACAAAGGCAAGATCTGTGAAAAGTGCGGCGTCGAGGTCACCCGTTCCAAGGTGCGCCGCGAGCGGATGGGCCACATTGAGCTCGCCGCTCCCGTTTCCCACATCTGGTATTTTAAAGGCATTCCCTCGAGAATGGGTCTGCTGCTCGACATCTCCCCCCGCCGCCTCGAGGAGATCCTCTACTTCGCCAAATACATCGTCATCGACCCGGGCAACACGGTGCTTGAAAAGGGCCAGCTGCTGACCGAAAAAGAGTACGACGACATGCGAGAAAAATACGAGGACGATTTTCGCGCCGGCATGGGCGCAGAGGCGATCAAGGAGCTTCTCCAGGAAGTTGACTTTGAAAAGCTCTCCAAAGAGTTAAAGGACGAAATTGAGAATACAACCGGGCAGAAACGCGTCAAGGCGATCCGCCGGCTTGAGGTGGTCGACGCCTTTAAGCAGTCGGGCAACCGCCCCGAGTGGATGATCCTCGACGTGGTTCCGGTCATCCCGCCCGACATCCGCCCCATGGTCCAGCTCGACGGCGGACGGTTTGCAACCTCCGATCTCAACGACCTCTACCGCAGGGTCATCAACCGCAACAACCGCCTCAAGCGACTGCTCGAACTCCACGCGCCCGACATCATCGTGCGCAACGAAAAGAGAATGCTGCAGGAAGCGGTGGACGCCCTCATCGACAACGGCCGCCGCGGCCGCCCGGTGACAGGCCCCAACAACCGCCCCCTCAAATCCCTTTCGGATATGCTCAAGGGCAAACAGGGCCGCTTCCGTCAGAACCTGCTTGGTAAGCGCGTCGACTACTCGGGACGTTCGGTTATCGTCGTCGGCCCAGAGCTCAAGATGTACCAGTGCGGCCTGCCGAAGGAAATGGCACTCGAGCTGTTTAAACCGTTTGTCATGAAACGCCTGGTCGAGACCGGGGTTTCCAACAACATCAAGAGCGCGCGCAAGATGGTTGAGCGCGCCAAAACCGAGGTGTGGGACGCACTCGAAACCGTCATCAAAGGCCATCCGGTTATGCTCAACCGCGCGCCTACCCTGCACCGTCTCGGCATCCAGGCGTTTGAGCCGGTCCTCGTCGAAGGCAAGGCGCTCAAACTCCACCCGCTGGTCTGCACCGCGTACAACGCCGACTTTGACGGCGACCAGATGGCGGTTCACGTGCCGCTCTCGGCGGAGGCGCAGGCAGAGGCCCGCTTCCTCATGCTCGCGGCGAACAACCTGCTCAAGCCGTCGGACGGCCGTCCGGTTGCGGTGCCGAACCAGGATATGGTCCTCGGCTCCTACTACCTCACCCTTGTCAAGAAAGAAGACAAGGGCGCGGGCAAGGTGTTCCGCGACTTCAACGAGGCGATCATGGCTTACAACGAGGGGGATGTGACGCTGCACGCGCCGGTCAAGGTGCGCGTTTCCCGCACCGTCGGCGACAAGGTGGTCTCCAAGCTCATCGACGTCACCGTCGGCCGCATCATCTTCAACCAGCCGGTTCCGCAGGACCTCGGCTATGTGGACAGAAGCAATCCGGACACCCAGTTTGATCTCGAAATCGCCTTTAAGGTCGGCAAAAAGCAGCTCGGCGACATCGTCAACCGCTGCATCCGCAAACACGGCGTTGCCACCACCTCCGAGGTGCTCGACCGGATCAAAGCACAGGGCTTTAAATACTCCACCCGCGGCGCGATCACCGTCGCTGTCTGCGATGCGGAGATCCCGCCCCAAAAGGCGCAGTACCTTGAGGAGGCGGAGCAGGCGATCGACAAGATCACCAAGCAGTACCGCCGCGGCCTCATATCCAACGACGAGCGGTACGCCCGCGTCATCGACACTTGGGATAAAACCACCAAACGCGTTTCCGACGCGCTCACCGACAACCTCGGCGAGTACAACCCGATCTTTATGATGGCGGACTCGGGCGCGCGCGGAAGCATCAACCAGATCCGTCAGCTCGCCGGCATGCGCGGACTCATCGCGAACACCTCGGGTACTACCATTGAAATCCCGATCCGCGCGAACTACCGCGAGGGCCTCAACATCCTCGAATACTTCATCTCTTCCCGCGGCGCGCGCAAAGGTCTCGCTGACACCGCGCTGAGAACAGCTGACTCAGGTTACCTCACCCGCCGCCTCGTCGACGTCTCGCAGGAGGTCATTGTCCGGCAGAAAGACTGCCACACCCACCACGGCATCGAAGTCTACGAGATCAAAGAGGGCAACGAAAAGATCGAGCCGCTGCACGAGCG
The DNA here is from genome assembly GCA_965141735.1 of uncultured Oscillospiraceae bacterium. GTDB lineage: Bacteria > Bacillota > Clostridia > Oscillospirales > Ruminococcaceae > Massilioclostridium. The sequence continues at coordinate 11,481 of CBCSOX010000037.1, read as the reverse complement.
TCTTACCGGTCGTTATCTGGTGGAGGATCTGCTCGACCCCAACACCGGCAAACTGCTCATGTCCTGCGACAAGATGATGACTGAGGACGACGCCAAGCGCATTGTGGCCGCGGGCGTCGAGCGGGTCAAAATCCGTTCCATCCTCACCTGCGAATCCGAGCAGGGCATCTGCGCCAAGTGCTATGGCATGAACCTCGCGACCGGCAACACTGTTGCAGTCGGCGAGGCGGTCGGCATCATCGCCGCCCAGTCAATCGGTGAGCCGGGCACCCAGCTCACCATGAGAACCTTCCACACCGGCGGTATCGCGAACGCCGAGGACATCACCCAGGGTCTTCCCCGCGTTGAGGAGCTGTTTGAGGGCAGACGGCCCAAGAACTCCTCGATCATCGCGGAAATCGGCGGCAAGGTGCGGTTTGAGGAGATCAAACGCACCCGCCACATCTTCGTGACCAGCGAGGACGGGGACGAGAAGGACTACGCGATCCCCTACGGCTTCCGCATCAAGGTGGAGGACGGGGAGACCATCACCCCCGGCACACCCCTCACCGAGGGCCCGATCAACCCGCATGACGTGCTCGCGGTCAAAGGCGAGCAGGAGGTGCAGAACTATCTGATCTCCGAGGTTCAGAAGACCTACCGCATGCAGGGTGTTGACATCAACGACAAGCACATCGAGGTCATCGTCCGCCAGATGATGCGCAAGGTGCGCGTCGATGAGCCGGGCGATTCGGGACTCCTCCCCGGCACCACGATTGAGCGTGGCGAGATGATCCAGGCGGTCAAAAAGCTCAAAAAGAGAATGGCCGACACCGGCGAACAGCTCACGATGCCCACCTTTATCCCGGTGTTGCTCGGCATCACCAAGGCGTCGCTCGCGACCGAGAGCTTCCTCTCGGCGGCCTCCTTCCAGGAGACTACCCGGGTGCTCACCGACGCCGCGATCAAGGGCAAGGTCGACCCGCTGCTCGGCCTCAAGGAAAACGTCATCATCGGCAAGCTCGTTCCGGCGGGTACCGGCATGAGCTGCTATCAAAATGTTGAAGTTGTCGAAAACGAAAAAACACTTGACAAACAGCAGGGTTAAGTGTTATAGTTAGTAGATGTGTGGCGCAGTTTGGCGGCCTGAGCGATCAGACCGCCAAATGTTTGCGTTTCATATAGAAAATTCTTATCAACCAAGTAAGGAGGTGCCATATGCCAACCTTTAACCAGCTTGTACGCAAAGGCAGAAAAGAGAAAGAGAGCAAATCCAACGCACCAGCACTGGGCAAGAGATTTAACTCGATGAAGAAGGTTTCAACCGATCAGAGTTCCCCGCAGAAACGCGGCGTCTGCACTGCAGTTAGAACGATGACCCCGAAAAAACCGAACTCCGCTCTCCGTAAAGTTGCCCGTGTTCGTTTGTCGAACGGAATCGAAGTAACATCCTACATTCCGGGTGAGGGACACAACCTCCAGGAGCATAGCGTTGTTTTGATCCGTGGTGGACGTATCAAGGACTTGCCGGGTACGCGTTACCACATCATCCGCGGTACTCTGGATAGCCAGGGTGTTGCAGACAGAAAACAAGCTCGCTCAAAATACGGAGCGAAACGTCCGAAAGCTGGAAAGTAGTTCTGACCGCAATCACGGCCATTTAGGGCTTCTTACAAAGGTGCGCATGGCACACTGAGATAGAACCTATTTGGCACGTACGGGAGTTCTTGCTTTCGAGTACCAATGAATTCAGAATATGAAGGAGGGAAGCGAAGTGCCAAGAAGAGGTAAAATTGCAAAACGTGATGTTTTGCCAGATCCGCTTTACAAATCCAAACTGGTCACCCGTCTGATCAACAGCGTCATGCTCGACGGTAAGAAGGGTGTCGCTCAGAAAATCGTTTACGGCGCGTTCGAAATCGTTCAGGAGAAAACCGGGAAAGAGCCCCTTGAGGCGTTCCAGGAAGCGATGGAGAACATTATGCCGGTGTTAGAGGTCAAAGCACGCCGCGTCGGCGGTGCGACCTATCAGGTCCCGATGGAGGTCCGTCCCGAACGGCGCCAGACACTCGGCCTGAGATGGGTCACCCTCTACAGCCGTCAGAGAAGTGAAAAGACAATGAAAGAACGTCTTGCTGGCGAGATCATGGATGCGCTCAACAACAACGGCGGCGCATGCAAGAAACGTGACGAGACTCATAGAATGGCTGAAGCGAACAAAGCTTTTGCTCATTACAGATGGTAGAATAGACAGAGATACGATCCAGATGGGCAGCGGTTTATCCCCGGGAGTTCCTCCCGGTGCGGGACAAGCTGTTGCCTTTCGATCGCTGTTGACATCAAATGTTGTTTTCAAACGCTTTTACTTCACGCACAGCTACGACTGTGCCATTTTATGAATAACCCACGATTTTTAGGAGGAAATTATGCCAAGAGACGTATCTCTCGATTTGACTCGCAATATTGGTATAATGGCCCACATCGACGCAGGCAAAACCACCACCACCGAGCGTATCCTGTACTACACAGGTATCAACCGCAAAATCGGTGAAACGCACGATGGTTCTGCCACGATGGACTGGATGGCTCAGGAGCAGGAGAGAGGTATCACCATTACCTCCGCTGCGACGACCGTCCACTGGAACGGCCACCGCATCAATATTATCGATACCCCTGGCCACGTTGACTTCACCGCAGAGGTTGAGCGTTCGCTCCGCGTGCTCGACGGCTCGGTCACAGTCTTCTGCGCAAAGGGCGGCGTTGAGCCTCAGTCTGAAACCGTTTGGCGCCAGGCTGACAACTACGGCGTTCCCCGCATGGCGTACGTCAACAAGATGGACATCATGGGCGCGGATTTCTACAACGTTGTCAATATGATGAAAACAAGGCTCGGCTGTAATGCCGTCCCGATTCAGCTCCCGATCGGCGCAGAGGATACCTTTAAGGGCCTCATCGACCTGATCGAAATGAAAGCCTACATCTACGAGGATGATCTCGGCAAGACGATTGACGAGGAAGGCATCCCCGCAGACATGCAGGAAAAAGCCGACGAGTACCGTGCAGCCCTTCTCGAAGCGGTTGCTGAGCTCGACGAAGAGCTGATGGAAAAATACCTGGAGGGTGAAGAGCTCACCCAGGAGGAAATCCACAGAGCGCTCCGCAAAGGGACCATTGCGAACGAAATCGTTCCGGTCTGCTGCGGTACTTCCTATAAAAACAAGGGCGTCCAGAAGCTGCTCGACGCCATCGTCGCCTACATGCCGGCTCCGACCGACGTTCCTGCAATCCGCGGAACCGATCCGGACACCGGTGAGGAGATCATCAAACACTCCTCGGATGACGAGCCGTTTGCAGCGCTCGCCTTTAAGATTGCGACCGACCCGTTTGTCGGCAAGCTCTGCTTCTTCCGCGTTTATTCCGGCATCCTCAATGCGGGCTCCACCGTGCTGAACGCGAACAAGGGCAAAAATGAGAGAATCGGCCGCATCCTGCAGATGCACGCCAACAACCGGAAGGACATTGAAACCGTCTACGCAGGTGAAATCGCCGCGGCAGTCGGCCTCAAAAACACCGGAACCGGCGACAGCCTCTGTGATCCCGACCATCCGGTTATCCTTGAGTCGATGGAATTTGCAGAGCCTGTTATCAGCCTTGCAATTGAGCCGAAGACCAAGGCGGGCTCTGAAAAGATGGGCATTGCTCTTGCGAAGCTCGCAGAAGAGGACCCGACCTTCAAGACTTACACCAACGAAGAAACCGGTCAGACCATCATCGCGGGCATGGGCGAGCTCCATCTCGAGATCATCGTCGACCGCCTTCTCCGTGAATTCAAAGTGGAGGCAAACGTCGGCGCGCCGCAGGTTTCCTACAAAGAGACCATTCGCCGCAAAGTCGACGTCGACCACAAATACGCCCGCCAGTCGGGTGGTAAAGGCCAGTACGGTCACGTTAAAATCATTGTCGAGCCGAATGAATCCGGCAAGGGCTATGAGTTTGTCAACAAGATCGTCGGCGGATCGGTTCCGAAGGAATATATCCCCGCTGTTGACGCAGGTATCCAGGGCGCTATGCAGGCGGGCGTGCTCGCAGGCTACCAGGTTGTCGATGTCAAGGTAACCCTCTATGACGGTTCCTACCACGAGGTCGACTCCTCTGAAATGGCGTTTAAGATCTGTGGTTCGCAGGCGTTCAAAGAGGCGATGAGAAAGGCCGACCCGGTCATCCTCGAGCCGATTATGAAGGTTGTTGTCATCGTTCCGGAGGATTACATGGGCGATGTCATCGGCGACCTCAACTCCCGTCGCGGACAGATCGGCGGCATGGAAGCGAGAAACGGCGTCCAGCAGATCACTGCGTCCGTCCCGCTCTCCGAGATGTTCGGGTACTCCAACGACCTGCGTTCCAAAACTCAGGGCCGCGGACAGTATTCGATGGAACCGAGCCACTATATTGAGGTTCCGAAGTCGATTTCTGAGAAGATCATGAGTTCCAAGGCGAAAAACGACTAATCTGCTGATTCAGCCGTGAATTTTCGCACAATAAAATAAAAAAATACTGTAAAAATACTTGAATATTTTTAGATTTATGCTAGAATATTCTTATGTAGAATTTTTACAAATCTGAGGAGGAAACTAAGAATGGCAAAGGCTAAATTTGAAAGAAATAAGCCCCACGTTAATATCGGTACCATTGGCCACGTTGACCATGGTAAAACCACTCTGACCGCTGCGATCACCAAGACCCTTGGCATGAAAGGCCAGGCGGACTATGTTGACTACGCAAACATCGACAAGGCTCCGGAAGAGAGAGAGCGTGGTATTACCATCAACACCGCTCACGTTGAGTACGAGACCGACAACCGTCACTACGCTCACGTTGACTGCCCCGGCCATGCTGACTACGTTAAGAACATGATCACTGGTGCTGCTCAGATGGACGGCGCGATCCTCGTTGTTTCCGCTGCTGACGGCCCGATGCCCCAGACTCGTGAGCACATCCTGCTCTCCCGTCAGGTTGGCGTTCCGTATATCGTTGTCTTCATGAACAAATCTGACCAGGTTGACGATCCGGAATTCCTCGATCTCGTCGAGATGGAAATCCGCGACCTGCTCAATGAATATGAGTTCCCGGGCGACGACACCCCGATCGTGAAGGGTTCGGCTCTTAAAGCGCTCGAAGCTCCGGATGACATCACCAACGAAGCTTACAAACCGATCCTCGAGCTCATGGAAGCTGTCGATGCTTACATCCCGACTCCTGAGCGTAAATCCGATCTGCCTTTCCTTATGCCTGTTGAAGACGTTTTCACCATCACTGGTCGTGGAACCGTTGCTACTGGTAGAGTGGAAAGAGGCCAGCTCAACTCGGGCGACGAAGTTGAGATCATCGGTCTTTCCGACGAGAGAAAGAAAACCGTTGTTACCGGTATCGAAATGTTCCGCAAGATCCTCGACTACGCTGAGGCTGGCGACAACATCGGTGCTCTTCTCCGTGGTATCCAGAGAACTGAAATCGAAAGAGGCCAGGTTCTCTGCAAACCCGGCACCATTCATCCGCACACCAAATTCAAAGGCCAGGTTTACGTCCTGAAAAAAGATGAAGGCGGCCGTCATACTCCGTTCTTCAACAACTACCGTCCGCAGTTCTACTTCAGAACCACCGACGTTACCGGCGTTGTCACCCTTCCGGAAGGCACTGAGATGTGCATGCCCGGCGACAACGTAACCATGGACGTTGAGCTCATCACCCCGATCGCAATCGAAGAAGGTCTTCGTTTCGCTATCCGTGAGGGCGGCCGTACCGTTGGTTCCGGCGTTGTTACCGCGATCAACGAATAAGTTTTGCATTTTTAAGACCAGTGGCGAGTTTTCGCCGCTGGTCTTTTGTTTTATTGGAAACCATATTTTAATGCCATTGCTGGAGGTCGGTCAACCTTTACTAGAGACAATGGAGCGAAACATATGGCAGTTGATGGAATCAACGATCAATCGAACCGAGCGCCGTTTCAGCAGCCTCAATGTGTTTGATCGGATTGAAAAACCAGACTTCTTTAAAATTTAGCGCGGCAAACAGCTGCCTTCCTTAGGGTATAGATGTGATCCGTTTATTGGGTGCACGGAATTTGGCGGTAAGCGGATCGTGCAGAACCTTCCAAAGGCCGACCCGGTATCAACTCATTTTGGCGGGCTACATCCCTTCTGCTACCGGTGTCCCTACTTTCTCCGTTACGCTTGTCAGTGTCACAGATTCTGCTCGTGGCTAAAGCGTTTCGATGGCAGACTTACCATTGGAAAGCGAGTGCGTTGAACTGGGTTGGGACAAAGAAATGCATCAACTGGAAAGCAGAGGAAAAGACCAAAAGTGGGTAACAGTCCACTGATAACTGGGCGTGCGGAACAATCGGAAAAGTTGAGTGCCTAGGTGGGGTTTCGGACCAAGGTTAAAACATTTTAGACTAGAGAACGCAATATTTCCGTGGTTATTATGAGTACACTCAGAATCTAGAGATCATAACGAGCTGCCTTTAAGCTTGAGTAAGTTACATTTGACTTAAATACGATAAAATGCAAGGTGTCTTTTGCAAGTACAGAACTTCTGATCGAAGACATCTACAGAGGAGGTGCGTAAGATGCGTTTGTGCATTGAGAAATTCCATGCAAGGTCTGAACAGAACAGCCGCCTGCATGGAAGAATGACGTAAGGCTGTTTGTCTTTCAGGCTTTGCTTTCCAGATCAATATGAAAAAGGAGCAAAGTCGAAATGAAAGAAAACCAACTGAATTTTACACAGGGGAGCATTCCAAAGCAGATGATCCGCTTTGGGGTACCCCTTTTGCTTGCAAATCTCATTCAAAGTTGCTACAACATTGCCGATCTAGTGGTGGTCGGGCGCTTCGTTGGAAGTGCGGGCCTGGCTGCGGTGAGCAATTGCTCGCTAATCAGTTTTATCATCCTCTCAGTGTGCACCGGGATCACGATGGGCGGCACGGTGCTCATCGCACAGAACCGTGGGGCTGGGAAAGACGTTCAGGTCAGCCGGACAATTGGCACACTGTTCACCCTATCTCTCGCTGCCTCTTTCCTAGTGACCGGGCTCAGCCTGTTTTTTTGCAGACCGCTGTTGCAAGCGCTGCAAATTCCACCCGAGGCGATGCAATATGCACAGGATTACCTTTGGATATTCTGTGCAGGGACAGTGTTTGTCTTTGGTTACAACGCAGTCTGTTCTGTCCTGCGTGGTTTGGGAGATGCAAAAACGCCGCTTTGGTTTGTCCTAGCAGCCGGGGTAATCAACGTTGTGCTCGATCTCCTGTTGGTCGCTGTTGCTGGCTGGGGAACAGCGGGGGCGGCGTTTGCAACAGTCCTCTCACAGGGGATTTCCTGCCTGCTTGCAGTTTTTTCTCTCAGGCGCAAACATTTTTTGTTTGATTTTAAACTGAAGAGCTTTGCGGTAAATCTCTCTGTACTCAAACAGATTCTCAAAATCGGGCTGCCCTCTGCCATTCAAATGGCGGTAATCAACTGCTCTTATCTTTTCGTGACCGGGATGCTCAATCTCTTTGGGGTGCCTGTGTCGGCAGCAGCGGGTGTTGGGCTCAAGATCAGTACCTTTGCTGCAATGCCCTGCTGGGCAGTGGGTTCCGCTGTGACGACGATGACCGGCCACAACATTGGTGCGGGACAGATGGATCGGGCGGCAAAGGTAGCTGGAACCGGAGTATGGATCAGTGTTCTCGCAGGAACCTTCACTGCTTTTGGCATCCAACTCTTTGCGGGACCGGTTATCCAGCTGTTTAATCGTGATCCTCAAGTGGTGGCGGAAGGGATGCTCTACCTGCGGATCTGCTGTTCTTTCAGCTGCATTCCCTATGCGGTGATGTACACCTTTGATTCGTTTGCAACCGGAGTGGGACATGCGGCTTTTGCAATGACCAACGCCTGCTTGGACTCAGTTGTGATGCGCCTGGCACTGAGCTGGGCATTCGGATTTGGGCTTGGTTGGGGTGCGCATGGAATCTATTGGGCGCAAGCAATTTCTTCACTGCTGCCCATGGCGGCGGGGATCTGTTACTTTGTCCTTGGAAAATGGAGAAGGCATCAGCCTGCGTCTTGGCGGGAAGAATCAAATTCGCAATAGAAAACAAGCAATCCCTAGAGTTTTGAAGTGATCCCAAAAAGTTAGACAATATTTGAAAGTAAAAATTGTTCAAGCGATCGATAGGGCTTGTTGTCTGTGAAGAGCGGGCGGCAAGCCTTTTCGTTTTACCTTGATACGGCTGTTGTTGTAGTAATCGAGATATTCAACGAGTTGCTGTTTGAAGTGATTCAAGGATTCAGACTCTTGCAGATAGAGCAACTGAAAATGTAGTTAGTTGGCCTTTCTCGTCACAGCCTCGACGTTCAATATATAGCCCTTTTGACAGATAGTACCGTTCCCATTTTGCTATATCTTTGTAATCTGGTATTTCAAATTGCCTGGCAACTTCACGATAGCCGAGTTTCTCTCGCATCATGGTCTCTACAACCAGTTGCTTAAACTCCCCTGTGTATTCTTGTTCGGTGTTCCTCTCCACATAGTAAAAGCACCCCATTTCTTAGTACAAGGATATCATACTTGTCTAACTAATGGGGTGCAGTTCATTTTATCCGGGGGTTGCTTGTCATTTTGTCGCATTAAGACGGAAAAGAACCTCTGGTTCAACCGAGGGAGGGAACAAAGCGAAATTACTATAAAGAGCAAGCTCAATGAGAGTCGAAAAGAGGCTGGAAAAAATAGAACAGTCTCGTAGATGAGCAGTGATTTGATGGCCGCATTGCAAAAGTACAAGGCAATACAAAACGGTGAGCCCCCTATTAGAGGCTGTGCATACCAACTTTTGTGGTGATCATGATTTTGGAAAAAGGGAACCCAAGCGTCACAGAATAGCATAGCCAAAAGATCGTTGAGTGGATAGAAGATTCTTGAAGGCACCACTCCGCTCCAATTCTCACTGGCTGGTTGTTCGATACCAAAGCCTGGTTTTCCCAAATGTTCCATAGCTGTTTGAGAAGTGGACGCAGAAGTCAAAACCAGCACAGAAGTGGCAGCTGGTTCAGCCTTGAAAAGTGGTTTTACTGCTGTCACTCTCATGGAGGTTGCGGAACTTTTTGTAACGCATAGCCCACCTTACTGCCGATCAAGCGGTTGTGTTTTCTAGTTCCACTGTGTAACAGAATTTTTCGGCAGCAGTATTATAAAAAACAAGATCTGCCAGCGGCTGAACAACGCCAAACCTTGTAGCAGTCAGAATTATCAGATAAAAAATTGGGCGGTACTGCCCGCATTGCCCTTGGAGATGATGAGTTTTGCCTGGATGCGTTCCCGCAGCTCGGGCACATGCGAGATGATGCCGACGAGGCGGCCGCCGTTTTGCAGGCTGGTGAGGCAGTCGATTGCCAGGTTGAGCGCCTCGCTGTCAAGCGTACCAAACCCCTCGTCAATGAGCATCGTGCTGAGCTGGACACCCCCCGCGTGCTGGGAGACGACGTCCGCGAGTCCGAGGGAAAGGGAAAGGGAGGCGAGAAAGGTTTCCCCGCCCGAGAGGGTGGAGACGTGGCGCATTCGTCCGGTGTAGTTGTCAAATACCTCGACGTCGAGCCCATCCGAGTCTGCACGGGTAATCCGGGACATCCGATAACGCGACCCGCTCATCCGGCTGAGCCTCAAATTGGCGAACGCGATGATTTCATCAAAATAGGAGGCGAGAACAAACTTTTCCAGGCTCATCCTCTTTACACCGCCCCGCGCGAGATCAGTCAGCCGCTTGGTCATGCGGTATTCCCGCTCGAGCAGCTCAGACTTTTTGCGGTTGTGGAGCAGGTTTTGCTCCTGCAGCCGATTGACGGCGAGTTTTTGGCTCAGAGCATCCTTCTGCTTCTGGATCATGGCACGTTTGCTGGACACATCGTCAAGCTGACGGCGCAGCAATTCCAGGTTGGGCGGCTCCTTCCCAGCGAGCCGTTGTTCCAGGCTTTGAAGCAGGAGGACAGCCTCTTGCAAGCGGGCTGTGTGCTCCGCGACTTTTTGTTCCGCTTGGGGGCGTTCCCCCACTCTGTGTTTGAGCTGCGGGTATTCCTGGCCAAGCCCGGATTGGGACAGAGCTGCGGTAAAACGCCCCTGCGCTTCAGCAGCATCCTGTCGTAGCTGCGCTGCGCGGTTCTGCTGCTCGCTCAGCCTGCCCTCCAGCGAGCTCAGCCCCTGCCGGCAGGTTTGATAATCGCGTTCGATCTGATGGATCTGTGCAGACAGCGCGGCCTGCTCCTGGTTGAGCTGTTCGATCTGTTCCGGGGAAGAGTCGCACAGCCCCTGGGCCGCCGCGGCAATCTGCCCTTTGAGCTGTTCGCAGGCAAGGGCATCCTCCTCGCGCTGCGCAGTCAACAGGCGGATCTGCTCGGAACAATCCCCGCTGGGCAGGCCGCCGCCCTCAAACCGTCTGGTGAGCTCTGCATGGCGCTGGACGAGCTCTGAGCGGTCAAATGATGCAAGCTCCTCCATCAGTTGAGTTCTTTTCTGTTCCAAACGGGCGGACTGTTCCACCAGCCCGTCCCGTTCCGTCTGGAGCCGCTGCACCTGTGCCTGGGTGATTCCTTCCGCCGGATGGAGGGCTTTTTCAGGGTGGTGTATGGAGCCGCAGACAGGGCATTTCTCTCCCTCTTGTAGATTGACTGCCATGGTCCACGCCTGTTCCTCAAAAAAGCGGGTACACGCCCTCTGGTAGGCCTTTTCCGCATCTGCGAGTGATTTTGCGATCCGACAGCTCTCTGCTTGAAGGGCATCGAGCTGTTCAAACTTGCCGAGCTGCTGTTGGAGAAGGTCAAGGGCAAGGCGCTGTTCACACGCTTCGATTTCGCTGGCTGCCCGTTTTATCCGCTGATCAATCCGATCAAGCTGCTTTTGGGCTGCCGCAATGCCGGCTTTCTGTTCCTCCGTTCGGCGCAGCTCGTGAATCTGTTCTTTGAGCCTGTCCTCCTTTTGCCGCAGCTGTTCGAGTGACTGGTAGGAGGGAAGAAGGCTTTCGAGCTGTTCGGCTTGAGCCTGCCGTAGCGCGAGGGTTTTGCGGTGTTCCTCATCCAGCTGCTCCATCCGTCCGGCGAGCTGATGGGCGGACTCTTCAAGCGGGAGGAGTTCTTCGGCCTGACGCAGCTTTTGACAGAGGGCGGCCAGTTGCTCCATGCGCGGCTGTTCCGCGCGGAGCGCATCGAGCTGAAGCTGCAACTCCCCCCGGTGCGCGAAGTCCTGTTTGAGCTGCTCTGCTTCTGCACAGGAGGTTTGCATCGAGAGCTCAAGCCGGGAAATTTCTGCGGCCTCCCGTTCAAGTTCTTTGAGACGGCCTGCATCCGCGCTGTTTTGTTCGGACAGCAGCTGGGCAACCTCTGTGAAATCGGGGCAGTCGGCGGCCTGCTGCTGCAACAGCTTGGGGGAATCGGTGAGGATGTCAGCGAGCAGCCGCATGTTCTGTGCGAG
>CBCSOX010000036.1:0-18911 GCA_965141735.1 uncultured Oscillospiraceae bacterium | reverse complement strand
TCATGAACGGAAATCCCAACCTCCCCGAGGGCAGGGAAGAGGAAATGGTTGGCCACAATGCGATTGCCGCCGGCTTCCAGGGACAGCGCCAGTGGACTGACTTTTATCCCAACGGCGATTTCGCGGAGGCGATGCTCAACTCCTCGTTTGACTGGGAGGGCGCTCGCGAGCCCTATATCCTCGCAACCGAAAACGACACCCTCAACGGTGTGACGATGCTCTTTAGCAAGCTGCTCACCAACACCGCGCAGATTTTTGCCGACGTGCGCACCTATTGGAGCCCTGAGGCGGTCAAAAAAGCGACTGGCTACACCCTCGAGGGCAAGGCTGCTGAAGCGGGCGGTTTCATTCACCTGATCAACTCGGGCGCCGCCTGTCTCGACGCCTGCGGCGAGGTCAAGGATGAAAACGGAAACGGGGTAATCAAGCCCTGGTACGAGATGACCGAAGCGGACCAGAAGACATGTCTTGAGGCCACCACCTGGAACCCGGCGGATATGGGCTATTTCCGCGGCGGCGGCTATTCCTCTCGCTTCCTCACCCGCAGCGAGATGCCGGCGACCATGGCGCGCCTCAATCTCGTCAAAGGCTTGGGCCCGGTGCTCCAGCTCGTCGAAGGCTGGACCGTCGGCCTGCCGGACGAAGTGTCGGATATCCTTTGGAAACGCACCGACTACACCTGGCCCTGCACCTGGTTTGCCCCCCGCACCACTGGGGAGGGCGCGTTTGCAACCGCCTACGATGTGATGAACAGCTGGGGTGCCAACCACGGCGCAATCAGCTACGGCCACATCGGCGCGGACCTCATCACCCTCTGTTCGATCCTGAGAATCCCGGTCTGCATGCACAACGTGCCGCAGAATAAGATTTTCCGCCCCGCAGTGTGGAACGCGTTCGGGACCGATCCGATGCCGCAGGACTTTATGGCGTGCAAGAACTTCGGCCCAATGTATAAATAAGTAGAAATCTGACGTCTGCAGCGCGACGGCGCCAATACGCTCCGCAGCTCTGTGATGGGAGGGCGCTCCCATTCCGTCGAGCAATTAGACGATACAGAGATACAAAAGCCAGGGAAACGGCCGTTTCCCTGGCTTTTGAGTATTCTGGAGGATTCAGCGCTTTGAGAGAAGAAGGCCCCTTACCCCATTTTTTAGCTTAAATGAAGTGAAAAGTGATCTGTCACCCGGATGTACAGAGCAGCAGAGAAGTGAATGAAATCACAACCATCGGCTTCACTCACACTCAGAATCTGGCTGTAGGGAATCGGATATGACTCTGCATGGAACGGAACAATTGTGTCAGGGGGAGGCGGACCAATCCCCAAAATGCCGCATAGACTGTAACGGAGAGCTCCCCCTCCCAGTCTTCAAAAAAAGGAGTTCTACTATGGCAGTTATCAATAAACTGGAAAACACAGCCAGTGTCACCTACAACGGTTCCGCGATTTCGAGTGATCCGGTCTCCACTGTCCTGCTGCTTCCCCCGGTCGTGACCAAATCGGTGGACAAAGCGACTGCAAACATCGGCGATACCCTCACCTACACCGTGACGGTTGCCAATGCCGGGCTCAACGCCCTCACTGATCTCGCTTTTACCGATACGCTCCCAGCCGGAGCCGCCTACGTCTCAGATTCCTTCCAGGTGGACGGGACAGCACAGACTCCCACCACAACCGACAATACCCTCGCCTATACCATTCCGAGCGTTGCCGCGACGGGGGAAACCACCATTCAGTTTCAAGCTACAGTTGTCGGAGGGGATCGTTAGCAGCCAGTATTATCTGGGGAGGGTGTCCAACGCAAGAAGAGGGAGCCAGACCTCACGGCCCGCGGTTTACTATTTCCACCTGCCGGATCGAATCGAGCTTGCTGATGGAACGAGCCGAACAGGCGGTTCGCCTCTTGAAATTACAGTGCAGTTTCGTGCGCAGTGAGGCTTGATCAGTTGGGTGTGTTTTTTCTACTGAACCCAAAAAGGCGATTTTTTTCTCACAACAGGTACGATTAGAACATAAAAAGACAGGAAAAAGGTCGTCTGAGAGGATAGATTTTACTTCGGGAGCATGGTATACTAAATAGCGAACTGGCGAAAGTGTCGATTCCCCCATCGATTCGTCAGTATATCTTCTTCTCTCCCCATAAAAACGCTGTCTCCCCGGACAGCGTTTTTTATTGTAACTTTAGCGTTCCCCTGGTTCAACCAGGGGTGGAACAGCCTTGGCAGATAAAACCACCATGACACAATCGAGATGATTAGGAAACCGCATCACGAAAGAGCAAGGAGGTTTTGCACAAGGTGAAAAATGAAGTAAAGCCACAGCGCATTCGAACTGCCGATGTATTCGCGCCGAAGTACCGTGGAAAAGTGATTCACGGAGAACTGAGGGGGGACATCATCGAAATTTTCAAAAACTGTGCAGGGAAATGAAGGTGCAAATTATCGAGGGCGAGATACGCCCAGATCCTATTCACCTGCTGGTGTGTATCCCGCGATCTATGAGTGCAGCACAGTTTACGGGAATACGCAAGGGGAAAAGTGCGCTGATGATGTGTGACCGGCACGCAAATTTGAGGTGGAACTATGGAAGCCGGAACTTCTGGAGCCAAGGGGATTAGGTGGACACAGTAGGAAGAACGCGGAAATGATCCAAGAATCCATTCGAAACCAGTCAGAGGAAGGTTTGGCCAGTGACTAGGTCTCGCACAAAGAGCATATGGACCCGTTAACAAAATAGGCAAAACAAACAGCCGCTTAAGCGGCTGCCTGTAGGAGCGATGCGATGACAAACGCTGAAAGGGATACTGAGCAAACTAGTTTACGAGTGGTTCTGATTCATGCCTGAAGGTTTCACAAAACGCTCTGGTTCTGCCAGGAAAAATAAAAAATTTCGGCAAATGAAGTGGTAACAAATCGACGGGGTAAAATAGGATTTTCCTATGTTCCCCAAGAAAAGGGTTTTCCAGATGAATTCTGAGCAAGACTCAATAGACTTGATTGTTTATCAATCGAGTATGACTGGTTTGCCAGCTGCGGGGCAAGTAATGCGATCCTATTTTTGTGCACCCCCTTGAGGGGTGTTAGCAAGAGTTGGCCCTTTTGGGTCTGGGGAAACCACTTGTTCCTGAGTGGTTATGATTGTATCAACAAAAGAGGATGCCGCACCAAAAGTGTGGCATCCTCTTTTTCGGAAAGGCCTTTACTGGTTTCATTTCCTGCCTTGGGCGGGACGGTAGAAATCAGTCTAAATTTTAGGCTGTAGAGCTGGTCAAACGAATATCGTTTCGATAGGCAACCTCTTAAACGGGACAGCCTGAACCGGATTGTCAGACAGCGCGCTCAAACTGCGCGTTGTAGAGGTTTGCGTAGTGGCCGCCGAGTGCGAGCAGTTCGTCGTGGGTGCCCTGTTCGACGATGTCGCCGTCCTTCATAAAGAGAATGAGGTCGGCGTCTCGAATGGTCGAGAGGCGGTGGGCGATGACAAAGCTGGTCCTGCCCTCCATAAGATTATCCATTGCCTTTTGGATGCGCACCTCGGTGCGGGTGTCAACCGAGCTCGTCGCCTCATCGAGGATGAGGATTTTCGGGTCGGCGAGGATAGCGCGTGCAATGGTCAGCAGCTGCTTCTGACCCTGCGAGACGTTGCTCGCCTCCTCGTTGAGCTCCATGTCGTAGCCGTCGGGCAGGGTGGTGACAAAGTGATGGACGTGCGCCGCCTTGGCCGCCTCAATGACCTCCTCATCGGTCGCATCGAGCTTTCCGTAGCGGATGTTTTCCCGGATGGTACCGCCGAACAGCCAGGTGTCCTGAAGCACCATGCCGAACATCTCCCGCAGCTCGTTGCGGTTGAAGTCCTTGACGTTGTGCCCATCGATGAGGATCGCGCCGCCGCTGACGTCATAAAACCGCATGAGCAGCTTGATCATGGTCGTTTTGCCCGCGCCGGTCGGCCCGACGATGGCGACCTTCTGCCCGGGGCGGATTTTAGCGCTAAAATCGTTGATGATGATTTTGTTAGGAGTGTAGCCGAAATGGACGTGGTCGAACTCGACGCTGCCCTCCAGCCCCTTGACCGAAACCGGGTTGGGGACGGTCTGGTCCTCCTCCTCCTCTTCGAGGAACTCAAAGACGCGTTCCGCCGCCGCTGCGGTGGACTGCATGAGGTTGGCGGCCTGCGCCACCTGGGTGATCGGCTGGGTAAAGGTTTTTACATATTGAATGAACGACTGGATGTTGCCGACGGTGATCGTCCCCTTGATGGCGAGGTAACCGCCGAGGATGGACACCGCGACATAGCCGAGGTTGCCGATAAACGTCATGACCGGCATCATCAGGCCGGAGAGGAACTGGGATTTCCAGGCGGATTTGTAAAGGGTGCCGTTGAGGCCGTCAAACTCCCGGATCGCCTCTTCCTCCCGGTTGAACACCTTGACGATGTTGTGACCGCTGTAGATTTCCTCCACCTGGCCGTTGACGTGGCCGAGGTATTCCTGCTGGGATTTAAAGTACTTCTGCGAGTGCTTGACGATCCTTGAAATGAAAAACATCGAGATCGGCAGGATGAGGAGCGCGACGATGGTCATCAGCCAGCTGATTGAGAGCATCATCACCAGCACCCCGACAATCATCGTCAGCGAGGTGATGAGCTGGGTGAGGCTCTGGTTGAGGGACTGCTGCAGGGTGTCGACGTCATTGGTGATGCGGGAGAGCACCTCACCGTGTGTCTTGCGGTCAAAATACCGCATGGGGAGCCGGTTGATCTTCTCGGTGATCTCCCTCCTCATCCGATAGGAGATCTTTTGGGAAATGCCGCTCATGATGAATCCCTGGATAAAGGAGAAGAGGGTGCTGATCAGGTAGAGGCAGAGCAGGAAGATCAGGATCTGGCCGATCTTGCCAAAGTCAATGCCCGAGCCGCCCGACAGCTTGCCGATGAGCCCGTTGAAGATTTCAGTGGTCGCGTTGCCGAGAATTTTCGGGCCGACGATCGAGAACGTCGTGCCGCCGACTGCGAAGATGAACACCAGCAGGATGGCGATTTTATACCGGCCGATGTAGGAGATCAGTTTTCGCATGGTCCCTTTGAAGTCCTTGGCTTTTTCGACGGGGTGGCCGGGACCGTGGCCGCCGGGTCCGCCCATGGGGCCTCTGGGCCGTTTCGTATTACTCATCTGCCAATTCCTCCTTTGAAAGCTGCGAGAGGGCGATCTGCCGATAGACGTCGCAGGTCTTGAGCAGCTCTTTGTGGGTGCCCTTGCCGACAATCCGGCCCTCGTCGAGGACAATGATCTGTTCGGCGTGCAGGATGGTACTGATGCGCTGGGCGACAATTAGGACGGTGCTGTCCGCCGTGTGCTCCTTGAGCGCCTTGCGCAGTGCGGAGTCGGTTTTAAAGTCAAGGGCGGAGAAACTGTCGTCGAAAATGTAGATTTCCGGGTCAATTGCAATCGCGCGGGCAATTGAAAGCCGCTGCTTCTGGCCGCCCGAGACGTTGCTGCCGCCCTGGGCGATTTCGGTCTCATACTGCTCCGGCTTCTCTTCGATAAAGCTGGCGGCCTGCGCGACCTGTGCCGCGGCTCTCATCTGTTCCTCCGGGATATCCTGGTTGCCGTATTTGAGGTTGGACTCAATCGTACCCGAGAACAGCACCCCTTTTTGGGGAACGTAGCCGATCTTGGAGCGCAGCTCGTGCTGGCTCACATTGCGGATGTCGACTCCGTCGACGAGCACCTCGCCCTGAGTTGCGTCAAAGAAGCGGGGGATGAGGTTGATCAGGGTGGACTTTCCGCTTCCGGTGCTGCCGATGAACGCAGTCGTTTCACCCGGCTTTGCGGTGAACGAGATGTCTGAGAGCACATTCCCCTCGGCGTTGGGATAGCGGAACGAGACGTTTTTAAACTCCACATAGCCGCGTTTGGTGGTATCAAGGGATTGCGGCTGATTTGGATCGTGGATGACGAGGTCGGTTTTGAGCACCTCCTCGATGCGGGTCGCTGAGACCGAGGCGCGGGGGAGCATGACCGAGATCATCGAGATCATGAGGAACGCCATAATGATCTGCATGGTGTACTGAATAAACGCCATCATGTTGCCGACCTGCATGGTGCCTGCGTCGACGGCGTGGGAACCATTCCACACGATGAGCACGCTGATGCCGTTCATGACCAGCATCATCGCCGGCATCATCAGCGCCATGGTGCGGTTGACGAACAGATTGGTGCGGGTGAGGTTTTTGTTGGCGACGTCAAACCGCTCCTCCTCGTGCTTTTGAGTACTGAACGCGCGGATGACCGGAAGGCCGGTGAGAATCTCGCGGGCGACCAGGTTGACCCGGTCGACGAGCTTCTGCATCTTTTTAAACTTGGGCATGGCGAACGAAAAGAGGATGAGCACGAGGGAGAGGATCGCCACGACCGCCACCGCGATGATCCACGACATCGAGCTGTCGGTGCCGATGACCTTGATCACCCCGCCCACCCCGATGATGGGGGCGTAAAAGACGATGCGCAGCAGCATGACCATGAGCATCTGAATCTGCTGGATGTCGTTTGTGCTGCGGGTGATGAGGGAGGCGGTGGAGAATTTGTCAAACTCGGTGTTGGAGAATGACACAACCTTGCGAAAAATCCGGCTGCGCAGCTCCTGGCCGAGCGCCGCCGCAACACGTGCAGCGAGGAAGCAGACCACAATGGTGGACGCCATGCTCAGCAGGGCGATGCCGAGCATCTTGGCGCCTGCGAACAGAATGTACATCGTCTGCTTGTGGTTGACGTCAATGCCGATTGCCTGGTATTCGCTCTTGACATAGGAGATGGCGCTTTGTTCGGCGATGCTGTCCGGCATGGCGGACAGCTGGCTGTTCATTTCCTCCACCACCTGGGTGAGCTGTTCCTGCGGCATTGAGGCGAAGAGCTGCATCACATCGGGGTTTTGCGCCGCCATTTCAGGGGGGAGCTGGGAAAGAATCTGTCCTTGAATGGCCTTTGCCTCCTCGCTGTTCCCGCTGATGTAGGAGACGAGCAGGATGGCGCGCGCCATCTTGGTTTCAAGTTCATCCAGGGTTTCCTTGTCCTTGGTGTCGAGCTTGGCGAGGGGTTCCTCAGCGAGCTTGGGATAGGATTTGAGAGCGTCCTGATACTCTTTTTCACTCATCGAGGATTGGTCGAGCTGTTTGTAGCTGCGCTCCACCAGCTCTGCATCTTGGGGCAGCAAAAAGAGCTTGATCTTGTCGAGCTCGCTGCTGCGGATGACCGAGGGGGCGGCGCTTTCAATGCCGCTCTGCTGAATGCCGACGTTGACGATATTTGAGGTGAAGTCGGGAAGCGTCAGGTCACAGATCGCCTGAACGACGAGCAGCGCAACGATTGCGAGGATGGGCAGGATGGATTTTTTGAGGTATTTGAGTAGTTTAAGCATGATCCCCGTCCTTTCCCGGGCCGGTTTTCGGCTCCGTAAGTAGATTGTTTTGCATTTGGATCAGCATGCGTTTCATCAGGATCTTTTCTTCGTCGGTAAAATTTTTGAAAACCCGTTGTTCCATGCTGTCAACGATGTGGTCGATTTCCCGGGTCGAGCTCCTTCCGCGTTCGGTGATGTAGATGCGGATCACCCTCTGGTCAAACGGATCACGCCTGCGGTAGACTAATCCGTTGCGCTCCATCCGACGCAGCGTCATCGTTACGGTGGAGGGACGGATGCTCAGCGTGGAGGAGAGTTCCCTCTGGCTGAGTCCGTCCGAGCTGTCGAGCGCTTTGAGCAGCGGGACCTGCCCCGGGTAAACGCCCGCCCGTTCCAAAAGGGGATAGGTATCGGTAAAATACAAGTGCATCAGTTTGTGCAGCAGGATGTGCAGCGGTGTATTCGACGACGGATCCATAGCATCACTCCATTTCGTTAGGTAGCTAATGGTTAGTTTAGTCCTATCTAGCCGATTTGTCAATAAACAAATCTCTATTTTATAGATTCTTAACAAATATTTGTTGTTTATTAATTAGTTACCGAACAAATATCAGCCAGTTTTAGCCAAACTGGTGTTCGCCGCAGCTGCCCGCCGTTAAACCGCAGTTGCGCCTAAGGGAAAAATCCTGTATAATGAAACTACTATCTAAGTAGGGGGCGGCATATGAAGAGAAATATACGGTCGATGTTTTTGTCAAAGCTCGTCCTGTCCTATTCCCTAGTGATTCTTTTGGTGCTCTTGGCTGTTTCGGTGGGCTTTTATGTCTATCTCTCCGACGTCAACAGCCAGGTGATCCGCTCCAACCAGAATGATTTGATCGAGCGGACGCTTCGCCAGGTGGACAGCTTTTTTGATGAGATGAACAAGCTTGCCGATCAGGTCAACAGCGACGACCGCATTGTCAGCAAGTTTGAGGAGCTTCACAAGGAAGGGTTCTCCAACGACCCGACCAAAAACTTTTTTGACGATAACCTTTTGGACAACCTCGACCTCGGCAGCGCCCTGACCTCCCTCAACGGTGCCACCCCAACGGTGTGGCGCATCAGCGTGTACAACGATCTGCACGACTACATCAGCGGCGGAGCAACGGTGGAGTCGTTTTCCAACGTGGATTACACCCTCAGCAACACCCCGGTGAGCACCTGGATGAACCAGCTCAGCAGTCCCACCACCCGGAGCTTGATCACCGCCCCCACCTATGATAAATGGTGCAGCGCAGGCAACCAGGCCAAGTATTTCTCGATGATCCGACCGCTGAGCAAGCCGTATTACGAGGACAATGCAATCGGCCTCATCGAAGTCCAGCAGGATTTGGATACATTTGTCGAGAAGGTGGATTTTGGGCCTTACCAGGACGGGCAGGACAAAGTGTTCTACCTCTTTGACGACCAGGGAAATCAGATCCTCCCTGAGGATGTGCCATACCCCGAGGATGTGTCGAAAATGCAGGTGTACGAGCGCACCTCCTCCAAATACAAGTGGCAGGTCCGGCTGGTGCAGTCCAACGCCTCGGTGGAGTCTTCCTCCAAACCGATTCTATTTTACCTTCTATTTATAGAGGTAGTCATTGCGGCGGTGCTGATCATGGCGATTTACTTCATCTCCCGCAAGATTTCCGCCCCCCTGCTCAACCTGAGCAACACGGTCAACAGCATCACGATTGACAACATCTCCTCCGAGCAGCTGCGGGAACTGCCCAAACGAAAGGACAAGGATGAGATTTACCGCCTCCAGGAGGCGTTCATCACGATGATCGAACGGCTCGACGAGTCGGTCAAATACGAGAAAAAAGCTTACCTGCTCGCCATGCAGTCCCAGATGGACCCGCACTTCCTTTATAATATGCTCGCGGTGCTCAGTTCCATCGGCATGGAGGAGGGGAGCGATAAGATAGTAGAAACCTGCGCGCGGATGTCCCGAATCCTGCGTTACATTTCCACTTATCACGATGGCAACGAGGTGACGGTGGCGGACGAAATCCGCAATGTACAGGACTATCTCGAGCTGATGAAGACGCGGTATGAGGAATATTTCTCCTTTGAAGTGCAGACAGACGGCAGGATTGACCAAATGCCCATGCCCCGCCTGACCCTTCAGCCGATCATTGAGAACTGTTTTAAGCACGGCTTCACCGAAATTGAACCGCCGTGGGAAATTAAGATCGCCGCGTGCATCCGCGGCAACCGCTGGTACATCGAAATTGTGGACAACGGAAAAGGTTTTGAACGGGAAAGCATAGACAAGATTAAAAATAAAATCGAAGAATACACCCAAAATCTGCAGGAAAACTATCAGGAAATGAAAATCGGGGGGCTCGGAGTGGTTAACACCGTCGTCCGGCTGCGGCTGGTCTATGGGGAAAATGTCGACTTTTACGTCTACAACATCCGTCCGCACGGAGCGTGCATCACACTTGAAGGAGATCTGCCGGAGGGATTTGAGTCCCATGAATAGCAGTGCCCGACGGTTTTACCTGAACAATCAGCCAAAGTGAACCTGCGCCCTTCGCTTCAGCCGCCGCCGGCAAGTACTGCCGGCGGCGGTTTCGCGTTTTACCGCGAAAACCGGCCCGCAGAAAACGCAGCTGGGATCAGTTGTTTTTCACAGTAATCTGGTAGGAGTAGGAACCGGATTCGTGGAAACTATGGTGTGAAATGGCCTCGTTTTTCTGAAACTGTTTAATTTTAGACATCACCTGTTTAAAATTATACATTTACGTTACAGACAATTCATACTATAATAACTATAGACAAACAAGAGGCGGCCGTATGGCTGCTTTCCTATTCCATCCGTTATTTGTAAGAGGGTAACAGATGTGACAATTCAGTACGGAGGTGTAAAACTTAGGCCTATATAGAGATAAAGAATATCACGAAAACCTTCCCTGGCGTCAAAGCGGTGTCCGACGTGAGCATGTCAGTTGAGAAGGGTGAGGTCCACGCTCTGATTGGTGAAAACGGCGCCGGTAAATCGACAATGATGAAAATCCTCGGCGGTATGTACTTTGCCGACAGCGGCGATATCTTCATCAATGGAGAAAAGAAAAAGATTAACAACATCGCGGATGCGCTTGCAGCGGGAGTCAGCGTTGTGTATCAGGAGCTGAACCTGATGCCCGAGCTGACCGTCGCAGAGAACATCTACGCAGGCAGTCTGCCGACCAAGGGTGGAATCGTCCTCGACATCCCCACCATGAACAAAAAGGCGCAGGAACTGCTCGACAGCATGGAGCTCGACTTCAAAGCAACCGAATACGTCAGCATGCTCAGCGTTTCGCAGCAGCAGATGGTCGAGATCGCAAAGGCCCTCTCGCACGATTCGGATATCATCATCATGGACGAACCGACCGCAGCGCTCAACAACAAAGAGGTTGACACACTTTACAAACTCATCGCAAAACTCAAATCCCAGGGAAAAACAATCCTTTACATATCGCACCGTCTCAAAGAGATCTTCGATCTGTCCGATGCCATCACTGTTCTGCGCGACGGCTGCTTCGTAGCAACCAAGAGAACCAATGAGATGACCCAGGAACAGCTCGTCAAACTCATGGTTGGCCGCGACATTTCCAACTACTACAGCACAGCTGACACCGAGCCGGGCGAGGTTGTCCTCGAGGTCAAAAACCTGACCAAGGCTCCTTACTACGAGAATGTCTCCTTTAAGCTCAGAAAGGGCGAGCTGCTCGGTATGGCAGGCCTGATGGGCTGCTTCCGCGAAGAGATTGTCAAGACCATCTACGGCCTGATGACCCCGGACAGCGGTGAGATTTATCTCGAAGGCCAGAAACTCAACATCAAAAAACCGAAAGATGCGATCAAAAACCGAATCAGCTTCGTCACTGAGGACCGGAAAAAAGCCGGTATCTTCCAGCTGATGACGGTTCGTGAGAACATCAGTATCAATATTCTCAACCGCATCTCCAAATTTGGCATCATCAGCGTCAACAAAGAAAACGAGATGCTCAAAACCTACACCGAAAACATGAACATGAAATATGCCGATGCCTATCAGAGAATCGTCGGCCTGTCGGGCGGTAACCAGCAGAAATTCCTGCTTGCCCGTGCGCTCGCCTCTGATTGTAAGGTTCTGATCATGCTCGAGCCTACCCGCGGTATCGACGTCGGTGCAAAATCCGAAATCTACTCGCTGCTCGAAGAGCTCGCAAAGCAGGGCATGGCAATCCTCGTCATCTCCTCCGAACTTCCTGAGATTATCAGTATCTGCCACCGCACGCTGGCTGTTTTCCAGGGTAAAATCACTGGAGACATCCCGAAAGATAAGATGGACGAAGAGTTCATTATGCAGTGTGCCACTGGCAATGAAACTTACTTTGGAGGTGACGTAAAATGAGTCAAGGCGCAAAGAAATTTTGGAGAGCTTGGGACAAATTCGGCGTTTTTGCAATTTTAATCGTCATCGCCGCTGTCTTTGCAATCCTCAACCCCGCGATCATTCATTTTGATCAGATTCTTGACGTGCTTTCCCGTTCCGCGCTGATCGGCGTTGCCGCAGCCGGTATGATGTTCGCAATTTGTTCGGGCGGTTTCGACCTTTCGGTCGGTTCCATCCTTTCGCTGACAACCTGTGTCATCGCAGTTACCATCTCGAAAAACAACATGCCTGTTTGGCTTGCAATCGTCATTGCACTCATCGTCGGCTGCGTCTGCGGTGTCATCAACGGCCTGTTGATCACCAAACTTAAAATTCAGCCGTTCGTTGCAACTCTGGCAACCCAGCTCGCTTTCCTCGGCGTGGCGCTCGTCTACTCCGACGGCTCCCGTGTCACCATCTCTGGCGGCGCCGGCGATGCGATCAAAGCTCTTTCGACATCCAAGATCGGACCGTTCCAGATTCAGATTTTCCTTCTGATTCTCGTCTACATCATCGTTTACCTCGTTTATAAGTTCACACCCTTTGGTGTTAAGACAAGAGCGGTTGGCTCCAACGAAGCCGCAACCCGCACCACCGGCATCAAAGTTGACAAGACCCTCATCATCATCTATGTGATCACCGGCCTGACCGCAGCCTGCGCGGGCGTTATCCAGACCTCCCGTCTGGCAACCGGCTCTGCGACACTCGGCAACGGATTCGAGCTCGATGCGATCACCGCGGTTATCCTCGGCGGTACGTCGCTCTCCGGCGGTAAAGGCAACGTTTGGGGCACTCTGATTGGCGCGATCATCCTCACATTTGTCAGATCCGGCCTGAACATGCTGGGCGTTGGCGAAGCGTATCAGAAGCTTGCCATCGCGATCATCCTCTTGTTTGCCCTCGCGATCAGCGGTATCAAATTGATCACTCAGAAGGAGGGTAAATAATGAAAACGGTTAAAAACAAATATCCCAAAATTCATTTTAACTTCAATGAAATGGGCATTTTGTACGCTTTGATTATCTTCTGGGTAATCCTTGCCATCACAAATGCCGACTTCCGGAACTTCGCATTCTATCAGAACATTGTGCGTCAGGCATCCTTTAACGCAATGTGCGGTATCGGTATGACCTTCGCCATCATCTCGGGTGACTTCGACCTGTCAGTCGCCTCTCAGGTTTCGCTGAGCGCGGTTGTCATGACTCTGCTCCTGCCGACCATTGGACTGATTCCCACCGTTATTGCGATCCTCGGTCTCGGTATCCTGATGGGTACTTTCAACGGCATCCTGATTGCAAAGATGAGAATCCCGGCGTTCATCGCGACCCTCGCGATGCAGTTCGCTTACCGGGCGCTCGCCCAGATCGTCAACAGCAAGCCTGTTGTCGTCAAGGACAAAGCTCTTCTGAGCATGTCCACCGGCTATGTCCTCGGCATTCCAATTCCGTTTATTGTCCTGATTGTACTCGCAATTATCGGTACGATCATTCTTAGAAAGACGGCGCTTGGCCGCCACATCCTCGCAATCGGTAACTCCCACGAAGCGGCGGAGATCTCGGGTATCAGCATTCCCAAAACCCAGATTCTCATCTACCTCCTCGTCGGCCTGTTCACCGCATTTACCGCAATCATGATGACCTCTTACCTCGGTTCTTCCAACTACGGCGTTCCGGTCGGCCTTGAATTCACCGTTATCTCGGCGGTTGTTCTCGGCGGTACTGCACTCGTAGGCGGTAAGGGAAGCATCTTCACCACCATTGTGGCGGCGATCTTCCTGGTCACCATCACCTCGGCGCTCACTTCTTTCGGCATCAACTCGTATGTCCAGAAGATCGTCGAAGGCTGCATCCTGATCTTTGCCTTCTCAATCAACGGCATCAAGGCGTCGATCGATACCTTTGTCACCAAGAGCAAGGCCCGCAAGGAACTCGCAGCACGTCAGGCGGCTGGTTCCAAGGCATAAGAACAGCCTGATTCAAACCGTATTTTTTGCATACCTGCCGGCTTGTGTCGAGTACAATCGGCAGGGAGCAATAAAATAAAAAAGAAATTCATTGATTCAATTTACCAAAAGGAGTGTATTGAAATGAAACTCAAAAGATTTTTAGCAATGGGCATGAGCGCAGTCATGATCATGGCAGTAGCAGCAGGTTGTGGCGGCAGCGACAGCGGCAGCTCTTCTGCAGCTTCCAGCGGAGCAGCTTCCTCCGGTGCTTCCGGCGAGAAACTGACCTTTGGCTGGTCGGTATACACCAGAGACCAGACCTTCTTCCAGCAGCTTGAAAAAGGTGTTGTTGACAAGGCAACTGAGCTCGGCATCGAGATCAAAACCCACGACCAGAAGAACGACTCCAACGAGATGGTTACCGGTTGTACCAACCTCATCAACTCCGGCGTTGACGCTCTGATCGTCTGCCCCTGTAAACCTGAGGCAATGGGCAACATCGTTACCCTTGCACATCAGAAAGACATCCCCGTTATCATCACCGATATCGGCGACGGCGACTCTGACAAAGACGCGATCATCATCTCCGACATGAAAGCCGGCGGACAGATGGCTGGTGTTTACACTGCTGAACTCCTCAAAGAGAAGAACATCACCAGCGGTGAAGTTGCAATCATCAAATGTGAAGAGTCTGCGGTTTACGCACAGCGTCGTAACGAAGGCTACAAAGAAGAAATCGAAAAAGCTGGCTTCACTGTTGCCAAAGAGCTCGTTGCGAACTCCAAACAGGAAGAGGCTTACACCGTTATGAAAGATATCCTCGCTTCCAACCCTGACATCGTAGCAGTCTTCGCTGCGAACGACCCGATGGCTGCAGGTGCTGCATCTGTTCTCCAGGAAGCAGGCAAAACCGACGTTATCGTTACCGGCTTCAACGGCGACGACATTGCTCTCGAGTACATCTCTGAAGGCAAAATGATGGGTACGGTTGCTCAGGACGTTCTGGGTATCGGTGCTAAGGGCGTTGAGCTCGCAAAACTTGCTGTTGAAGGCAAAGAAATTCCTTACGACAACGCTGAGAAGAAAGAGGTTTACGTACCGGTTTCCTTCATCGGCAAAGACGGTAAGGAAGTTGAAGTTGAGATCAGCAAATAATCTCACTCAATTTTGTTCCCACATATGCAGCAATGGTTTACCATTCTGTAACCTCACTCTTATAAAACAGGAGCAGCCCATATGGGCTGTTCCTGTTTTTTTGTAGATGAAAACCCCCGGCTGTGCCGGGGGTTTTCTGAAAAAGCGTTCGGGTTGAGTAGAAAATGCAGAGAAAGAAAAATAGCGTATGGGCAAATGTATATTTGAAAAAAGGTTTTCGTCAAAGGCTTATGATAAGAAAGCAAACGAGAAGCTGACGTTAGAGCGTGAACCGAGCGAAACGAATATGGAAAGATTGTCTGTTTGCAATCAGCTACCGGATGCAAGCCTTTGCAAGCGTCGTTGGTAATGTGCGCCTTGAGGCGCTGCCAGCAGCATACGGCTTTGCCCACATATGTAGTACCCCCCGCTTAGCTGGTGGGTTCCTTTTATGTTTCCGCTTTAGCAAGAAATATCCTCCACTTCAACCGGGGAAAGGAAAAAAGCCATTGTAAAAGAAAAATCTTGTGGTGCAAAATAGCAGCCGGTTTGGCGAGTACAGGAACGAAAGAACACCAGAAGATTTTTGAGATGGAAAAAAGAAAAATTGGCACATTCCAGAGAGAAAAGTGAGCATACTGCTGTATTTTCTCCGAAGTGCAAAAAGGTATACGCAATGCTGAAAGAGGACCTGGGCCGGATACTTGAGAAATTGTGCGAAAATCAGAAGATGCAACCAAAAGAAGCACGAACGTACGCCGCCCATCCCCACATGTCGACCCGCATTCCGCCGAAGTGAAGGGCAGAACAATTGATGGAAGATCACAAGGAAAAAATGTCTGATGCTCTTTGACCCACATGGGAATTAGAAATACAAAGAATAGAAGAGCAGCGCCTTGTGAGCGGGCGGGTAGGATGTGGATGCAGTTAGATGAAATGGGAGTGCAAACCAAGAAAATCGAAAGAAATAGGAGAAGGATCACAAAAAACAGTTGGGGAGGAAAAGAACGCAGCCCCCGATTCGGGCAGCAGGAACAAGTGGACAAAAAGGCAGCCGCTAGAGCGGCTGCAAGTGAAGGAAAAGCGGTGTCAAGTCTCCCTTTAAGGACTCAGTCCGAATCTCGCCTTTCCAGGCCCTGTGAAAACCACCGGTTTGTTGATGGGTTTGACACCTTTTCATAAGAGATTTCAACGCAATTGGAAGTCTAGGGTTTACCGTTGATAAAGCTCCTTAATTTTGAGGTGGTTGCGCCGCGCATCCTGTTTCCAGCTCAAGTCGCCAAACCGAAGGTACAAGAAACGGGGCATCCTGGGTTCTGCAAAACGGTTTGCCTGAGGTTGGTTTTCTTCTTGAAGGGAGCCGACGAGTTCTTTGAGTGAGAGAAAGACAGGTTTTTTAAGAAAAGACTGTAAGGGGACCTCGGGGGAATTTCCGACAAAACCGCCAGCGCCGATTCCGATTCCGTACTTCCAGGAAAGTCTGCAGTGGTCACAAAAATGGTGCATGACATCAAGGGCATTCCGGTTCTGCAGCGCTTCATAGAATCCGCAGTTCACAACTGCATAAACCGAGATTGCACCGGTTTCCCAGTTTTTTGACTCGGATTCTATCCGCGTCAGCAGCTGGATCAGGTGGGAAGGCACAGCGTCCACATAGAGAGGAAAAAAGAATATCCACCGGTTGCATGCAAAAAGAGGGGCTAGGGATGTTTCCGGCCTTTCAAGCTGGTTTGCAGAAAAGAGGGATACCTGCGCACTCTGCGGAAGGAGAGTGCGAAATTCTTCTGCAAAATATCCAGATGCGCTGTTTGCTGTTTTGGGGCTGCCGTTGATGAGAGCGATTCTCATGCGAACACCTCCTGTAGTTTTGTGATGTGGGTCAGGTCTTCCAAAAAAACGACGCGATGACTTTTGGCATTGTAATTGAGCGCATTGGCGCGGACAATGCTGCGGAGCGTTTCTCTCTCCTGTGGTTCTGAGGGGCCGTAGCTGACAACTTGGAGGGAAAACTGTTCCCGATACCGACTGGCGTGGTGCATTTCGTTGTTGCGGATCGCAAAAAATGGGAGAAGGTAGCCAATACTCCGGTCAAGACAGGTTTTCACAAAGGGGCTGAATCCGCCATAAGTCATTTTGCTGATTAGAACGAGCCGTTCACTTTGAGCCAGCCGCATTCCAATTTCAGAAAAAGAGTCCTTGAGGACACACCGGCCAGGCGTTTTGGTCCAGCAGCCAAAACAGCCAATGCATTTGTGTATCGTTCCATCAGAAGGAGAAATCGTCTGGATCTCTTGAGAACAGGCAGCAAGGACCGGAGCGATCTCCGCGGGGGCCAGGTCGTGGATTACAGTGATCATACTATCATCCTTTCACGATGTTTACAGTGTAAACTTATCAATAAGAAGAGTATACAACAGAATGTTTACATTGTCAACATTTTGTTGTATACTAAAATGGAAAAGAGGTGGATACATGAGCAATACACAGTCGAAACAGCTCTATCACCACGAAAATCTGCGCTCTGAACTGATTCAGGCTGGGATTACCATCATTGCACAGCAAGGGGTGGAAAAGCTGTCAATGCGCACGTTAGCTGCCGCCTGCGGAGTGAGTCATGCGGCTCCCTATAAGCATTTTTCCAGCAAGGAAGAGTTTCTCGGGGCGGTAATTGAGCATGCGGTTGATGAATTTGCGCGTCAACTCAGCTGTGGGTTGGACAATCAGTCAGCAACGCCACACGCCAGGCTTGTTGAGCTTGGAAAAAATTATGTGCGGTTTATGGTGGAACACCCCGATTATTTTCGACTTTTGTTTTTCGATGGGTTTCTTTCCTCCCTATCTGCGGAAAGCTATGCAGAGCAGGACCGGTTTCACTCTGCTTACACTCTGTTCCGGAAAGTTGCTGTCGAATATCTAGATTCGATCTGCGCCCCCCGCGAAGAATACTATGAGGATATAATCGCTATGTGGGCTGTCGTGCACGGGCTGGCCATGATGATCATTCAGGGGAATATTAGCTCGGAAGGGAATTTTCTTGAATTGGTGGAAAGAATTTTGACCAACAAACTTACGTTTGACTGATCTTTTTAGAAAGGGCATTCGTTCCAATGTACGGGTAGCTTCCGGTTCTCATTGGGTTCATGTGATGATGGGCTAAAAAGCACTTAAGATCTGTCATCCGGGCGATCCCCCACAACCATGGGCTTAGTTTTCTAGGCGCTCAAATTGGATGACGGTATCAAAAAATATTTTGGATTTACATGGGGATAAAAGGACCCTTGTTTCCAGACTTGAGAACAGATGGAATATTGTGCAACTGACTGAGAAGAAATTAGGTAGGCAGATTGAACTCCAAAAATGCTTTTTGATCGTATCCACGTTGGAAAAACTCGTATGGCAGGTGATCACCCTGTTATCCAGAGGTAAGACGACTTTTACGTAAACAGTTTAACTGCATGATAAAAACCTGGGGGTAATTTGCGTATTGAGCATTATCGAACATTTCCCACAGAGGCAGCCATTTCAACGACTGTTTGTTTCTAGTCTCCTCTTGTTTCCCCTAAATCGACAAATCTACTCCTCGTGCGTCGTTTGATCTTTTCCTAATCCCTTCTATCTCATTTAATATGTATTTTTCATGATCCGTTCAGTTTGGCCTGCCATTGTAAAACATGAAATCCTTAGGACGGTAATTTTGCTGTAGAAGAGATACCGAGTTGCGCGGATAATTTCCGCCATCCCTGGAGAGGCACTGTTCTGTAAACCCTGTTTCAAGATGATAAAAATCTGTTTTGTTTCGGCACGCTATGGCAGGGAAAGCAATTCATGTGTGTTGTTTTGCATTTTTGATGAATGATTTTTGAATGTCGGCACGAAATAAACAACAAAAGGCGCCAGCTTTCTCGCTGGCGCCTTTGTGTGTTCAGTCAGCAAGAGCTGAGTGAACAAGTTTTATCTGCGTTTTTTGAGGACGATTGCAGAACCTGCGAGGAGGAGAGCTGC
>CBCSOX010000035.1:0-19394 GCA_965141735.1 uncultured Oscillospiraceae bacterium | reverse complement strand
CGTTGGCGAAACCGGACCCACGGGCCCCACCGGACCGACTGGGCCCACAGGGCCCACAGGCAACACTGGTGCCACTGGCGTTGGCGAAACCGGGCCCATAGGTCCCATCGGACCGACTGGACCCACGGGGCTCACCGGCGAAATCGGACCCACCGGCATTGGCGAGACCGGACCAACCGGACCGACTGGGCCGACTGGGCCTACCGGCGCTGGCGCAACTGGACCCACTGGTCCCACCGGACCAACCGGACCCACTGGGCCTACCGGGGCTACTGGGGAAATCGGGCCTACAGGGGAAACCGGCATTGCCGCAACCGTAAAAGTCGGCAACGTGATAACTGGTGACCCCGGCACCGAGGCGCAGGTCATCAATACTGGCGACGAGAATAATGCAGTTTTTGATTTCATCATTCCACGCGGTGAACCTGGCGGTGGTGGTGGTACGCCCGAGGTCCTCGCAACTGTTGACACCACGAGCCAACCCTCGGCAGCCGGCCAGGCGCTGATCTTTAATGACACACCTTTGGTTTCCGGTTCAGCAATTACTCACCAGCCCGGCTCCCCGAATGTTGTGATCAACCAGCCCGGAATCTATCAGGCCACGTTCCACGGCACAGTTGCTGTCAACACTGGCACAACGATTCCATCCTCTATCGATATTCAGCTGTTGCAAAACGGTGCAGCTGTTCCGGGCGCAGTGGCAAGCCACTCCTTTGCTTCGACAAACGAGGTGGCTACCATGTCGTTCAGTGTCCCGTTCCGTGTGGATGCGGTGCCCACAGATATTACAGTCACAGCCAATCAGGACGGTTTCCAATTCAACGAAGTCACCCTGACAGTTATCCGGTTGGGTGATTCAACCCCGTGACACTTGTGATTTTTTCATTCTCACTGGTGAGGTTATCACACAAAATGTCCAGGAGTTGTCTCTGATCCTCAGTAAAATGACGACCGGTTCGACAGCGTCGTATTTCTATCCACATGATCGGGAGATTGGCCCGATCCTTTCGCTGCGTTTGAACTGCGGGAGCTGTGCTCCCAGTTCAAAAACCCAACTTTAAGGAGGTCACCGCACTTGAAAATTTACGATGGAGCAAACCATTGCGGTTGCTCAAATAACACTGGCTGCGGATGCTGCCCATGTCCCTACCCGATCCCAGGACCTGCCGGCCCCACCGGCCCGACTGGACCCACCGGGCCAATGGGCTTGATCGGCCCGACTGGCGCAACAGGCGCAACAGGGGCGACCGGACCGATTGGGCCGACTGGGCCGGGCGTAGGCGCGACCGGACCCACTGGTCCCACTGGGCCCACTGGACCAACAGGCGCGACCGGGGCGACCGGGCCGAGCATTACAGGATCCACCGGACCAACCGGTGTTGCAGGCCCTACCGGGCCGACTGGGCCAACCGGACCCATCGGGCTGAGTGTCACCGGGCCAACCGGTGCGACAGGCGCGACCGGAACCGCCGGGGCCACCGGGCCAACCGGCCCCACTGGACCGACCGGACCGAGTGTCACCGGGCCGACTGGCGCCACAGGTGCCACAGGGGCTACCGGGCCAACCGGACCCACTGGGCCGACCGGACTGAGTGTCACCGGGCCGACTGGCGCCACAGGCGCAACAGGGGCTACCGGGCCAACCGGACCCACTGGGCCGACTGGAGCGGCCGGAGCAGTCGGAGCAGCCGGTGCAGTCGGTGCAACAGGCCCAACAGGTGCGACGGGTGCTACAGGTGCCGGAATTACCGGCGCAACAGGCGCAACGGGCGCAACAGGACCGACCGGGCCCGCGAATGGACTCTCCGCATATGGCGGTGTGTTCAGCGATACGCCTCAGACCATTACGCTGGCCATTGGCACAGCTAGTCAGATTCCCATGGCGAACACAATGCCTTCGTCGAATGTAACCTATACGCCTGCCAACAGCGTAACCGTTGCAACCGCTGGCAACTACGAGATCTCATATCAAGTCAACGGCACTGCAGCCCTCGCAGCCAGTGTGACGGTCGCTGTGCGCAACAACGGAGCCAACATTCCGTCATTGACCATGACTCGGACGCTGACAGCTGGCACCAACACCGTTTATCAAGGCTCTGCAATCGTCAGCCTCACAGCGGGCAATGTCATTGATTTGGCGCTTTCCGCCCTGCTTGCAGTCGGCGTTACCCTTGGCAGCGGCACCAACGCACTGCTGACGGTGAAAAAACTCAACGCATAACTACAGTTATCTTAGTATAACGCATTGACCACCAAAGGGCTCCCGGAATCTCCGGGAGCCCTTTGCACGCTGTGAGGACTTTTTACTGCCTACAAATTAAGGTGTGACCCCGCCTTTACGACTGAACGTTTTAGCAACTCTTTGTACAGAATTCGGTATTACTTTTATCTGCTCAATGCCTTTTGTCCCTTCCAAAATGCAGGCATCGCTTCTGGATTTTGGGATACAAAAAGCCCCCCTCGCTTGATGCGAGGGGGGCTTTTATCGTTTCGACTATTTTCTCTTTTTGCTCACTGCGTATCCCGCGAATGCGAGTGCTGCGATGCCTGCCGCCATTGCCAGCGGTAACGCCGCCGCGTCTCCTGTTTTCGCTGAGCCGCTGCCTGTGTTCATTGTGCTGTCGCCGTTGACCGAAGTTCTGCTCACCGGCTCCAGTGCCTGGATTGCTTCCTCCAGCTCTCTTGCCGCTGCGTCCGCCGCTGCTTGGCTTTCTACGCTCAGGTTTTCGTCCGCAAGCATTGCGTTGACTGCATCCTGTGCTGCATTGAAGCGCGCAAGGGACTCCTCGGTATAGAGAGAAACATCCACTGCCGCCGCTTTTTCCGCCGCCGCTGTCAGCAGGCTCTTGTCCGCTTTCAGACGCAGATTCAGCATTGCTTCCAGCAGGGTGTTGAGCGCTTCGTCCACCATGGTCTGAGTCGCCTGGTCATTGCCCAGAACCTCATCTGCCGCGCTGAGCGCTGCGGTGAACTCGGATTGGCCAGCCTCTACATAGTTGTTGAGGTCGAGCTTGTTCGCTTCTTCCACTGCTTTTTTGAGCTGGGTTTTGTCGCTCTTGAGGATCAGCGCATTAGCCGCATCGATCAGCGCCTGGTCGGCTGCGTCGATTTCAGCCGCCATCGCGTCTCCGTCCTTGAGGACTGCCAGCGCGTTGTCAAGGGCTGCGATGAACGCGTCTTTCTCTGCCCCGTCGAGGTAGTTGTCCAAGTTCAGCTGCGAGTAGATGTCGTAATCTGCCTGCAGTTTGGTCTTGTCGCCTGCGATGAGGCCGAGCTTGTGGATTTCGTTCATCAGGGTTGTCCACGCTTCGGTGACCTGTACTGAGGAAACTTCTGTCTCAGCATAGACCTCCTCTGCGTTTGCAAGCGCTGCGTCAAAGGATTTTTTCACGCTCTCGATTGCTTTGTGGTAGTCTCCGCCTTCTTCCTTCTGCGCGTTTGCGTAGTCAATGACCTTCTTGAGGAGCGCTTTGTCCATTTCGGTTGCGCGCAGCTGGAGGGCTCCGGCTGCAGTCTCAAGGTCGGTGTAGGCTTTGTCCACCATCGGCTGAGTTGCGTTTTCATTGAGCAGGGTTTCTTCCGCCGCTTTGAGTGCTGCGGTGAAGTTGTCTTTGGCTGCCCCGTTGATATAGGGAGTCAGATCGAGATCCTTCCACTCGTCATAAAGTTTCTGGAGCTCGGTCTTGTCGCCCTTCTGGTAGCCGAGCTGTGCGATCGCGTCGAGCAGGGCTGCCTGCGCTTCGCTGACCATCGCCCGGGTCGCCTTGTCGTAGCTGTAGACAAACTGCGCGCGCTCAAGGGCAGCGTCGAATGTCTTCTGCACCTCCGGAATCGAACCGTTGTACTCGTCGCCGCCCTGAAGGGCAACCGCATTGTCGATCACCTTTTTGAGCATGAGAAGCTCAAAGTCAGTCGGCGCATCCACAACGTTGTACACTTCCATTTCGGAAAGCTGCAGATAGTAGTAGTTGTTGTCATCGAGTTTCGGATTGAGGTGGAATGCGTGAATCTTCACATACTGGGCTTCCACTGTGTCAAAAGTAAAGGACAGCGGGCCGTAGCTCGGAACCGGATAGTTCTCTTCCGAGGCGACAACATCCCAGGTCTTCCCGTCGGCAGAAACCAAAACATCAAAGGTCTTGGGGAAGCTGTAGCAGCTGTTGGGCTTGCTTGCATCCTTACAGGCCGGGTAGAAGGTGACCGCGTTGATCTCCTGGACGCTGCCAAGATTCAGTGCGACCCACTCTTCGTGGTCTCTCGTTCTGTCTGCTCCGACAGTGGAGGTAAAGCCGGTGTACTCGCCCGATGCAGAAACGTTCTTGCGGTCGCCGTCGACGAGTTTAAAGACTTTCCAATCGTCGTTCTCAAAATACGAGGAGTAGCTAATCTCTGCGCCCAGTGCAACATTGGTAAAGGTGGGCGCCTGCTTGAGGGTGGCCACTGCCGCATCCAGATCGTTTGCCAGCTTGATCATCTGGTCATCGGTCAGAGTGATGTCGGACACGCCCCGTTTCGCTGCCTGATAGGCGGTGTTGTATTTGCTGTAGTCGGCGAGCTTGTATTCCACCTTGTTGAAGTGGTTGCTCTCCGCTGCCGCGACTGAAGCCTTGAGCGCTGCTCTGGAGACGCTCACGTTTTCCTTAATGTCGGAAAGCGCGGTTCTCAGTTCGACCTCAGCATCGTTGATATCAAACTGATTCGAGGTTTCACTGTTGTAAACCTCCTCTGCACGTGCGAGGACGTCGGCAAAAATCGCCCATGCGTCGGCGTTGTAGTCCGCCTGAACAAGCTGTTTCGCCTGGTCGATGAGCTGGCCGAGGACCGCTTTTTCCACCTGTACATCGCCGATTGCGGAGACAAAGGTGTAGCTGCCGGAACCAGCCGTGATGGTGACCTTGCCGTCGACAACATCGACAGCAGTGATGCCGTCCATCTCTGCCGAAACAGGCTGGCCGCCGAGGGTAACGTCACTTACATCCTTCGCCGGAAGGATGATGGTTGCAGTCGAGCCAACCGGTACATTCATCTCAAAGGTCGCTGTGTTGTCGCGGTTGAGCTCCCAATTGGAAACAACTGTGCCGCGCACCGTTTTGACCGAGGTGTTCGCATAGGTGAGGGTTCCGCCAAGCGTCGGCTCGATGGTAAAGGTCTTGTAGCCGTCCTCCATGTCCTTGATGCCGCCTACCCCTTTGTAGAACCATTCATCATAGGTTCCGAGGAAGTAGTGTCCGAGCGAACGGGAGGTTGTCTCCCACATCTCCCACAGGGAGGTGCCGCGGTCGGCCATAAAGCCCCAGGACGGATAGGTGGTCTGCTCTGCCACCCGGTAGGCGACGTCTGCATAACCGTATTCGGTCAGGATGGGGAGGATCAGCTTGGATCCCACACAGCCTGTGCTGAGGTGGTAGTCTTTTTCCTTGATGTCGTTGACCAGACTCTCCACAACACCCGCTTCATATTCTTCCGGAACGAGTCCGAATGCGAGCGGGACGAGCTGAGAGGTCTGACGGAACTTGGTTCTGGTGCCGATCTGGCTCCAGTTGTTTGTTTCGTAGCATTTCTGGTCTTCTCTGTAGTAGGCTTTGTTAAACGCCTCATACATGTTGGCCATTGCCGCGCGGTACTCAGCGGCGTCATCGGGCTTGCCGAGCTTATCCGCCATCTGTGCAAGCACATCGAGCATATGGTAGGCAAAACCTGTGCCGACAAGCGCACCGCCCTCACTCGGGCTTTCGTTGTAGCCGAGGTTCTGATCCTCTTCTCTGCTGCCGACGGGCGACACCCAGTCAGCGAGGGTGCCTGCATCCCAAAGCCAGCCGCGGTTTTTGCTGTCGTTGATGGTAATCAGGGCCTGTTTGCGCATCACGTCGTACTGGTCGGAGATGTAGCTCTCGTTTCCGTAGGATTTAAAGAGCTGATCTACGCCGAGGACAAAAATGGAATTCCATACAACCGAGTTGCCGGAGCCCCAGCCCTGGGTCGGAACCATGTTCGGCACGCTGCCGAAATCGTCCTGACAGTCCTCCATCGTCTCGATGAAGGTGTACATCATCTGCTGGAAGTCGTAGTTGTACATGAAGGTCTCGGTCGCGACGTTCGCGTCGCCGAGCCAGCCGTTTTTCTCCCACACCGGTGTGTCGGTGGGCTTGCCCTGCATGTTGTTGTCCATCGTGGTCATCATCATCTGGTGCATCCTGTTGAACAGGTCGCTCGAAGATTCAAACTGACCGGTGATTTCCATGTCGTTGCTGGTGCGGTAGCAGATGATGTCGTCCGCTGTCAGCTCGCCCGGATAGTTGTCAATCTGAATGTACTGATAGCCCTTGTAGCTGAAGCGGGGCTCAAAGGTCTCCCCGTTCGGGTCGCCTTTGCAGATGTACTTGTCCTGCTGGTTGTAGTCAGTCGGCCACCAGTTGGAGTTGACGCCATCCTTGCCGCCGAGCTTCTGAACCTGGCCGTCGCTGTTGAGTTTTTCACCGTAGGTGATGGTGATTTTCTCCCCTTCGACGGGGTTCTTAATGTTGAGTTTTGCCCAGCCCGCGAGCATCTCCGGAACGGTGACCACATAGGAGCCGTTCTCGAGCTTGGTGATGTTGGAGGGCTTGAGCGCTTTGGTTCTGCGGATCGGCTCCATGGTCTGCGCCTCGAGCTTTCCGGTCGGTGTGTTGGCGATGTCCGGGATTTCCCACGCGGAATCGTCATAGCCGGGCTGCGCAAAACCAGTCAGCTCTTTGCGGGCGTCGTAGGTCTCGCCCAGATAGATGCTGTTGGTGGTGGTCGGGCCGTTGCGGGTCATCTTCCAGGTCTGGTCGGTGACAATGGTTTCGGATTCCCCATTTTTGTAGTTGATCACAAGCTCCATGCGGAGTTTCGGATCGTCGCGCCACGCGGACTGCGGCCAGTTCCACACGCCATCGGTCTCGTTGTAGAAGTTGTTTCCAAGCTCTACGCCGATTGCGTTTGCACCCTGCTGAACCAGAGAGGTGACATCGTAGGTGCAGTAGGGAATGGTCTGGGTATACTGCGTGTTGCGGGGATTCATGACCGAATCGTCGGGGAGCTGTCCGTTGATGCGCAGCTCATAGAACCCGAGGCCGCTGATGTAGGCGCGTGCGCTTTCGATTTCACCCTTGTCCGCAGTGAACTCTTTGCGCAGCACGGTAGCGGCGCGCTCGTTGGGATCGTTGAGTTTAAAGACAGCGCCACGGTTCCACGGGCCGACGCCGTACTCTTTGTCAGTCTGATCGGGCGCCTTCCAGTCGGCATCCTCAAAATCAGGATTGGTCCAGCCGTCGGGATTGCTCTTGGAGACGAGCCAGCCGTTTTCATCGGTGACAAACTCATTGCTGCTGCCGTCGGTGTAGTCGATCTTCACCTTGGACAGAAGGCCGGCATAGCCGTCGGTGTCGTTAATTGCATCGTATGCGAGGACATTGTCGCCCGCAACGATTTTGTCGGTGACATCCACAAGGGTTCCTGTGGACCAGCTTCCGTTGTAGCCGCACTCTGTGCCGTTGACGTAAAGAGTTACCTTGTCATCGGCGGTAAAGCCGACCATCACGCGGGAAACTGTCTTGTCCGCAGCGGGAGTAAAGTGCTTTCTAAAATACATGTGGCCGCCCGGGGAGTGCTCAAAAGCAGCGCCCTCCCGCAGCCAGATCCATTTGCCGCCGTCGGGCGACATAGACTGCACTTTGTGTCCGATCCATTCGCCCTGCCACTCCTCGGTGGTCATGATCGCGGTCTCGAACGTTGCGACATCGCTCCATCCGAGGGAAGAGCCGGTTTCGTCCCAAACTTCCACTGCCCAGTAATACTGGGTTTTGGAAGTCAGATCGGCTCCCTGATAGACAACGTTGTAGTTGTCCGGATCAAAGACCTGCTTGGAATCCCACAGGTCGCCCTCCCGGTTTGCCGCCTTTTCAGGTGTGGAGGCGACGATGACACGGTAGGAGGACTGCCCGCGGCCGTAGCCGTCGAGGTTCAGCATCCAGCTAAACGTCGGATTCGGTGTGTCAATGCCGAGCGGAGTTGCCATCGCATTGACCTTGAGCGTGTTGATCGCGCTGTTTGCCTGTGCCGCATACGCGAGCGGCATTGTCTCCGCGTTGAAGACAGCGGGAACAGC
The DNA here is from genome assembly GCA_965141735.1 of uncultured Oscillospiraceae bacterium. Taxonomy (GTDB): domain Bacteria; phylum Bacillota; class Clostridia; order Oscillospirales; family Ruminococcaceae; genus Massilioclostridium. The sequence continues at coordinate 11,266 of CBCSOX010000035.1, read as the reverse complement.
GGCCGAAACTGAGGTGGTCACCATGACCGCACTCAGGACAACGCCCAACACTCTGGTGAAAGTTTTGTTCATATGTACACCCCTTCTCTCTTTGTAAGACAAATAAAAATGCAGGGTCATTCTCTCGCACTCCCCTGCTTTCCAAAATAAGCCTCCTTTCTTTACCTAAGGTAAGTTTTTACCGTACCGCTGGAAACGACCTGTTCATCCCCCGATTCACATGGCATCCAATTCAGCGCAAGTTGAGTATGCAAAAGTGTTATACGGTAACAACTAAATTTTATACAATTTCAGCAAGATTTTCAATGGAAAAAAGTAAAATGGAGATGTAAAAAATGAATCTCTTTATCTATTTTCGATAGAACTATTCCATCATAATTTGCTTTTTTATACATGCTAAACCTTTTTGCAATTCAACAATGAGCAAGATTTTCATGAGCATCGGAAGCAAATAAAACCTTGATTTTTGGGGGATTTTTGACTTTTTTCTCGTAATTATACGACATCTATTTTGGCAATATTTTCATATTGCACACTAAATACAACCGAATTCCACTCGTTTTATAGCCCTTTTATTCCCTTTTCAGGCAATCCCATTCCGCTGGACGAAACCCAACCAAAACGGTTTTGTCACAGATAAAAAGCGGGCGTTTGACCAGCATTCCGTTGGTCGCAAGGAGCGCGTATTGTTCCTCTTCAGACATCTGTGCAAGTTTGTCCTTGAGGCCGAGAGATTTGTAGACAAGGCCGCTGGTGTTGAAGAATCGTTTGAGCGGCAGGCCACTGCGCTGATGCCACTGCCTGAGCTCCTCAGCGGTGGGATTGTCCTCTACAATGTGCCGGTCCTCAAAGGGAATTCCGTTCTCCTCCAGCCATTTTTTTGCGCGCTGGCAGGTAGTGCATTTGGGGTATTCGATGAATGTGCAGCTCATAGTTTACTCCTCCTCCAAGATTTGCTGAACCCGTCCGACCTGATCCTGTTCTTCGAGCATCACCTTGATGCCATGGGGATGGTACGGCCGGTTGGTCAAAATGCGCTTGACGCGGCCTCTGGTCCGCTTACCGGTTGGCTGGTCCCGTTTGAGCACGATGTCGACGAGACTGCCGAGCCGGATGTCTGCCCTATTCGTTCCGTCCATCCTGACCCCTCCCCACAGCACTGAGCGCCTTGTTGTAAGCTGCGAGCGTCGTGTCGTCAAAGCAGACGATCCGCACCCGCTCGAGCGCCCTATCGGTTTCGAGAAACGACCAGATGGCGCCGACTGCAATCGTCGCCGCGCGATCGAGTGGAAAATGGTACACGCCGGTGCTGATCGAGGGAAATGCGACGGTTTTGCATCCGTTTTCCACCGCCAGACTCAGACAGGATGTATAGCAGTTTGCGAGCAGCTCGTCCTCATGGGAGGCACCGCCCCGCCAGATCGGGCCGGGCGTGTGGATGACAAACTTGGCGGGCAGGTTGTAGCCGCGGGTGATCTTCGCCTCGCCCGTCTGGCATCCGCCCAGGTCCTGGCACTCCTCCAGCAGTTTGGGGCCGGCGGCGCGGTGAATTGCGCCGTCCACCCCTCCCCCGCCGAGCAGCGAGGTGTTCGCCGCGTTGACAATCGCATCGGCGCACTGCTTTGTGATATCTCCTCTGACTAATTCAAGCCGCATCATCGATTCCTACTTTCTGTTCGTGGTATTGCTTTTCTGTTTATTGTTGCCCCAAATCCCCGGTGTTAATCGCCGGGGGAAATTCCTTTGCATAGACTTCGGTGTAGGTGAGAATACCCGCCAGCCGCTCCGACTTCATGAGACTGATCCTGTCCACCTCCATCCCGACTGGGGAAAGCTCCCCCGGCCGGCCCTGCAAAACCACCTGCCGGCCGAGGGTCAGGTGCGGTTTGAACGGCCGTTTTTCCACCGGAAAGCCCGCCCGCTCCAACCGTGCCACCAGCTGCGCTGCAAGGTCGCAGAGCGCGTCGTTTTGCTCGGCGCCCGCCCACCAAATGTCCCCGCCCTCCCGGCGGAATCTTCCCAGGCCGGAAATTGTGAGGGAAAACGGGGACGGCACTTCGAGCTCGTCCAGCACCCGTTTTGCCGCAGCCAGTCGTGACGTCTCCCCGAGAAACGCAAGGGTGAGGTGAAGGTTCTCCCTTCGGGTAAAATTGCCCTGCTGGCTCTGCTTTTTGAGCGATTCAATCGCCTGACACAGCGCGTCCTTCACCGGGCTGCTGAGTTGTACTGCAAGAAAAAGCCGCATGTCGTCAGTCCTTCCAATTCCACCATTTGAGCTTTTCGGGGTCTGGGTTTTCGGTTTCGGCAAAGTAAACCGCGCAGCGGTAGACATAGAGCTGGCAACGGTCGATCAAAAATCCCCTGCGCGCACAATCCCTGTCGTAAATCTCCTGTGGGTCCTGCCCTCTAAGCGAGGCCACCGAGGGGAATCCGAGTGCAACCAGATCCTCCTCAGTCTTTGTTCCCACACCGGGGATGGTGCGCAGATCCGTCTTCATTGGAACCGCCTCCTTTCCCTCTCAGTGTAGCTGTTTTCCACTGGGTTGTCAACAACTATTTGGAACATTTTCCCCTGTTTCTCAAACTCTTTTTTATGGACTCTTTTCAGACCCCGATTGGCAGGAATTTCACGTTTCTCCATCCCCGCTCTGGGGCTCCGTCCGGCTTGTTTTCAACCTGCATATTCTCAGCTGCCCTGGACGCTGATGCCGTTTCATCCATCTGGAACCTTAGCGGTATCAACTTACAACCGCTCAGGCTGACGCAACCCGACTTCCCAGTTTTATCAGGTTTTCTCATAAAAAGACTTGTGATGTGAAACCATACAGGGCGCCTGCTCAGCCGCAGGCGCCCCATCGAAAAACTAGATTCCTTTTTTATAAAGTAGGTAGGAGTAGACAAACGGCACGAACACCAACACCAGCGCGATGAGCACCGTTATGGGCAGCCAGGTAACCCGCAGCAGGCTGGCTGCGGCAATGATGAAACCGCCTGCAATCCACAAAACCCCGGCCATGCGGTGGGTGCGGTTCCAATTCTCTTCACTGTGCAGAGTCCAAGGCAGTTTGATACCAACTGTGTAGTTCTGCCTGCATTTCGGCAGGTAAGTTCCTGTCACGACAAGGAACAGCCCCAGCAGAAGGGGGGCGATCGTCCCAATCGGAATCTGAGCCCCCATGGCAATAAACAGGGTGATCGGAACCAGGAGCAGTGACAGAAACGGGATGAACCAAAGCCCAATGTTGCGGAGCACCTCTGACTGCTGCTGGGCCTTAGGGTCGCGGCTGAGGGTAAAGTTCACAAACAGGCTGATCCCTGCAAACAGCCCGGGCAGTCCGAGCACCGCAGCGAGCTTGGGGAAATAGCTGTCCGGCTCCCCCGCACTGTTCCAGTGGACGGCGATTTGTTCAGGGAGTCTGTCATAGAGCGCAAGCCCCAACAGGATGGGAAGCAGGCAGAGAAGGGTGGTGAGAATCAGCGTCTTATTGTTCTTTTTCATGGTCTTTTCCTCCAAACTGTGCCAGCCAGAGCATCAGCTCTTCAAACACCGAGGTGTTCAGCTGATAATAAATATAGTTTTTGTGCTTGGTCTCATACACCAGCCCCGCTTTTTTCAGCTGAGACAGGTGGTAAGAGACGGTTGCGGCGGAGAGTGCAAAGTGCTGGGCAATTTCTCCGGCAGAAAGCCGGCCCTTGCGCAGCATCTCAAGGATCTCCCGCCGCACCGGGTCGGACAGCGCTTTGAATGTCTCTGCAAACCCCATTGGTCGTTCCCCCCAAACTATTTCGATTGATTTCAAAATAGATTCTACCACCCCGCCCCGAAAAAGTCAATAGCTGTTTCGAAAAAAATCGAAACAGCTATTGAGTGTGTCGTCTAGATCAACACTTTGGGGAGTGGGCCTCCCTTTTCTCAACCGTACCCGGAAAATTCTAGAGAACCGGAATTTGCCGTCGAGCCATCCGCCATACATTCCGCCGAACCGCTTATTTTTTGCTCAAAAGAGGTATCAGCAGCCTGAACAGCTGTTGGTTTCCCTTCACCGCTTGGGGGAGATATTCTGCTTAAACCCGGCGTAGCAGGCGAGAAAATAACAGGCGTACACAATGAGAAAAAGAAGGAATGTCAGCAGCAGATAGCTGTAGAGAACAAACCGCCCTGAGAGCATCGGCCAAAACAGCATGTTTGCGATTGAGAGCAGAACCGAGCTTATCACCACCGGACAGATCACCGGAAGGCCGAAATAGACCAGCAGCTGCCGCAGTACAATCCGGTTGACCTCCCTGTGCCCGAGGCCGAGCTTGCGCAACAGGTCAAAACGGTAGCGGTATTTGGCTGAATCGCTCAGCTGCTGCACCGCGAGGATGGTCGCGCTCGCGCAGATAAAGACAAGTCCCAGATAGAACAGCAAAAAAGAGAGGATGGTAAACATGGACTTGGACTCCTCTTCGTCCTTGCTTTGCAGCACGAGCAGTCCCCAGTCATCGATCTCGTTGCCGTCTGCGTCGATGTAGGAGAGCGCTTTGAGCGGCTCATACGCAGCAGAGGGGAGGCCGTCTTTGGTTTTTAAGGCGAGGTTGGAGCTGTAGGGCTCCAGCTCCCCGAGCACCGCATCCGGGACCACAATCAAAAAGTAAAAGCCATTGACCGACCCCTGTGAAAAATCTTCCTGATAGGTTCCGGTATAGCGCAGTTCGGTCCCCCCGAAACGGAGTTTTCCCTTCTCCTCCGCATAGTTGGAAACATAGTCTGCAACCATCTCCCGGTCGGCGTGCAACAGGAACCCCTCTTCCGTCATGTCCGCAGGCTTGTAGCCGAGCTGTTGGCGCAGCTGGTTGTAGGCGGTCAGCCCAATGCAGAGGTCGGACTCCATCCAGCTCACCCCGAACTGGGTGCCGCTGAGCTGGTCGCGGAATTCCGAATTCCCGGTCCGGTACAAGCCGTACTGCACCGCGCTTTCCACCTCGCCGTACTGGCGGGCCGTTTCAATCTGGGGGGTGAAGTCCACGCCTGGGGTTTCCACCAAGATTCCGAGGTCAAAGGTGGCGTTTTTGCGGATTGTAGTGGCGTTCATCTCGTTGAAGAGCACAGCTGTGGAGAGGGAGAGAAAGGTTAAAGTCAGCAGCAGGGCGAGAGTGCCCATGAGCGCGCCGTTGGAGTTGATTTTTGAAGTTGTCTGGCGCAGGAGAAAGAGGTTGTTGTTTTTGTATTTCCACCGCTTGCTCCTGTGAAACACAAAGAGCAGAAAGGAGCAAAAACTGATGTAAAAGAGATAGAGAAAGGCGACGAGCAGGAGCAGCCCGATCCCCAAATCGAGCATGTTTGCGCTCTGGTCGAGGGTGGATGCCTTAAAAAACCGATGGACAAAGGCAATGCAGCCCGCCGCACAGACAAGCGAGAGCAGGAAGAGAAGCAGCATCCCCCTCCCCCTTTTAAGCCGCACCTTTTCGTTTTTGTGCTCTGCACCCAGCAGCTCGTGCACCCGCACCCTGCGCAGCGACCGGTTGTTGCGCAGCAGCGCAAAGAGATAGACCGCCGCAAAGTACCCCAGGGTGAGCAGCGCTGCCTCCCACGAAACCGAGAGCGAGATCTGATAAGGGGCGCCGAAGACATTGAGGATCACAGCCGAAAAGATCTGGAAGAGCAGCGCGCCCAGCAGCACCCCTACGCCAAATGACACCGCACCGATCGCGAGGTTTTCCAGCAGAAACATCCGGGAGATCGTCCGCTTTTCCATGCCGAGCACCAGATAGGTGCCGAACTCCCGGCTGCGCTTTTGCAGGGTAAACCGGGTGATGTAGTTGATCAGCCACCCCACGACAAAGACGACAATGGCTGAGACAAAGACAATGGCCATGTTCATGTTGGAAATCATTTTGTTGAGGGATTGAATGTCGTCTGAAAAGATGATCGAGTTAAACGCGAACATCAGCGCAACGGTGATGGTGACGGTGACGAAATAGATGATGTAATCCTTTGCCGAGCGGCGGATATTGCGGCGGGCGAGCTTAGCGTACATTGCTGAAGTCACCTCCCAGCAGCGACATTACGTCGAGGATCTCGTTGAAAAACTGGCGGCGGGATTTCTCCCCCCGCAGGATCTCGTTGAAAATCCGTCCGTCCTTTAAAAAGAGGATGCGCTTGCAGTAGCTGGCGGAAAACGCGTCGTGGGTGACCATCAGGATGGTCGCGCCCAGTTCTCCGTTCATCTCCCGGATTGTCTCGAGCAGCATCTGTGCGGATTTGGAGTCGAGCGCGCCGGTCGGCTCGTCGGCCAGAATGAGCTTTGGGTTGTTGATCAGGGCGCGGGCACAGGCACAACGCTGCTTCTGTCCCCCCGACACCTCATAGGGAAACTTGTCGAGGATGTCCGCAATTCCGAGCCGTGCGGCTCCCTTCTCCACCCTGGCGTCCACAGTCGCCGGGTCGGCCCGGCTGATGGTCAGCGAGAGCGCGATGTTCTCCCGCAGTGTCAGGGTGTCGAGAAGGTTGAAGTCCTGAAAGACAAACCCAAGGTTTTCTCGCCGGAACTGTGCGATCTCCCGGTCCCGCAGCGCGGTGATGTCCCGGCCGCCGAGATAGATGTGCCCGGCGCTGACCGTGTCGATGGTGGAAATCAGATTGAGCAGAGTGGTCTTTCCCGAACCGGAAGCGCCCATAATGCCTATGAACTCCCCTTCGCAGACCGCAAAACTGATCTCGTCGACCGCCTTGGTCACGCTCCCGCTCCCGCCGTAGTATTTTTCAATTGATTCAATTTTTAACAGTGTATTCATGTCGTTCACCTCGCTCTCTATTTTACAAGATTCCCGGAGCGTATTGTATCGATCTTCCTTACAGCCACCTTACAGAACTGTAAGATTGCAGCAAAAGCCTTCTCCTGCGCCCTGTTCACGCAGGCGACCCTATCAAGCCTTATCTGTAACAGCGCAAAGCCAATTGGTATTCCCGTTGTCCTCTAAAACCCTTCTGAACACGAACTTGCTTTGTGGGAACAAGATCGTTTCATCCGCTTAAGTTGTCTTCACACCGCCTGCCAGCTCATTTTTAAACAGCAGAAACCTCACCAGCCTACGCAAATCGTTTCTCTGCCTCGGAAAAATCCAACAGACAGCTAGAACTGTCACCTCATGTCTGGAAAAGGATCCCGAACCGCCAGCGGCCACACACTCGCCTCCTATACACTGCCGCAGCAAAGCCTGCTGCCGGTTTCTCCTCCTATTCTGCCGCAGAAAAAAGTATTCATAAAACCGCACCTCTGGCGGGGAAAGCCATCAGAGCCTCCCCCGGTGGTCTCGAAACAAAAACACGCCCCCGGCATTCTGCCGGGGGCTTACCTCATTCCACTGCAGGGCCGCTGAACGTCCCCTTGGGAAAAACGAGAAGAATCCGGGTGTAGCTCCCCTGCACCGATTCAGCGGACAGCCCGAGCCCGAGCTTGTCGCACAGCCGCTTGCAGAGATAGAGCCCAATACCGGTCGAACGCTGGCCGCTGCGGCCGTTGGACCCGGTAAACCCCTTGTCAAAGATGCGGGGGAGTTCGCTCGCCGCGATCCCGACGCCGTTGTCCTCCACGCACAGCCGCACCCCTTCCCGCCACTCGCTGGCAGAGAAGCGCAGCACAGCCCCTTCCCCTTTACGGTATTTCACCGCATTGGCCACGAGCTGATGGAGGATAAACTCCAGCCATTTGCGGTCGGTGAACACCGACAGGTCCAGGCCAGCCGTCTCGACCGAGACCCGATTGGAGAGGAGAAGCTGCTTGTTGCGCAGGATCACCGCGTTGACACTCTCGCGCAGCGGCAGCTCCCGCACAAGATAATCCTTTTCCACATTTTCACTGCGGGCGTAAAAGAGCGCCTGCTCGACGTAGTTATCCGTCTTGTCGAGCTCAGTCAGAATCCGGCGGGAGAATTCGCTTTTGTTGTTGTCGCACATCAGCTTGATCGCTGCAATCGGCATCTTGACTTCGTGCACCCACTGCTCGATGTACTCCCGGTATTCCCGCCGCTCCGCCCGCACTGAGGAGACGTTTTCGAGCATCGACTTACAGGCGGTGTGCATCAGCTCGTAATACTCCCGGTCCTCCGAACGGTAGGGTTTGTCCATCACCTCGGGCAAAAGGTATTTCTGCTCAAGCCCTTCCGCGGTTTTCCACAGCCGGTCCAGATACCGCCTGCGCCGGAGAAATCCGAAGAGCAGGCACCCGGCCAGAAGGAGCAGCCACACTGCGACGACGAGCAGCGCACTCCCCGGCTCGTTGCCGGTTGCGACGAGGTAGACTGAGAGCAGCACCATGCAGACGATGTTGAGCAGAAGCGAGTAGATGTGGTCGTACAGGTATTCCCAAAAGCTCATATCATGTACCCCAGCCCGCGCTTTGTCTGGATAAAATTGTGCACCCCGATGCCGTCGAGTTTGGCCCGGATGCGGGTGATGTTGACGCTGAGGGTGTTGTCATCCACAAACAGCTCATTATCCCACAGGTACTCGATCAGGTCAGTGCGGGAGACAATCCTCCCCCGGTTTTGAAATAGGTAGTGAAGGATTTTAATCTCGTTTTTGGTAAAGTCTGCTGTCTGGTTTTGATAGCACGCCTTGCCCGCCGCCGTGTCAAGCACCACCCCTTTGTAGGACTCGGGCAGCTGCGCCGTGGGGTAGGCACGGGCGAGCAGGGAGGAGATCCGGGCGAGCAGGATGGGAAGGTTGTACGGCTTGGTGACAAAATCATCCCCGCCGATCGAAATGCTCATCAGCTCATCAAGGTCGGTGTTGCGGCTGGTGACGAAAATGATCGGCACCCGGGAGAACCCGCGGATTTCACTGCAAAGCTTGAACCCGTCGGTGCCGGGCAGACCGATGTCGAGCAGGATGAGGTCGGGGCTCTGCATCCGGACCACATCCGCGAGAAGTGAAAAATCCGTGGGGCAAACCGTCTCATAGCCCTGCCTGCACAGTGCGGAGGAGAGCTCCCGCCGGATGGAGGCATCATCCTCCGCAATCAGTATCTTAAACATGCTCTCACCAGCCCTCTCGAAATATACTTCTTATTATAGAGAGTCTTACGGTTGTTTTCAACCCTTTTTTGGGGATGAAATTCTGCGGGCCGCCCCTGCGTCTGTCCCCCGTTGTATAGATCTGGTATAGACAGATTGGCCTCAACGTACTATAATGGTAGGTATTCCAGGTGAAAAGGGGAAGATTATGAGAATACTGCTCGTCATGGACCAGCTTGATGATAAAAACAACGGCACCACCATCTCGGCGCAGCGGCTTGCCGTCACCCTGCGGGAACACGGCAACGAGGTGCGCACCGTCAGTGTCGGCGAAGCGTCACACGACCGCTATTCCCTCAAGGAGCTCAAGCTCCTGCCCGGTGTGCGGGGAATTGTGCACAACCAGGGGATGCTGTTTGCCTACCCGGACCGTGTTGTGCTCGAAAAGGCGATCCGCTGGGCGGATGTCGTCCATTTTCTCATGCCGTTCTGGGTCTCCTCCAAAGGCCGCCGGATTGCTGAGCGGCTCGGTGTCCCCCACACCGCCGCCTTTCACGTCCAGCCCGAAAACGTCAGCTACAACATCGGTCTTGGAAAATACGAGGCGGTGAACAGCACAATTTACACCTATTTCCGCCAGTTTTACAACCAGTTCACCCACGTCCACTGCCCGAGCCGGTTTATCGCCCGGGAGCTCAAGCGGCACGGCTACACCGCGCAGCTGCATGTGATTTCCAACGGGGTGGACCGGGATTTTGTCTACCGCAAATCCCCCAAGCCAAAACAGCTTGAGGGAAAATTTGTGATCCTTATGGTGGGACGGCTGTCCAATGAAAAGCGGCAGGACGTGCTCATTGAGGCGGTGCGCCAATCCAAATACGAGAGCCGCATCCAGCTTCTGCTCGCGGGCAGGGGCCCAAAACAGAAGAAATATGAGTCCCTTGCCCAGGGCCTCACCAACCGCCCCATCATTGGGTTTTACTCCAAACAGGAGCTGCTCGACCTCCTGTCCATCTGCGACCTCTACGCCCACGCGGCAGATGTTGAGATCGAGGCGATCTCCTGCATCGAAGCGTTCAGCAGCGGTTTGGTACCGGTGATCGCAAACAGCCCAAAATCCGCGACACCCCAGTTTGCGCTCGACGAGCGCAGCCTGTTCCGCGCAGGGGACAGCGGCGACCTCGCCGCAAAAATCGACTACTGGATTGAACACGAGGAAGAGCGCAAACAGATGGAACTTGTCTACAGCGAACACGGCAAGCAGTACAACATCGACGCCTGCGTGGCACAGATGGAGGAGATGTTCGCCGCCGCGATCGAGGAAAACAAATGCGCAAAGTAGTTCTCGACGAAGCCTATTCCTTCTGGCCAATCAACCCTGTGCACCGCTTTTTCAGCACCCTCCTGCTGCGGTTTGCCCTCGCGGTGCTCGGGGTGCACCACCGTCTCTTTTTCGGCCTGCGGGTGCGCGGCGGAGAGCGCGTCAAAAACCTCAAGGGCGGATTTGTCACAGTGTGCAACCACATCTGCATGCTCGACTGCGCAATGGTCGCCTGCCTGCTCTCCCCCCACCGCTCCTGGTATCCCACTCTCAAGGAAAATCTGGAGATGCCGTTTGTCCGCCACCTGATCCGAATGCTCGGGGGGCTGCCGATCCCCGAGACGCCCAAGTCTCTGCACGCGTTGTGGGAAAAGCTCGAAGAACGGCTGGACGCGGGGGAGGTTGTCCACTTTTTCCCCGAAGGGGAGCTGATCCCCTACGCAGAAGGAATCCGTCCCTTCGAGCGGGGTGCGTTTGCCCTCGCTTGCGCACACGGAGTCCCCGTCGTCCCTCTGGTGCTCACCCCGCGGAAGAACACTGGGCTGCAAAAGCTCTTTCGCCGGCGCCCTTCCCTCACCCTCAGTGTCCTCGAACCAGTCTGGCCCACAGGGGACAGCCGGACAGATGCGGTGCAACTGATGCACCGCTGCCGCGCGCAGATGCAAAAACAGGTGGGCGGCAACCCTCAGGAAGCCTACTACACTCCAGGCAGAACAACCCGGACAGCCATCAAAAACAACGTCAAATAGAAGCAATAAAGAGATCCCGTTCTTTCCGTGACGTCGATCACAGAGAATAGAGGACGGTATGCAGCCGGAAGGAAGAATCCTTCCGGCTGCTGCATGTTAACCAGATTTTTTGTGGTGTGGCGCACTGTCTCGAACACATGCATTTCGTCCTGTTTGGGCAGTTAAATACACGTTGTTGTCGGTGGGAGTTGCATAGGTA